>CAJYVI010000130.1 GCA_913778145.1 uncultured Pseudocitrobacter sp.
CGATGGTGACGCCTTTCTCCAGCCCGTCGCCGATATGCAGTTTGCTCACCGCCTGCTGCAATTTTTCGGCAAAGCGGTCATACACGCCGTCCTGCACATATAAACGGTTGGCGCAGACGCAGGTTTGCCCGGCGTTGCGGAATTTCGAGGCCAGTGCGCCTTCCACGGCTTTATCGAGATCGGCATCGTCAAAGACGATAAACGGCGCGTTGCCGCCCAGCTCCAGCGACACTTTTTTGATGTCTTTCGCGCACTGTTCCATTAACTGGCGGCCAATTTCGGTCGAACCGGTAAACGACAGTTTGCGTACCAGCGGGTTGCTGGTCAGTTCATTACCCACCGCGCCCGCCGAACCGGTGACCACGTTAAACACGCCAGCCGGAATGCCCGCGCGGATCGCCAGCTCTGCCAGCGCCAACGCAGAGAACGGCGTCTGACTGGCGGGCTTCAGCACCATGGTGCAGCCTGCCGCCAGCGCCGGGCCGGCTTTACGGGTAATCATCGCCGCCGGGAAGTTCCATGGCGTGATGGCCGCGGTAACGCCAATCGGCTGCTTGATCACAATCAGGCGCTTATCGGCCTGATGACCGGGAATGGTGTCGCCATAAATGCGTTTGCCTTCTTCGGCAAACCACTCAATAAAAGAGGCGGCGTAGCTGATTTCGCCTTTGGCTTCAGCCAGCGGTTTACCCTGTTCGAGGGTCATCAGGCGCGCTAAATCGTCCTGATGCTCCATCATCAAATTGAACCAGTTGCGCAGAATGTTGGCGCGTTCTTTGGCGGTGAGCGCGCGCCATGCGGGCAGGGCGCGGTTGGCGGCGTCGATAGCAGAGCGGGTTTCATCCGCGCCCATTTTCGGCACGCTACCCAGCTTGTCGCCGTTCGCCGGATTGGTGACGTCGATGACTTCACCATTGTTGGCGTCCAGCCATTCCCCGTTAATCAATGCCTGCTGGCGGAATAAGTTACTGTCGTTCAGTTTCATCGCTACTTCCTGTTTTCAAAGGTTATTGATTAAATGCGGCGTGTAAGGCATCCACACTACGTGCCGCTCGCAGCGTGCGTCCGGGGTTACTCTGGCTTGCCAACAGCGTTTGTACCTTGCTGACAATATGCGCACCAATAGGAATTGCTGATGTCGCTGCCGGGGAGGGCGCATTGCAGGTGTGGATCGTGCGCGGGGTGGTAACAAACAGAAAATCGTCAATCAGCTTGCCGTCCGGCGATACCGCCTGCGCCCGCACACCGGCGGGCCAGGGCTGGAGATCGCTTAACGAAAGCCGGGGACAATACTTTTGCACCAGCCGCAGATAGCCGCTTTTGCACAGCGAGTTTTTCATCTCGCCCAGTCCTGAGCGTAGATGGTTTTGCAGCACCCGGCGAATCCCCGACGAGCCTAAAATCTCCAGCGTGTCGCTAAACGAGAAGTCGCGCTTGCGATAGCCTTCGCGTTTGAACGCCAGCACTGCGTTTGGCCCAACGGTGACGCTACCGTCGATCATGCGGGTGAGATGAACGCCTAAAAACGGCATTGCCGGGTCGGGGATGGGGTAAATCAGGTGGTTAACAATCTGGTTATGCTCCGGCGCCAGGCGGAAATACTCGCCACGGAACGGGCAGATAATAAAGCCCGGTTCGAGGCCGAGCATTTTCACCAGCCGGTCAGCCATCAGCCCGGAACAGCTAATCAGCGTTGACGCTTCGTATTCGCCACCCTGACGGGTACGTATCACCACGCCGTTTTTATGCTCACTAAGGCCGCTGACTTCGGCGTTATAGATAATCTCGCCGCCTCTGGCCTGGAAGATTTTTGCCATCGCCGCCGTGACTTCGCGGTAGCTGACAATGCCGCTGGACGGCACAAAAATACCGCCAAGCCCGGTGATATTCGGTTCGCGCTCGCGCAGTTCATCAGCGTTTAACCACTCGCGCTCGATGCCGTTCGCCGCCGTCCGTTCCCACAACGCGCGCATCCGTTCCATTTCGAGATCGGACGTGGCGACCAGCATCTTGCCGCAGTTGTCGTAGCGAATGCCGTTTTGATCGCAAAAGGCTTTGGTGGCGCGGTTCCCCGCCAGGCAAAACTGTGCCTTCAGGCTGCCGGGCGTGTAATAGACTCCGGCATGGATCACGCCGCTGTTGTGGCCCGTCTGGTGACAGGCCGGGCCAGACTCTTTCTCCAGCAACGCAATGCGCGCGTCCGGGTAGAGATCAATCAGTTGCATGGCGGTCGACATGCCGATGATGCCGCCGCCAATAATCACAAAATCATACATCCGCTCAATTCCTTTGCGCTTACTGATGCGTCTGGTAGTGGTGAGTGGCGTAAGAGAAATAGCCGCGCTGGCGCATCAGTTCACGGCGCAGATCCGGGTGCGGAGTAAAGCGGTCGCGACCGTGCAGCCAGAACAGGTTGTTAATCAACAGGAATTTGCCAACGGGAACGGGTACAGAAAGAATGCCTTTGCTGGTTTCAATGGCGTCTGAAAGCTCGCTCAACCACACGCCTTCTTCGAAGTCTTTCGGCTGGACGAACTGGTCGATATAGCGCATCACCGGGCGCCCCTGCTGATCGACATCGAATACCGGATGGAAAACATCTTTGCTGACGTTTTTGCTTGGCGGTGCGGCAAAGCGCATCGGGCGACGTGCCAGCGGGTGGCGGAAATAGTGGTCCAGATGTTCCCAGTCATCGAGATGCAGCAGCAACGAATTTCCCCCCTGCATGTTCTGCTCGTCGATTTTCATCATCAGCACATAGTCGGTAATCTCTTCCACGTAGGTGCCGTCGTTGTGCAGTTCCATCACGCGGTGCGGCTGACGCAGATAGCTGTCTGAGTTATCGACATTTTTCACCACGAAACGCGCGTAGTACTGGCCGCTCATCGCGTCGAAATTGGAGCGACCAATCAGATGCGCTACCGCCGTTGCCAGCTTCACCATCTCATCCGCTTGCTTCACATCATCGACCCCCACCGCATTGATCAATAGCGCACCTTCAGCGCGGTTTAGCAGGGTCTTCAACAGCAACGGTTGCAGCTGATTCGCACACAGATCATCAAGAATTTTGCCTACCCGAAAACGCAGAAACGATTTGTACTCCAGCGCCTGCACGGGCCACTCGGCAACCTGTTCGAGAAACTGTTTGGTCGTCTGTTCACTGAAGGTGAGTTCCAGCAGACGCGGGGATTGCGCCGATGGGGTGAGGGTGAATCCGCTATAGTCCTGGCCTGAATCGACAGTGTTGTTTTGTACGGCGGTCAGTGCATTCATCAGAAGCGATCCTCTTGAGGTTTCAGGGAGAGTGCGTGATGCTCATTTCGTAGCCATAAGTAAAAAATATCTACATTTTTAGGAAACGTGCACAGAGAGGGCGATTTGTTTCATTTTTGTGATCAAATGCGGCAGGAATTAAACGTCATATTTGTATGGGTATGCGATGCCGGGTAACTGTGTTACCCGGCTGTGGGAGGGATTATCGCGGCATCAGGGCAAAGACGCCCCAGCCGATGTATTCACGGGTGTAAGTGACATGACGTTTCGGTGATTCCGTTAATATTGTGCGTACTTCCGGTGCGAACGGATCGTGCGGATTGGCTTCCAGCCAGCGGCGCAAGGTGAGCCATTTTGCCGCTTCATAGCGATCCCAGCCTTCCTGGTCAGCCAGCACCATCTCCACCACGTCATAGCCACGTTCATCAAACAAACCGACCAGTTCGGGCAGTGCCAAAAAATCCCCAGTCGCGTTTGCTCCACACGCCTGTGCAATTTCATCGCTTTCAGGTATTCGACGCCAGTAAGGTTCGCCGATGAGCATTATACCGCCGGGTTTGAGACTTTGACGCAGCAGTGCCAGTGTGCCCTCTACGCCCCCGGCAATCCAGGTTGCCCCGACGCAGGCCGCGATATCACAGGGGTTAGCAGCCACATAACCGGCGGCATCTTGATGTATAAAGTTCACGCGTTCACTCACTTTCAGCTCCTGCGCACGCGCTTTAGCCTGCTCGGTGAACAGTGGGCTTAAATCAACGCCAGTACCCGTTATCTGATGATCGCGCGCCCAGGTACAAAGCATCTCACCGGAGCCGCTGCCGAGGTCAAGAATGTGCATTTCTGGCGTAAGCCTGAGTATGCGCCCCAGCGTGGCATATTTTTCTGCCGTGAAGGGGTTATGAATGCGGTGCTCGCTTTCGCTAATCGTAAAAATACGTGGGATATCCATAATTCAGTTCCTTGCTTAGCGGTTGTCCAGTTGGGCGCGAACGTTCTGCAACCCGGTGGTGTTGATACGGTAAGGTTGCCCATTAACGGACTTAATCAGTTTTTTGGTTTTGAGTTTTTTGAAGACGGCGAGGGTACAGTCGCTGAGCAGAAGCCCTTCGCGGCTGTAGCATTCGACGGAGGTTACGCGGCCTGAGGAATCACGAACGTGCGCAATTCGGCCACCTTTGGCGAGAACGTGTAAGGTACGTTGTTCCTGACGGGATAAATTCATAC
>CAJYVI010000131.1 GCA_913778145.1 uncultured Pseudocitrobacter sp.
ACGATTATTGCAGACCAGGATCATATCGCAACCCGCATCCAGCGATGCCTGACCGCGCTCGGCATAGCTGCCCATAATCGCCGCGCCTTCCATCGACAAATCGTCAGAGAAAATCACGCCATCGAAGCCTAACTCACCGCGCAACACGGTTTTCAGCCAGTGCGGCGAACCGCTCGCCGGGCGCGGGTCTACGTCGCTGTAGATGACGTGCGCAGGCATAATGGCATCGAGTTTATTTTCCGTAATCAGCGTCTGGAACACGGCCATATCTTTTGCGCGAATGTCGGCTTCGCGACGCGGATCGCGCGGCGTCTCTTTATGCGAATCGGCGGTGACCGCCCCGTGACCGGGGAAATGTTTACCGGTAGTTTTCATACCGGCGCTGTGCATGCCGTCGATAAAGTGACGCGCCATCGCCAGCGCTTTTTGCGGATCCGCATGATAGGAGCGCTCGCCAATTGCAGCGCTGATATGCCCGACATCCAGCACCGGGGCGAAGCTGATATCAATATCCATGGCGATCATTTCGCTGGCCATCAGCCAACCGGCCTCAACCGCCAGGCGCCCGCCCTCTTCCTCGCCAAGCACGGCGGCAAAAGATTGTGCGGCAGGCAGGCGGGTAAAGCCTTCACGAAAACGCTGCACGCGGCCGCCTTCCTGATCGACCGCCACCACCAGATGATTGCGCGATGCCTCGCGGATCTGGCGCACCAGTTCGCGCAGCTGCGCGGGATCATGATAGTTACGGGTAAATAAAATCAGGCCGCCCACCAGCGGATGCGCCAGAATCTCGCGCTCTTCCGCATCCAGCTCGTAGCCTTCTACATCCAACATTACCGGACCCACACTGACCTCTCTTATCGTTTTTCCTTTAACTGACACCAAATTTCATCTGCCAGCGTGATAAATTGCCGGTCGCCGGTCTGCTGCCAGCGACACTCATACCAGCCCGCCATGAGCATTAACACCCAGGGCCGCCAGCGTAAAATCTGTTGCCACAGCGCTTGTGGCGCAATACCCGCCAGCGCTGCGTACGCATCGCTGTAGTCACGGCGTTGACGCGCGTTAGGCATCCACACCGACGCCAGCTCCAGCGCGATATCACCGTCCCCGGCATACTCCCAGTCAATCAGCCGCAACCCGGCAGACGTATGCACAATGTTGCCCGCGTGAACATCCATGTGCAACGGCGCAAGGCGCAGCGGCTGCGGCTCTCGCTGCTTTTGCAGGCGATGCAGCATGCGCAGCCAGAACGGCGTGCGTCGCGCAGGATGGCACTGCTGCCAGTCGCGTTCCAGCAACGGCAGCACCGTTACGCGCCAGCCGAAACGCGGCTGCTGATGCAGATGATACAGGAGAGACGCCAGTTGACGAGGGGGCGGCAGCACGCTTTTCACCTCTCCGCTGAAAAATTCAACGGCCATCCAGCCAGATGTATAAAAAATCGGCTTTGGGGCAAGTGTGCTGGGTAAACGCGTGAGCGCGTGATATTGACGCAGGAAGTGAAATTCGCGGGCCTGCGCCGTGTGGTGCTGGCGCAAAACCCGCCGCTGCTCACCATTGGCGATGATGCAGCTACTGCCGCTCAGCCCTGCATAATCAGGGCTGGCGACGATATGATAGTGTGGAAAATAGCGTGACAGAACCGCGTCACGCGTGAGCTTATTGTTGCGTAACGGCACCGCTACCTGACCAGATAATTTCGCCCGTCTGCACCAGCATCAGCTGCATTTTCAGGACCGGTGAATTCACGTTGCCGGTGGCATTGCTGTACAGCACATACTGTGCGCCGACGTTGCGGGCAATCCCCATCGCTTTACTGCGCGAACCGAGGCTATCCTGCGGCGACAGGCCAAGCTGCTGTTTGGCAACAGCCAGCTGCTGCGCTGAAACCAGGGTGAATTTACCATTTCCGGTTAATGCGTTACGCAGCGCGGTTGTCGCTTCGGCCGCGTTCAGCGTTCCGTTGGTACGGTTATTCACGCTATCGACCAGCAGAATGCTGCCCGCGTTCACGCCGCTGGCCTGCAACATTTTTCCTGCCATCGGTTGTACCGCGCCGTTCCAGTCATAGTGACGAACGCGTGGCGCAGGCTGCGACGGCTGTTGGTCCTGATGCTCAATGGGGCCAGGCTGCTGCGGGATCGTCGGAACTGAAGGCACCGTCGGTACCGGCTGCTGCGGTTCGACAGGCTGTTGTGGTGTTGGCTTCGCCTCTTCCACCGGTGCGGGTTGTTCTTGTTTCACCACACACCCGGAGAGCAGGACAGCCAGTGCCGAGATTAGCGCATAGCGACGCAATGTAGTCATTCCGGTTTACCCCTTACAAATAAAGATAAAGTCGGACTTTATGTGCACCCAGGCTGCTGGCGCTGCCATACAGCGTGACCGATCCCATAGCGGGGATAGTGACGGTACGTGGCGCTTCAAGCGGGTGCATTTCCAGTCCTCTGGCTTCATACCAGTAAAAACGATAATGAAGGGTGACAGGTTCACGCCTTTCATTGAACAGCTTCGCGCTGGCGGTCGCCTGAATTTCCGACCGCGTCAGTTCAGGCTTTTCCGCGCTGATCCCGGCGGCCAGGACATTCGATTCCATCACCAGCGTCTGCTGATCGCCTACCGGAATTTCCGGATGCGAACCACAACCGGCCAGCAAAAATGCAGCCAGTAGTGCAGCTGAAAAGCCTGCTTTCATCACTTAACCTTTATGTGCCAGCATCGGCCCAAGCGGACGACCGCCCAGCAGATGCATATGAATATGGAAGACTTCCTGCCCGCCGTGGCGATTGCAGTTCATGATCAGACGATAGCCATCGTCAGCAATACCTTCGTCACGGGCAATTTTCGCCGCCACGGTCACCATGCGGCCCAGCACCTGTTCGTGTTCAGGCGCCACGTCATTGGTAGTGGCAATCAGGATATTAGGCACGATCAGAACATGAGTCGGCGCCTGTGGGGAGATATCGCGGAACGCGGTAACCAGCTCATCCTGATAAACGATATCCGACGGGATTTCGCGACGAATAATTTTGCTGAAAATAGTTTCTTCTGCCATGAGGGATTCCTTAATTATGCGACCGTGCGAATTCCTGTTATTTATCTTCAGGCTTTTCTGATGCACGGGAGACTGGGTAAGAGTATGAGCGACTTACTCGTTGTCTTTCAACCTGATTACGCTTTTTATTGTATTAACTCGGAAAAAGCCCGGCAAGAAGGTCAAAACTGAGGGAAATTGATAGGCCGGACAGCATTGCGCCGCCCGGTAAAAATGCGCTTAAGAAGCGTCGATTGCGGTGGATGTCTGCTTCTGTCGATTCATTAACCAGAAAACCGCCACGCCCGCTAAAACAATCCCCGGCGCGGAGGCTGTCATCACCCCCACGGTGCCGGTACCCAGCGCCAGCATTTTGCCCGCCAGCAGCGGGCCGCTCATCGCGCCCAGTCGGCCAATCGCCACCGCCGTGCCGACGCCGGTGGCGCGGATTTCGGTGCGATAAAAGAGCGGTGCCAGCGCATACAACACGCTCTGCCCGCCCGTGGCAAACAGCCCGGCGACAAAACCAGAAAGCAGCATTGTGGTCAGCGATTCCGCCGAGCCTAGCGCCAGCAGCGAGGCCAGCATGCCGCTGTAAATCAGCAGCGACATGCGCATTGGGCTCAGTTTATCCATCAGCGCACCGAGAACAAGCGTCCCCACCGCTGCGCCGATCTGCAAGGCAAACATTACGCCCGCCGCCTGTGAACCGCTAAAACCCTGATCGACCAGCAGCATCGGCAGCCAGTTAATCAGCATATACACCACTAACAGAGTGAAGAAGTAACAAAGCCACAGCAGTAACGTCGAGGAGGCCGTGCCCGGCGCGAGTAAGGCGCGTAGTGGCGCGGGCGACGACGTCTGTTGATGGGTAAAAGCCTGCGATTCCGGCAGCCAGCGCATCAGCAACGGCACCAGCAGCAGTGGCACCACGCCGCCCACCCAGAATACGGTTTGCCACGCCTGCGCCAGGCCGCTGAACCCCAGCGCCGCCGCCAGCGCCGCGCCAATCGGCACACCGCAGTACATCAGGCTCACCGCCGTGCCACGAAAACGCGGGCCTGCCGCTTCAGAAGTCAGGGCAATCAGGTTAGGTAGCGCAGCACCCAGCCCCACGCCGGTCATCAGGCGCGCAAAGACCAGCGACGGGAAACTCCACGCCAGCGCGGTGGCTATCGAAAAGAGCCCGAACAGCACTACCGATCCCAGCAGAATACGTTTACGTCCATAGCGGTCGGCCAGCATTCCGCCTACCAGCGCACCGGGCAGCAGGCCCAGTATTCCGGCGCTAAAAATCCAACCCATCTGCATTTTATCGAGCGAAAAGGCCTGGGCGATACCGACGGCGGCAATGCCTGCCGCCTGTAAATCAAGCCCTTCCATCAGGGCGACCAGAAAACAAAGCCCGATAGTCAGTATCAGGCGTGACGTTGCAGGTGTAGAGGCGATGTTCGACATAGCGTTACCTTTGCGAGGGTGACAGGTGAAAGGCGGCTGATACGTTGCCAGCCGCGCATTTTTTCCTTGCAAACGCGCCCGCCGGGCATCATGCCAGGCGGGCGAAGCTTTCTTGTTATGTTTTACGCTTTGGCTTTCAGGTCGAGCGCCACATCGACGATCATGTCTTCCTGGCCGCCAACCATCCGGCGTTTACCCAGTTCAACCAGAATATCCACCGCGCTCAGGCCGTAGCGCTTTGCCGCCACTTCGCTGTGACGCAGGAAGCTGGAGTACACCCCGGCATAACCGAGCGCCAGCGTTTCACGGTCTACGCGCACCGGGCGATCCTGCAACGGACGCACCAGATCGTCTGCCGCCGCCATCAGTGCGTACAGGTCAGTGCCGTGATCCCAACCGAGCTTATCCGCCGCGGCAATAAACACTTCCAGCGGCGCATTCCCTGCCCCCGCGCCCATGCCCGCCAGGCTTGCGTCAATGCGGTCACAGCCCTCTTCCACCGCCACGATCGAGTTTGCCACGCCAAGGCTCAGGTTATGGTGCGCGTGCATCCCGGTTTGTGTTTCCGGCTTGAGCACCGTTTTCAGCGCGCGGAAACGGTCGCGAATATCGTTCATATTCATCGCGCCGCCGGAATCAACCACGTAGATGCAGGTTGCGCCGTAGCCTTCCATCAGCTTCGCCTGTTTCGCCAGATTTTCCGGCGTGGTCATATGGCTCATCATCAGGAAGCCAACAGTGTCCATGCCCAGCTCGCGCGCGAAGGCGATATGCTGTGCAGAGACATCCGCTTCGGTGCAGTGTGTTGCCACACGCACCACGCGCGCGCCAGCCTGATAAGCGGCTTTCAGGTCATGCAGCGTACCGATGCCAGGAATCAGCAGGGTGGCGATTTTGGCGTGCTTCACCGTATCGGCAGCGGCCTCAATCCATTCAATGTCGCTGTACGCGCCGAATCCGTAGTTAAAGCTGGAACCCTGTAAACCATCGCCGTGCGCCACTTCGATAGAATCCACGCGCGCGTCATCCAGCGCTTTGGCAATCTGGCGCACATTGTCTAAGGAATACTGGTGGCGAATGGCGTGCATACCGTCACGCAGCGTGACGTCGGAGATATAGAGTTTTTTACCGTTCATGCGACTTCTCCTGCTGCTTTCACCATGGTTTGCGCCATTTTTTCCGCCGTCGACATCGCCGCGGAGGTCATGATGTCGAGGTTTCCGGCGTAGGCTGGCAGATAGTGCGCCGCGCCTTCGACTTCCAGATACACCGCCGTTTTCAGGCCGGAGAACTGGCCGATACCCGGAATGGTCACCGGTTTATCCTGCGGAATAATTTCAAACTGTACTTTTTGCTTCAGGCGGTAGCCCGGCACGTACGCCTGCACGGCGGCGGCCATCTCCTCAATCGACGCTTCAATTTCGATTTGCGAGGCGTCCTCGCTCAGCACATACACCGTGTCACGCATCATCACCGGCGGCTCTGCCGGGTTGAGAATAATAATGGCTTTGCCTTTTGCCGCACCGCCCACCACTTCAATGGCCTGGGAGGTGGTTTCGGTAAACTCGTCGATATTGGCGCGTGTGCCCGGCCCGGCGGATTTACTGGAAATCGAGGCAATAATTTCCGCGTAATGCACCTTCGCCACGCGGGAAACTGCCGCCACCATGGGAATGGTCGCCTGCCCGCCGCAGGTCACCATGTTGACGTTGCCCTGGCTGAGATTTTTATCGAGATTCACCACCGGCACGCAGTACGGGCCAATCGCCGCTGGCGTCAGGTCAATCAGGCGAATATTGGGTTTCTTCGCCCGCAACGCGGCGTCGTTTTTTACGTGTGCCCCGGCACTGGTGGCATCAAAAACGATATCGATATCGGCGAATTCCGGCATCGCCATCAGGCCATTAACGCCTTCATGGGTGGTGGCGACGCCCATGCGACGCGCGCGCGCCAGGCCGTCGGATTCCGGGTCGATCCCGACCATCACCGCCATCTCAAGGTGCTTGCCGTTACGCAGAATTTTGATCATCAGGTCGGTGCCGATATTACCTGAACCGATGATGGCGACTTTTATCTTACTCATGACTGACTTCCTTCTTGTACAGCAGAAAACGTAGCGGCCACAGAACCAATACCTTCAATAAGCGCCTCGAAACGATCGCCCGGATTAATGGCGACCATCGGGCCCAGCGCGCCGGTCAGCACGATGTCGCCCGCGCGCAGCGGTTCGCCGAGGCTCGCCATCTTGCGCGCCAGCCAAACGGCGGCGTTAAGCGGGTGCCCCAGGCATTCGCTGCCGCGCCCACTAGAAACCTCTTCGTTATTACGCGTCATGCGCATGGTGCAGTTTTTCAGGTCTAATCCTGCAGGGCGCATCGCCGGGCTACCAACGACGTACACCCCGCAGGAAGCGTTGTCCGCTACCGTATCGACAAACTTAATTGACCAGTCGCGCACGCGGCTGCCCACCACTTCCAGCGCAGGCAACACCCATTCAATAGCGCCGTAAAGCTCATCAAAGGTGGTATCGACGTTCGGCAAATCGCGGTTCAGCACCAGCGCAATTTCGGCTTCAATTTTCGGCTGCATCACACGGTCAAAAGGGATCGTGTCGTTGTCGCCGTAACACATATCGGCGAACAGCGTGCCGAAATCAGGCTGGTCAACACCCAACTGTTGCTGCACTTTCGGATGGGTCAGGCCGATTTTGCGCCCGACCACACGACGGCCTTTCGCCACCGCGTATTCCACATTGAGAGCCTGGATGGCATAAGCGGCTTCGGCGTTATCAAGGCCGATAATGTCGCGCAGCGGCGCAATGGCCTGCCCGGTTTGTTCGGCTTCGCGCAGGGCGGTGGCCAGTTGTTCAAGTGACGATGTGATCATGACGGCTCCTTATGCGCGGTTGAGGTAATCCAGCACCAGCTGATTGAAGGAATCTGCATGTTCCCACTGGGCCCAGTGGCCGCAGTCGCGGTAGATGTGCAGCTCAGAACCATTAATGCCGGAAAGCAGACGCAGGCCCGCATCCATCGGGACGAAACGGTCGTTGCGGCCCCAGACAATCAGCGTCGGGGCTTTGATTTCAGCCAGACGCGGGCTAAAGTCCGGGAACTGTTTCGGGTTGGCTTCGAGGCTCTTGATGAAGTTTTCCAGGTGATCGCGACGCGCCAGCATATTGTTGAGACGCGCTTCAAACAGCGCTTCGGTCAGATCGCTCGGGTCATAGACGAAGATGTTCATCATCTTCTTCAGGTTGTCGATATTCGGTTCGCGATACAGGCCGTTCAGCAGCTTGATGCCCTCCGTCGGCATCGGGGTGAACAGGCTCATCCCGCCCGTACCGCCGCCCATCAGGACTAGTTTGCCGACGCGCTCCGGCCATGTCAGGGTAAACGCCACCGCGCTGTGCCCGCCCATGGAGTTCCCCAGCAGATGCACCTTCTGGATATCGAGTTGATCCACCACGCTTTTCAGAATGCGAGCGTTCAGGTCAGAACGGGAACCGCTGTTAATAATAGTGTCGCTCTTTCCCCAGCCTGGGCAGTCGAGCAGGATAACGCGGTAACCGGCTTCCACTAGCGGGTCAATGTTACGGCTAAAATTGGCCCAGCCGGTTGCGCCGGGGCCTGAGCCGTGGAGCATGACGACGGTTTCATCGCCCTGCCCACAGTCGTTAAAATGGATGCGCAGCGTCTGGCCGCCCTCTTCAACGTTCAGAAAACGGCTGGTTGCGGCTTCAGTTTGCGGTTGATAGGTCATTGTTTTTCTCCTGCTTTAATTCTGTGAACGGGCGCTGAGGGAACCGAAACCGGCAATCCATTCAGGGATTGGGCGGTAGTAACGCCCCTCGGTGCGATAGTTGCCAAAGGCCGACAGCGCGGCGAACGCGGCGACCCAGGTCTTAATTTCGTGGGTAGATTTCCCGGCAATGGCCGAAAGCTCTTCATTACTGACGGCATCCAGTTCGCCCAAACGTTTCTGTTCAAGCAGCGTCATAAACTGGTTATCCCAGACCGGGTTAAGGGGATGCAGGCTTTTCTGATCTTCAATAAACTTCTCGGCGGCTTCAATAACGCGACGCTGGCGCAGCTCGCGCTCATCCGGCGGCAGATGCTTCCCGCTGCCCAGCAGGCGGTCGCGCATATGGGCATCGACCTTTGCCAGCTCCGGCACTGGGGGCTGATGCGATAATCCACCAGAACCCAGAATCAGCACGCGCTTATTGAGCGTGGTGAGGAAACGGCCAATCACTTCCCCCATCATGCGGGTACGCTGGAAACCCGGCAGCGGCGTGGCGACACCGTTAATGAAGATGGGCAGCACCGGGCGAGAATCCAGCCCGCCTAACAGAAACTCCAGCGGCTGGGCAAAACCGTGGTCCACCTGCATGCAGTAGGAAACCGCCAGATCGATACCGTTTTTCATGGTGTAGTGCGCGCAGGCTTCCGCGATGTCCGTCGGCACCGGCAGTTCGCCCGCCGCGCTGGAGAAGTCGCCGATCGCCGTCGCGCCAACGCCCAGGCAAAACGGCGGCATTACGTCGTAGAAGAAACCGTTGTAGTGATCGGGGGCAAATAGCACCACCAGTTCCGGGTCAAAAGCAGCAATGCGTTCGCGCGCGGCGGCAATCACGCCATCCACTTCATCCAGGACCGGCTGTGCCGGGTCGACATAGCCGACCAGCGGCGTGTGGGAGAGACAATGCAGATATGCGTTCATATCAGGCCACCTTTTCAACAGGAGCGGAGGATGAAACGGCCTGCAGCGCCATGACGCTGGCAAGCTGGTTAAGTTGGTTGCCCAGCGTTTGTGGAATAGCCAGCGCGGCGACAAAGCGGTCGGGACGAATGACCACCAGCGAGGCATCCTGCGCGGCGAACCAGGTTTTCAGGCGGTTTTGCGTATCGCCGAGGCGAATTACGCCGTCGACGTTGTCCTGCGGGGTATGAATCTGCACCTCTGGCACGACCTGAATGAATCGCGTACCCAGCGCGCGCCAGCGGGCAATTTGCTGCTCGCTCATGCCCCACACCGGGTTACAGCCCCAGCCGATAATGGCGAAATTCGCGCCAATCACGTCATCCAGCAGCGTCACCTCGCCGCTTTCGCGGGTCACTTTCGGCTGAATGAACATCTTGCCGACCGGGGAGTTTTTGGCGCTGGCGTCCATCACCAGCGCCCCTTCGCGGTACTGCGGCATCGGTTTAAAGCGCATTTCGAGGAAGTAACGTTTTACCGGCGGGATGTAGTTCAGCAACCAGGAGATCCCATCACGCACGTTGCCGTGCCAGCGTTTTGAAGGCGCAAGGACGTTTCCGGCGGTGACGGATAAATCAATCATCGCTTTGGCGTGGTCGCGACGCTCCTGCTGATAAGTGTCGAGCAGACGCTCGCCCGCTTTACCGTTCACCACCAGCGCCAGCTTCCAGGCGAGGTTAAAGGCATCGCGCATCCCGCTGTTGTAACCCTGCCCCTGCCAGACCGGCATGATATGCGCGGCATCGCCCGCAAGCAGCACGCGATCAACGAGGAAACGTTCTGCAATGCGCGCATTGTGGATGTAAACACGCTGGCGAATCAGTTCGACGCGATCGGGGTTCGGCAGCACTTTGCTCAGCAACTGACGCATATTGTGCGGCTCGCTCAACTGTTCTTCGGTTTCACCCGGCATCACCATAAACTCGAAGCGACGCACGCCATGCGGCAGCGCGGCAGAGACATAAGGCCGCACCGGGTCGCAGCACAGGTAAATGTGCGGCGTCGATAAAGGGTCGTTGGCGATATCAATCACTATCCATTTGTTCGGCGCGGTTTTACCTTCAAACGGTACGTTGAGCGTACGGCGCACCACGCTTGCCCCGCCATCGCAGGCAACCAGCCAGTCGGCTTTCACCGTTTCGCGCTGGCCTTCCGGGCCTTGCAGATTAATAGTGACACTGTCACCGCTCTGGCTAAACGCTTCCAGCTCGCGCGAGAAAAGCACCCGCACGTTCGGGAAACGCGCCAGCCCCTCATACATTACCGCGTCGACCTGCGGCTGAATGAAGGCGTTCCGCCGCGACCAGCCAAACTCATCGGTCATCGGTTGAATATCAGCAAAGCAGCGACCTTTAGGGGTCAGAAAACGCATCGCATGCCACGGCGTGGTATGCGGCAACACTTTCTCCACCAGGCCGACCGACTGCATGGTACGCAGCGCTTCATCGTCAATACCGATGGCGCGCGGGTAGTCGATCAGTTTGTCGAGCTTCTCAACCACCAGTACCTCGACGCCCATCTGCCCAAGATAGTTCGCCATCATCAGGCCGACCGGGCCTGCGCCAATAATGGCAACCTGAACGGACTGCTGAACGGCAGGCTGGATATCGGGATTTGTCGTTGTCATGTCATTACCTCACTTCTCGGACCAAATAATCGGCGCATATACCGCTGCGTCGCTATTTGTTAATTTGATGTGAATATTTTTTTATAATGCGCTCAGTATATGTCCGGGGATTTAGGCTACAATCAAAACAGGCGCAGATGTGCACTCTATGCACACAGTTGTTTTAACTCTAGAATTGCCAGGAAACATGAAGAACAACGAGACGACGGAATACAAAACAGTACGCGGATTAACCCGAGGGTTATTGTTATTAAATTTGTTAAATAAATTCGACGGAGGTGCATCAACCGCGACGCTGGCCGAGTTTAGCGGCCTGCATCGCACCACCGTTCGGCGGCTGCTGGAAACGCTCCAGGATGAAGGCTATGTTCGCCGCAGTTTGTCCGATGACAGCTTCCGTTTGACGATGAAAGTTCGTCAGCTGAGTGAAGGATTTCGTGACGAACATTGGATTTCTGCACTTGCAACGCCATTACTTGGCGAATTATTGCGCGAGGTCATTTGGCCAACCGATTTAACCACGCTCGATGTTGACGCGATGGTGGTGCGCGAAACCACGCACCGTTTTAGCCGCCTCTCCTTTCATCGCGCCATGGTTGGCCGCCGCCTGCCGCTGCTGCTGACCGCGTCGGGCATAACCTGGCTGGCGTTTTCCGCCGAGCATGACCGCCAGCCGATTATCGACATGCTGGCTGGCCGCCCGGAGCCGGAATACCAGCTGGCGCGCGAGCCGGAAAAGCTGGCCTCGATTCTGGAACGCACCCGCCATAATGGTTACGGGGAAAATTTTGGCGGCTGGCAGCAGGAGGAAAAAATCGCCTCCATCGCCGTGCCGGTGCGCAGCCAGGGCCGGGTAATGGGCTGTCTGAACCTGGTGTATATCGCCAAAGCGATGACCATTGAACAGGCGGCGGCGAAGCATTTGAGTGCGTTGCAGCGGGTGGCGAAACAGATTGAGGAGCGCATGGAAGAACAGGAAATTATCTACGAGCATCCCTCACCCTAAGCCCGCTATCGCACCAGTGGTTAAGTATCTGCGGTTTTCCCCCTCGCCCCTTTGGGGAGAGGGCCGGGGTGAGGGGCACATCGCGCACCATCCCGCAGAAATTAATAGGTATCTCCCCCACAACCATTTGCAATCCCCATCGTTATATATTCAAATACACATCGAAATTTCCCCTTCTCTTAGAGCCACTTCATGTTGAATGTAAAACGTCTGCTCCCCGGCATCGCGCTGCTCTGCGCCACGTTTGCCGTTGTTTCTCCCGCTGAGGCGGATCGCACGCTCACCGACCAGCTTGGCCGTCAGGTCACCCTGCCCGATACTGTTAACCGCGTGGTGGTACTGCAACACCAGACGCTTAATCTGCTGGTGCAGTTAGACGCCGGTAAAGACGTGGTTGGCGTACTCAGTAGCTGGAAAAAACAGCTCGGCCCCGATTTCGCACGCTTTATGCCGACTCTCTCCGCCCTGCCCATGCCAGGCGACCTGACGCAGGTGAATATCGAAAGCCTGTTGGCGCTGCATCCGCAAGTGGTATTCGTCGCCAACTATGCGCCTGCGGCGATGATCCAGCAGATTCAGAATGCGGGTATCCCGGTTGTCGCGATTTCGCTGCGTGAAGATGCCGCCGGTGAAAAAAACAAAATGAACCCGACGATGGCGGATGAAGAACACGCCTATAACGAAGGGCTTAAACAGGGTATTCACCTGATTGGCGAGGTGGTAAATCGCGAGAAGCAGGCAGACGAACTGATCCGCTACACCTTCAGCGCGCGCCAGAAATTCAACGCACCGGTCGCGGATATTCCTGAAGACAAAAAGGTTCGCGTCTACATGGCGAACCCGGATCTCAACACCTACGGCTCCGGGAAATATACCGGGCTGATGATGCAGCACGCGGGTGCGATGAACGTCGCCGCCGCGACGGTGAAAGGCGCGCGTCAGGTGTCGCTGGAGCAGGTATTGCAGTGGAACCCGCAGGTGATTTTCGTGCAGGATCGCTACCCGGAAGTGGTCAAAGAAATCACCACTGACCCACAGTGGCAGACCATTGACGCTGTGAAAAATCATCGCGTCTGGCTGATGCCGGAATACGCCAAAGCCTGGGGCTACCCGATGCCGGAAGCGCTGGCGATTGGCGAACTGTGGATGGCGAAAAAACTCTATCCTGAAC
>CAJYVI010000132.1 GCA_913778145.1 uncultured Pseudocitrobacter sp.
TTCTTTCGTCAGGAACCAGGTGATAAAAGCACAGAGAGTCGCCATCACGGCGTAAAAAATCAGCATATTCTGGTACAGCGTCATCCAAATTGCCCGCAAAATAAATTAACAACCGCGCGCAATATGCTATTTTTTTTGATGTAGATCAAGTTCGACTAACGGAGTACGGACGGGGTATCTCCCGTTTGGTCAGCCGCTAAATATTCATTACCACCATTTAATAGTATTGCGTAACTGATAAATGCGGACTATAAATCCTCTGGTTAACTCATAAAGGGCACAATAATGGACGTTTCAAGCAAAACCGTGGTTTTGATTAATGTCGTCGCGGCGGTAGGTCTGGCTTCGCTGCTACTCGCTCGCTTTAGCTGGTTGTCTTAGGGTTTAGCTAAAAAAATCAAAAGCAGCGCGCTGTCTGCTTTTGATTTTTGCTTTTAACGCCTTGATAAAGCAGCGTTATATACCGTTTTGGTCGCTGGTTCCAGCGCGCCATTATCCGGGTTGTATTGCGGAAGTGGGTTGACCTTTTCCGTATCCCAGACTGACGCCACACAAGCTGCTTCTGCGCCACCCTGCTGAGTGCATTCTATCGCGCGATTAGCCGAAACATGCGTGCCGACACCTATAATTGCCATCAATGCGATGGCGCATAATACCGTCTTACTCATAACCAATTTGAATACCATGATGAATAACGGCGCGGATCCTCGCACGTTGTTCCTGATATGTCAAAACAGCGGTTCAGACTCAAAAAAATGAAAACAGCAGTGCCACGGGGAAGCTTAGCGGCCAGGTTGCGCCGATAAGCAGCGCACAAAGAATACGAATCTTCGGTTTGTCACGGGCCATGTACGCGGTGATAAGACCACTGATGACGCCAATCACCAGGTACGCCACCATCATTTTCTCAAATACTGTCATTCTCGTTCGTGCCTCCATGCTGAATGTCGCGCGTACTATGCGTTATTCCTTTTAAAGGCAACTCCTGAGCGATCACAAAAACGTGTCACGCCCAAAAACCAGGAAAAGTGCCCGGTAAGTCACGCCGAGGAAAGATTAGCGGGAATGATACTTAAGCTAAATATGGACATCGCGGCAGCTTTCGTGGAACATTCACAGAATTAATGAATTGCCGAAGAGCAAACCTGCACCATCGCGTTACGAACTGGGTTTAAATAAGTAATGATTAGCATGAGCACTCGGTTATCCGCCAACCTGTGGAGCATTGCTCCACATGCGCCAGGTGGAACCGGTTATTAACGCGACACATCAACGCCGAATCAGGGAAAGGAGGCGGTTAAAAGCTGCAACAATAGTATTACTGCTATTGATTGTGATAGCGGGGGTCGCGGACCATTATCTGACCATCGCCACTGATGGTGAAAACGCCACGGCGCACCATCGGTCGCACTGCGATAACAGGGAATAACCACTACGCCATGATAATGCCAGCCCCTACGGGCTGGCTTTTTTACGCCCGATTACCGTGCCTGCGCGTCAAGTTCATCAAATACTTGCTGAGCCAGATGCATGGTGGCGTTAGCCGCTGGCAGGCCGCAATAGAGGGCTGAATGCATAATCAGCTCCTTAAGCTCATCACGCGTCACGCCGTTGTTGAAGGCGGCACGAAGGTGCATTTTGAGTTCGGCCTCCCGGTTAAGCGCAATCAGCATAGCGATGGTTATCATACTGCGCGTGTGGTGATCCAGCCCAGGTCTCGTCCAGGTTTCACCCCATGCATAGCGGGTGATAAAGTCCTGGAACTCGCTGTTTAGCGGTTTGAGGTTATCCAGCGTACGGTTCACGTGGGCATCGCCCAGCACCTTGCGGCGCACGTTCATCCCTTGCTCATAACGTGATTTATCGTCCATTCTGCCCCCGAACAAATGTCGCCAGGGCTTCAGTGAATGCTGCCGCCGCTTCAACATTAGAAAGATGAGACGCCGCAAGCGTAGTGAGCAGTGAGTCAGAAATGTGCTGATGCAGAAAATCTGCATCGGCCACGGTGGTCACCGGGTCGTGCTCGCCGGCGATAATTTGCATTGGTAAGCGAATCCCGGCGACTTCACCGCGTAAATCAGCGGCAGCCAGCGCTTCACAACATTCGGCGTAACCTTCAGCTTCCGAACGGGCGAGCTGGTGCACCAGTTGCTCGACTGTTTCAGGTTCATGTTGACGGAAAGCGCGGGTAAACCAGCGGTCTGCTGAACCCGCGGCCACCACATCCATGCCCTCTTCCCGCACCGTACGCGCACGCGAAAGCCAGGCTGACTGTTCGCCAATCTTCGCGGCCGTATTCGCTACGGTAATCGAAATAAAACGCTCCGGCGCAAAACGCGCCAGCCAGATGCCCGTCAGGCCGCCCATCGAGATACCGCAAAAATGGGCTTTCGCGATATTGAGATGATCGAGCAGCGATATCACGTCCTCACCCAACTGCGCGAGCGTCACCTTACCGCGCTTGGTTGTCTGACCATGACCGTGCGTATCGTAACGCAGCACGCGAAACTGTTGTGTTAGTGTGCCAAGCTGCGGTTCCCACATGGAAAGCGATGTGCCAAGAGAGTTGGAAAGGACAATCACAGGCGCGTCTTGTGGCCCGTCAATCTGGTAGTGAATGTTCATGACACTGCTCCTTGTAACGCGCCAGCACCTGGCGCACAAAATGGTCACTGCTGCCCAGCGCGGTGGCCGGGTCAAGCAGATGCGCCAGCGTCGACGCAGAGAGGTATTGGCTAATAAGAGGATCTTTCTGCAGAAACTCAAGCAACGGGCGATGCTGATCGATGGTCTGATGACAGTGCTTTTCGATAAGATGATGCGCATCGGCTTTACCGATAAATTCCGCCAGCGCCAGCGTGACGGCTTCCGCCATAATCAGGCCGTGGGTGATCTCAAGATCAGCGCGCATTTTGTCGGCATTGACCTGCATCCCGCGCAGGAGATAGTCGCTTTGCGCCATGACCCCGCCCACTA
>CAJYVI010000133.1 GCA_913778145.1 uncultured Pseudocitrobacter sp.
TTCAGCTCCACCTGGATCGAGAGTGAATCAAGATGGCCGCGACGATTCACTTCCAGCTGGTAATGCGGCGAAAGATGTTCAAACTTCACAATCTCTTCTTCCAGCTGTGACGGGAAGACGTTCACACCGCGAATAATCAGCATGTCGTCGCTACGTCCGCTGATACGGTCCATACGGCGCATGGTGCGGGCGGTACCCGGCAGCAGGCGCGTCAGGTCGCGGGTGCGATAGCGGATCACCGGCAGCGCCTCTTTGGTTAAGGTAGTGAACAGCAGTTCGCCATGCTCGCCGTCATTCAGTACCGTTCCATCGTTCGGGTTAACGATTTCCGGATAGAAGTGATCTTCCCAGATGGTCGGGCCATCGGCGGTTTCAATACACTCCATCGCAACACCCGGGCCCATCACTTCTGATAAGCCATAGATATCCAGCGCGGTAATCCCCAGACGGCGTTCAATCTCTTTGCGCATCGCCTGCGTCCACGGCTCTGCGCCGAATACGCCGACCCGCAGGGAACACTGACTGGCATCGCCGCCCATCTGGCGTTCCAGCTCTTCAATCAGGTTCAGACAGTAAGACGGCGTCACCATAATCATATCCGGCTGAAAATCGCGGATTAGCTGCGCCTGTTTTTCGGTCTGGCCACCGGACATCGGGATAACTGTCGCCCCCAAACGTTCTGCGCCGTAATGCGCGCCCAGCCCGCCGGTGAACAGGCCATAGCCGTAAGCAACGTGGATTTTATCTTTCGGCGTGCCGCCCGCTGCGCGCAGAGAACGCGCCACAATATCGGCCCAGTTATTAATATCATTCTGAGTGTAACCGACCACAGTCGGTTTACCGGTGGTACCAGAAGAGGCATGCACGCGCACCACCTGCTCCATCGGTACGGCAAACATGCCGAACGGATAGTTATCACGCAGATCCTGCTTGGTGGTGCACGGGAATTTTTCGATGTCTTTCAGTTCATTAAAGTCATCCGGGTGAACGCCCGCTTCATCGAATTTGCGGCGATACATCGGCACATTTTCGTAGGCGTGTTTCAGGGTCCACTTCAGGCGTTGCGTTTGCAGTGCCTGCAGTTCGTCCAGCGATGCTTTTTCAATTGGGTCCAGCTTTGTATTTGTTGTCATTATAGGGTACTCGCAGGTAAAAATTAGCTCACACACGCTCCAGGATCATGGCAATGCCCTGACCCACACCAACACACATCGTACACAGGGCATAGCGGCCCTGACGGCGCTGCAGCTCAAGGCTGGCGGAAAGTGCCAGCCTCGCGCCGCTCATACCTAACGGATGGCCTAAGGCGATGGCGCCTCCGTTCGGGTTAATATGCGGCGCCTCATCCGGCAGCCCTAACTGTCTGAGCACGCCCAGCGCCTGTGCGGCGAAGGCCTCGTTCAGTTCGATAAAGTCCATATCGGTGATACTTAAGCCCGCACGCTCCAGTACTTTACGCACGGCAGGTACCGGGCCGAGCCCCATCAGGCGCGGTTCCACACCCGCAGTCGCCATGGCGACGATGCGCGCGCGCGGCGTCAGCCCTTGCGCGATGGCCTGCTGCTCGCTGGCGATAATCAGCGCCGCTGCGCCATCGTTCACGCCAGAGGCGTTACCCGCGGTAATTACACCGTTTGCGCGGAATGGTGCTTTCAGTTTACCCAGCTGTTCCAGCGTGGTTTCCGGACGTAAATGCTCATCGTCCAGCACCTCGGTAAATGTGCCCTTTTTGCCAGGGACGCGCACCGGGACAATCTCTTCAGCAAACACGCCATCGCGCTGGGCTTTCGCAGCACGCTGTTGGCTGCGATACGCGAAAGCATCCTGATCGGCGCGGCTTATATTTAACAATTCAGCTACATTCTCTGCCGTTTCCGGCATGCTGTCAGTACCAAATTGTTGCTGCATGAGCGGGTTCACAAAACGCCAGCCGATGGTGGTATCAAACATCTCGGCCTGGCGCTGGAAAGGCGCGGTGGCCTTGCCCATCACAAACGGCGCACGCGACATCGACTCCACACCGCCCGCTATCAGCAGGTCGGCATCACCGGCTTTAATTGCGCGAGCCGCAAAGCCAATCGCATCCAGGCCAGAGCCGCAAAGGCGGTTAATGGTGGTACCGGAAACCTCCTGCGGATAGCCCGCCAGCAGCAGCGCCATACGCGCCACATCGCGGTTATCTTCCCCGGCCTGGTTAGCACAACCGAGGATCACATCGTCAATACGCGTGGGGTCGAGCTTCGGGTTACGCGCCAGCAGTTCACGCAGCGGTACTGCCGCGAGGTCGTCGGCGCGAACGCCCGACAGCGCACCCGCATAGCGACCAATTGGGGTACGGATTCCGTCGCAAATAAATGCATCACGCATCAGGCTTCTCCTGTTACCGTGCCGCCGATGCGGTGGGATTTACCGCGAAACAGGGCTATCGTTTTTTGTTGTTGGTTCACAATTTCAATGTCATAGACGCCAGTCTGTTTACCCTGGTGTTTTACGCGGGCGGTGGCGGTCAGTTTGTCGCCCGCAAAGCCAGGGCGCAGGAAATCAATCGAGCAGCCGGAAGCCACCGCCGCCAGCCCCTGGCTGTTGCAGGCGTAAGCGAAAGCGGTATCCGCCAGTGAAAACAGCTGCCCGCCGTGGCAGGTCTGATGCCCGTTCAGCATGTGCGGCGCGACGGTCATGGTGAGCACCGCAAAACCTTCACCCATTTCGAGAATGTCAATACCCAATGCCTGTGCGCAGGTGTCGCGCTCATACATCGCGTGGGCATTACGCCAGGCGTTACTCATGATGACTCTCCAGTAGCGCGCGCTGGCGCAGTAAGGAACTCGGGCGATAGCGTTCTTCGCCGTAGTGGGCTTGCAGGTTTTCCAGCACGCGCAGCACGTTCTGCCAGCCCAGTTCTGCGCCCCACTGCAACGGCCCTTTCGGGTAGTTCACGCCAAGGCGCATCGCCGTATCGATATCCTGTTCACTGGCAACGTGTTTCTGCACTGCATCCAGCGCTTCGTTCGCCAGCATCGCCACCGTACGCCACACGAGCAGCCCCGGATAATCGGCAATTTGCAGCACTTTTTTGCCCTGCTGCTGGAAGTAGTACACGGCTTTATGGGTATCGGCCTGCACGTTGGTCTGTGCAGCAGCCAGCACCACCACATCGCCTTCAATACGGTCGAACACCACAACCGGGCGCTGATGGCGCATTGCCAGCGCCAGCGCGGTTTCACCTTGTGTTTCAATCAGCAGAAGATCGTCAATTGTGACACTGTCACCATTTTCGGTGATCTCGCCTGGAACGGCTGAAACCGCTGCCAGATAGGGGTCAGAGACGACTTCAACCGGCCAGCGATATACGCCTTGCCCGCTCTTCTTGCCAAATCGACCGCCCAACACCAGCTCCTGTTGCAGTAGCGATGGTAAGAAGCGGCGGTCCTGCCAGAAGGCGTTGAACACCGAACTGGTGACCGCAAAGTTCACATCATGACCAATCATGTCGGTCAGTGCCAGCGGCCCCATCGGGAATCCACCACCTTCGTGCAATGCGGCATCAATCACTTCAGGTGACGCAACCTGTTCTTCCAGCGCACGCCAGGCTTCGGCATAGAATGGACGCGCAATGCGGTTGACGATAAAGCCCGGCGTTGAGCGGCAGCGCACTGGCTTTTTGCCCCACGCAGCTACGCAGTTACACAGGGTTTCCGCCACTTCTGGCGACGTTGCCAGCCCACTCACCACCTCTACCAGCTTCATCACCGGTGCCGGGTTAAAGAAGTGCAACCCGGCGACGCGTTCCGGGAAACGCACGTCCGCCGCAATCGCGGTAATCGAAATGGACGAGGTATTGCTGGTCAGTAGCGTTTGCGGCGGGCAAATTTCTGCCAGTTGGCTGAAGAGCGCTTTTTTCACCTCCAGCCTTTCAGAGGCCGCTTCAATCACCAGGTTGGCCGGTGCCAGCGAGGCGATATCCGCCACCGCATAGATTTTTTTCAGCGTTTTTTCGCACGCTTCCGCGCTGAGCTTGCCGCGCGATACGCGGGAGGTCAGACGCTGACGGATACCATCAATGGCGCGGGTGAGTGCATTCTGATTGATGTCAAACAACAGCACGTCGTGCCCCGCAGCTGCGGCCACTTCGGCAATACCTGCGCCCATCGTGCCGCTGCCAATCACCGCAACTGTTTTGATTTCATGGCTCATGGATTATTTCCCGCTGAACTGTGGTGGACGTTTCGCCAGAAACGCGCTGACGCCTTCGCGATAATCATCGCTGCGCCCGGCCATACGCTGGAAATCACGCTCCATATCCAGCTGTTGGTCCAGCGTGTGAGTTTCGGAGGCCAGCAGTGCCTGCTTGATAAGCCCTAAACCGTAGGTCGGCTGTGTGGCTAAATGGCGTGCCAGCGTCAGGCTGGTATCCGCCAGTTCGGCGTCATCCACCACCTGCCAGATCATGCCCCACTGCTGCGCCTGATCGGCGCTCATTTTGTCGCCCAGTAACGCCAGCCCCATGGCGCGTGCACGCCCGGCAGTGCGCGGCAGCAGCCAGGTGCCGCCGCAATCGGGTACCAGGCCCAGCTTACTGAATGCCATCACAAAGTTTGCCGAACGCGCGGCAATCACCATGTCGCAGCCCAGCGCCAGCGTTGCGCCTGCGCCTGCCGCCACACCGTTTACCGCAGCAATCACCGGTTTCCGCAGTTTTGCCAGACGACGCACCAGCGGGTTATAAAAAAGTTCAACGGACATCCCCAGATCCGGGGCCGGGCCGTTAGGATCGACGTTACGATCGTTCAGATCCTGCCCCGCGCAGAAGCCGCGCCCTGCGCCGGTAATCAGCAGGCAGCGGATGGTATCGTCGCGCTCGGCCTGTTTCAGGCACTCGGCAAGTTGCTGATGCATCACATCATTAAAGCTGTTGAGACGTTCCGGGCGATTAAGCGTTATGGTCATTACGCCCTGCTCAACATGACTCAAAATAAAAGCATCCACGATTAACGTCCTTTAAATTCTGGTTGGCGTTTTTGCAGGAAGGCATTAATGCCTTCCTGACGATCTTCGGTTGCGCTCAGCAGCGTAAACAGCTGGCGTTCCTGTTGCAGACCCGCATGCAGCCCCACTTCCTGCGACTGACGCAGCGCCTGTTTTGCCGCCTGCAATGCCAGCGGTGAATGGCGGGCGATAGTTTTTGCCAGTTTCAGGGCGTATTCGAGGGTTAAGCCCGCCGGGTAGACGTCGCTCACCAGCCCGGCCTGCTGCGCCTGATGAACGTCAATCGCTTCACCCGTCAGCACCATACGGCTGGCAAGCGCCTTACCGACGCTGCGAATTAAACGCTGGGTGCCGCCCGCGCCTGGCATAATGCCGAGGGTGATTTCCGGCAGGCCGAAACGGGCGTTATCACCCGCGACCACCGTGTCGCACAGCAGCACGAGTTCGCAGCCTGCGCCCAGCGCATAGCCATTAACGGCGGCAATCAGCGGCTTATTAAACGCATCGATTCGCGCCCATAAACGCGGGCGAATATCGTTGAGCGTGGCGGGCATATCGTTAGCCGCCATCTCATTGAGGTCTGCACCAGCAGCAAAGAAACGGTCATTACCGAAGATGACGCAGGCAGAAATGTCCGCATCGCGCGCGGCGTTTTCCAGTTCGCTGGCGATTTGCTCCAGCAAGGCATTGTTCAGGGCGTTGCGCGCCTGCGGGCGATTCAACGTCAGTAGCAGTACGCGCTCGTGGCGTGCAACGATCAGTTCGCTCATGCCATCCCCTTCGCATCAAAGTCGACAATCACGCCATCGCCTTTCGGCAACGCCTGGCAGCTCAGGACATAGCCCGCCGCCACTTCATCAGGCTCAAGGCTGTAGTTGGTTGCCATCTCCACTTCGCCGCGCAACACTTTGCATTTACAGGTGGCGCAGACGCCGCCTTTGCAGGCATACGGTAGGTCAGCGCCCTGACGCAGCGCGGCGTCCAGAATGCTGTCATCTTCTGCATTCAGGGAGATCTGACGGTCACGCCCATCGTGACGAATCGTCACGCTGCGTCCTTCAGCCTGTACGGTAGAGACGCGTTTAATGGTGCTGCCCGGTGTGTTAAAGCGCTCCAGGTGAATCGCTTTCTCCGGCATACCTAACGCGCACAGCGCGGTTTCCGCGTCATCCATCATCGCCGCCGGGCCGCAGATAAACGCTTCATCAAGCTGGTCGAACTGCACCAGATTGCGGGCCAGCGCGTGCAGTTTTTCGCTGTTGATATGGCCGGACAGCAGTTCGCTCTCGACCGTCTCCTGGCTGAAGAGATTGATCAGCTGTAAACGTTGCGGGTATTTATCTTTCAGGTCTGCCAGCGCCTGGCGGAACATCATGCTTTGGCTGCTACGGTTGCCATAAATCAGCGTGAACTGGCTATGCGCTTCGGTGGTCAGCGTGGCTTCGATAATCGCCAGCATCGGCGTGATGCCAGAACCGGCGGCAATCGCCAGATAGCGCGCGGTGCGCTCTGCCTGCGGCTGATAGCCAAAATGGCCCTGCGGCACCATCACATCAAAAGCCATGCCTTGCTTGATATCGCTCTGGGCAAAGCGGGAAAAACGCCCGCCTTCGATGGCTTTCACCGCAACGCTAATCTGCCCCGGCGTGCCGGTGCGGCAGATGGAGTAGCAACGGCGCAGCTCTTCCCCGCCAATGCGGGTTTTCAGCGTCAGGTGCTGACCAGGACGGAAAGCGTAAGCCTCCCGTAACGTGTCGGGTACGGCAAAAGTAATGGTCACCGCATCGCGGGTTTCCGGTTCCACTTTTGCCACCGTAAGCGAATGAAACGTCGTCATGGCAACCTCAAATACATTTGAAATAGTCGAAGGGTTCGCGGCAGCTATCGCAGCGGTAGAGCGCTTTGCAGGCTGTCGAACCAAATTCGCTAATAAGCGAGGTGTGCGAACTACCGCAGCGCGGGCAGGTCACATCCTCAGGAACCGATGCGTGGCAGGCGTGGGCCTGCGGCGGGCTAATACCATACTGGCGTAAGCGTTCGCGGGCATCGGCGTTCATCCAGTCGGTGGTCCAGGCAGGGTCGAGTTGCAGCACGATATGCACCGGCGTAAAGCCGTGTTCGGTCATCACGTCGCGGATGGCCCCCAGCAGATGCTCGGTGGCCGGGCAGCCAGAATAGGTCGGCGTAAAGCCAATCACCCAGCCATCACCCTGCGGCGCGACGCTGCGCACCATGCCTAAGTCGGTGATGGTTAACACCGGCACTTCCGGGTCGGGGATCTCGCTCAGTAAGCGCCAGATCTCATGCACTTTCGAGGGTGCTATCGCGGCAATTCGTTGCACTATGACCTCCTGATTACCACTGAAGCGCGGGGTAGATGCGTTGCAGATACTGCATTTCCGCCAGCATCGGCCCCAGATGTTCCGTATGCAGCCCCTGTTTTCCACCGGTGCGGAAAGCTTCTTCTTCCGGCCGTTGCAGACAGGCATCCGCAAGCGCGTCGCGCACGGTGGTCTCCCATTCGTCTTTCAGTTCGCGCACATCAACGGCAATGCCCTGCTCAATCAGTTCCTGCTCAACGGCATCGACTTCGAACAGTTCGCGGGTGAAGCGCCAGACGTTGTTCAACGCCTGCTGCATTTTTTGTGCGGACTCCGGCGTACCGTCACCCATGCGCACCAGCCAGCCGCGGCTGAATCGCAGGTGATAACGCACTTCTTTAATCGATTTGGCGGCGATAGCGGCAATTTGCGTATCGCTGCTGTTTACCAGACGGCTGTAGAGCGCGACATGCCAGGCATCCATCAGAAACTGACGGGCGATGGTGTCGGCAAAGTTGCCGTTCGGTTGCTCCACCAGCAGCAGATTGCTGAACTGGCGTTCTTCACGACCGTAGGCCAGCGTATCTTCATCGCCGCTGCCGTAGCATTCGGCGGCATAGCTCAGGAAATTGCGCGCCTGACCGAGTAAATCGAGGCCGATGTTCGCCAGCGCCAGGTCAATCTCCAGTTCAGGTGCATGGCCACACCACGCGCCCAGACGCTGCGAAAGCACCAGGCCGTTGTCGCCCAAACGCTGGGCATAAATCGCGACGGAATTTTTAGTCATCACCCACCTCACATGTGCTCGATGCCATCAGGGATGGTGTAAAACGTCGGATGGCGGTAAACCTTGCTTTCCGACGGGTCGAAAAATTCGCCGCGTTCTTCCGGCTGCGAGGCAACAATTTCACTCGCCTTCACCACCCAGATAGAGCAGCCTTCATTGCGGCGAGTGTACGCATCGCGCGCGTTTTCCAGCGCCATCGCGTCATCGGCGGCGTGCAGGCTGCCCACATGGCGATGAGATAACCCCTGTTTGCTGCGAACAAAA
>CAJYVI010000134.1 GCA_913778145.1 uncultured Pseudocitrobacter sp.
GCAAAACGTTACTTCGCGCCGCCCTTCTGGACGACGCCTTTTAACTGACCAATCAGCTCGCGACGAAAATCGCCAAGCTTGGGTTTGTCGTTATCGATCCACGGCAGCGGACGACACAGTTCCATCGCCTTAATGCCCAGACGCGCAGTCAGCAGCCCGGCGCCAATCCCCTGCGCGGCGCGGGCGGAAAGGCGCGCGGCCAGATCCTGCGACATCCAGTCCATACCGATTTCGCGCACCAGTTCGCTGGCCCCGGCAAAAGCGATATTGAGCAGCACCAGTTTAAACAGGCGCAGGCGGCTGTAATAGCCCAGTTCAATCCCGTAAAGCGTGGCGATGCGGTTAATTAATCGCAAATTGCGCCAGGCGATGAACGCCATATCCACCAGCGCCAGCGGGCTAACGGCGATCATCATGGCAGATTCTGCCGCCGAACGGCTGATTTCTCGCCGCGCCTGCGCATCCAGCGCCGGCTGCACTAAATGCGCGTAAAGGCTAACCACTTCACGATCGTTTTGGGTTTCGTGGATCGCCGCATACCAGCGTTGCAGCGCCGGATGCGCCTGGTCGATTCCCGCCTGCTGCGCCAGTTTTTCACAGAACGCGCGGGCTTTACCGACGCCGTGGCTCTGCATAAGTTCTTTGGCTTCATCACGCTCCTGCGCACGCTGGCGTAAACGCCACAGACGTCGCCATTCCGTTGCGACCGACCCCACACCGGCACCAACAATCAGCGCCCCGGCAGCGCAACCGCCCAGCGCGACCCAGTCCTGTGTTTGCCAGGCGTTCATCGTCCACTGCACGCCCTGCGCCACCACGCTGATACCAAAAATCGTGAGGCCCGCGGTGACCATCTTGCGCCACAGGCTACGTTTAGGGCGCAGCACCGATTCCACTACGGCTTCCGCCTGCCCCTCTTCCGGCAGGTTTTCATCAATCACCGCAGGTGCAAACTTGTCGGCGACATCGTCCGCGAAGGTTTGCGACTGACGGAATTGCTCGCTTTTTTCCGCTTCCAGCGGGCCGTCGAAATCGATGCGCGGTTTTAACGGTTCGTTCATCGCAATTTATCTCCAATCAAAAATTCCAGCGCCGCATCAAGACGAATGTGCGGAAGCGGCTGGTCAACATCCATTACCTGCGGACGAAACGCCTCAAACTGAAAACCCTGCTTATCCCAAAATGCCTGCCCCGGCAAACGCGCGGGAACTTCCCCCGGATAGACCGTGAGTGGCTGACCATCGCTAAGCCGATGCCCTCGCAATGCCGGGATTTTCTCCCCATTCACCTCAATCAACCCGCTTTGCGTCGCCTGCACCGACGCCAGCCCCAGGCAGTCCATGGTGATGCCTTCAAAGGCCGCATTCTGCCACGCATCCTGAATCAGTTGCTGAAGCAGCGACACCATATTGCTGTGCTGATCGACGGTAACGTGATCCGCCTTAGTGGCGGCAAACAGCAGTTTGTCGATAACGGGCGCGAACAGCCGACGGAACAGCGTGCGCTGGCCGTAGTGAAAACTGTGCATTAACTGTGTTAAGGCCAGGCGCATATCATTAAACGCCTGTGGGCCGCTGTTAAGCGGTTGCAGGCAATCGACTAGCACTATCTGACGGTCAAAGCGTAGAAAATGCTCTTTATAGAAGCCTTTCACCACTTTTTCGCAATAGTAGTTAAAACGCTCGCGCAGCATGCCTGCGTTGGTGTGTTTATCGGCCTGCGCCAGTTTTGCTTCGCCGACGCCATCAACATCCGGCCACGGGAAAAACTGCAGCGCGGGTGCGCCCGCCATATCGCCCGGCAGCACAAAGCGCCCCGGCTGGATAAAGTGCAGGCCTTCCTGTTTGCAGGTATGAAGATAATCGGTCCACGCCTGGGCAATCGCCGCCAGACGGTTTTCATCGGCGGGTGCTTGGGGGTCAAGCCCTTCGCACAGCTTACGCCATTTTGCTGACCACTCGCCGCGCTGCCCCTGCAGCAGCCCGGTCATCTGGCGCGACCAGCTCAGGTAATCCTGCGCCAGCATCGGTAAATCCAGTAGCCATTCGCCAGGGTAGTCGACAATTTCCAGATACAGCGTTGAGGTATCTTTAAAGTGGCGCAATAGCGACTCATTAGAGCGAAAACGCAGCGCCAGGCGAATCTCACTCACGCCACGCGTTGGCGTCGGCCAGGTCGGCGGTTGCCCGTAAAGCTGCGCCAGCCCTTCATCGTAGGTAAAGCGCGGAATACCCATATCTCGCTGCGGCACACGCTTCACGCCAATCAGCCGTTCTTCACGCACCGCACTCAGTAGCGGCAACCGCGCCCCGGCGTGCAGGCTTAAAAGCTGGTTTACCATCGCGGTGATAAACGCGGTTTTCCCGCTGCGGCTCAGGCCGGTAACGGCGATACGCAGGTGTCTGTCGACACCCCGATTAACCAATGCGTTGAATTCATTTTTTAGTCGCTTCATAGCGGTTCCATTATGCCCTGAAGGAAAAACGTATTAGGTAGATATTACATGAGGGTGATAGGGAAAGATGTAAAAACTCAGCGTAAACAATGGGCACAACCTCTGTTGTGCCGCTTCGTTTGCATTACTGTCGGCTGTAGCGTTTTGACAGTTTCGCCGCCGCGCGGCTCAGCAAGGGCTCCAGCGCCACGGCCAGCAGCATCTTCAATGGACGACGGGCGACGGATTTCACCGCCCAGCCAGCAACCCCTGCCGGGCCGTAACGTAACGCGGTCAGAAGCACCAGCTTACCTGCGATTTTCAAGCCGGGTTTTACCTGTTGCCCGGCGCGTTGCCAGCGATTATTCATGAGTATCCTCAATTACAGTTGACGAAAACGACTACGCAGCGAAAAGGTATCGGACGTCACGTAACGTTCCATCTCGCGCAGACGTTGTTCACCTGCGGCAAGTTGCGCATCCACCGCATCCAGCAATTCACCGCTGGTGGGGCTATGCGCATCGCCCATCGCGCCTTCCGGCATCGGATCAAGCGCGAACGTTAAAATGATGTAGGCGACGACCACAAAGAAAAACAGGCCAAATATCATCGCCAGCACGGTAATAATCCGCACCAGTTTTACCGGCACGTCCAGGTAGTGCGCGATACCTGCGCATACCCCTTTCACCATGCCTTGCTGAGGAATACGCCACAGTTTTTTATTAAAATCTAAGGCCATTATTTATCCCTCCAGTTTGGATGTTCGGCATCGAGAATGGCTTCCAGCGCCTGAATGCGTTCGCGCATACGCTGGGCATCGTCGGTAAGCCGTAAAAGACGCTGCTGCTCATTTTGCGTTAATCCACTGCTGCGCGAGCGGTTACTGTAGTGCAGCCAAATCCACACCGGCAGAACAAAAAGCACAAACAACGTCAGCGGGATGGCAAGAAAAAGCGCGCTCATAGGTACTCCTTACAATGATGAGCAGCGGCACGCCACGTGCCGCCTGAATAATTATTGGTTGTCCTGCTTCATTTTGGCTTTCAGCTGCGCCAGTTGTTCACTAATTTCATCATCAGCTTTCAGCTCGGCAAATTGCTGATCCAGCGACGGTTGTTTGCCGAAACGGTGGCTCTCGGCTTCCGCTTCCATATGGTCGATACGGCGTTCAAACGATTCAAAACGCGCCATCGCCTGATCGAGTTTACCGCTGTCTAACTGACGACGCACATCGCGGGAAGAGTTTGCCGCCTGGTGACGCAGTGCAAGCGCCTGCTGACGGGCACGCGTTTCGCTCAGTTTATTTTCCAGCTCGCCAATCTCTTTCTTCATGCGTGCCAGGGTTTCG
>CAJYVI010000135.1 GCA_913778145.1 uncultured Pseudocitrobacter sp.
GATCCGCACTAAAGGAGTTGCTGATAGAAGAAAGATCGGTCACCAGGGTGTTCAGTTGGCTTGAAATGTTGACGGTCATGGTGTCGGAAGATTCCGCGCCCACCTGGAACGTCACCGCGCTCTGGAACAGACCGTCAGTACCGGTGTTGCTGGTGCCGGAAACACCGAACAGGTTGGTGCCGCCGTAAGTGGTGTTTTGCAGCATGTCAGACATCTGCTGACCCAGTTCGTCGTATTCATCCTGCATCGCCTGCAGGTCGTCATCGCTGTAGGTGCCGTTCGCTGCCTGAGTAGACAGGTCTTTCATACGACCCAGCACGTCAGACATTTCGTCGAACATGCTGTCGGCAGTTTGCAGCATCGCGGTTGCATCATTAATGTTGCTCAGCGCCACGCCCATACCGCTGGACTGTGCCGTTAAGCGGTTAGCAATCTGTTTGCCCGCGGCGTCATCGGCAGAAGAGTTAATCCGGTTACCCGTAGCCAGGCGTTCCATAGATGTAGACAGAGAAGAGCTGCTTTTGCTGATTGCGTTAACAGCGGCCATTGAGGCGTTATTGGTGTTAATAGATAACATGATACTGCTCCTTGGGATTAATCGATTTCGTTTCGATACCCTGTAAAAACGACAGCCCCTTAAGCAAACTTAAAACCGCATGGAAAAAAATTTTCCCTCCCTCTCATTTAGGAATCAGCTTAGGTCAATTTAGCTATACTTAAATACAAATTAAATGATTATTAGCAATATCGACCGGTTCTCCGGACACGTTATCCGGTAGACATTAACACAATGAATGTATTGAATTTTTCCTTATCATTAAATATTAATTAATTCGAAATTAATGCCAAAATTTACATTGCGTTGCAAATGGCACACCTTTGGCTATTGTTGTTACCCGGCTATTTGGTTACATTCCTCGGCCATCTGGCTGCCGGAAATAATCCCATCGGCAGCAGCACTAATACATATGCATTATCACCAGGATAGTGACGTAGCACGAATTTATCTCGATATTCTTTTTGCACAGGTAGACCTGACCATGAGCATCATTGTCAACAGCTGGCGTATGGACCCGTCACAGAATGCGTTAATTCATTGTGAAACGGGAGAGATGCGACGTCTCGGCGAATATCATTTTCTTCTTCTGGAAATATTAACAAAAAATGCGAATGACGTTTTATCGCGTTCTTATTTATGCGGCGAGGTATGGAAAAATCGTATTGTAGGCGGCAATAGCCTGCCGACGGCGATCCACGCCCTGCGCGCCGCAATTGACGATGATGGCAGGATACAAAACATTATTAAAACCGTGCCTAAAAAAGGTTATATGTGCAATAAAGAGTATGTGGATTGGGTAGAAGATGTCGCTCCCCCAGTCATGGAGCACTCGCATCTCGAATTAACAGAACAGCAGGAAGAAACGCCTCTCGTCGATATTCCGCATGAACCCGTGAAGCGCACATTTTTCACCGGTAAAAAAATGAGCAGCCTGGTTCTGCTTGCTGTCATCGCACTTTCCGGCGGCATCTTTTTTTCCCGCCAACCAAAGAGCGACGCGCCACAGTTGATAAAAGAAACGGTTAACAGCCCGCGAATAAAAATTTATCATTTGAGCGCCTCAGGGCAAAAGAGTAAAACGCCTGCACTCGCCTATTTCCTCGCGCCAGGGCAACAAAAGTTAGACACTTTATTATCGGCGCACGATATGACTATGACAATGTATTACCGATACGTGCATAACCGGCTGGAGAGCGATCTGGTATTACGTAACCAGTGCAACGGTAGCTGGCAATTAACCTTTAATGTGGATAGCTGGCAGAATAGCGATATTAATAGCGCGATGTATCAGAATTTGGAGAAGTTGTTAAATACTGTGCAGAAGTGCTGACGAGTGCCAATAAATGCCGGATGCGACGCTAAACGCGTCTTATCCGGCCTACCGATAATTACCCCAATAAATTCCTCACTGTCTGGCTGGAAATTCGCGCCTGACCGTTCACCGCCTGCAATAACACCTGATAGTTATGATTGGCACTGTCCAGCACGCCGCCGAGGTTTTCCGAGGCCTGCACCGCGTTTTCCGTTTGTGGGAAGCGGGACATGCCGTCGATCAACTGGCGGGCTTTTTCCTGCTGCACCGCCATCTGCGCGCGCTGCTGATTAATCTTTTCCAGCATTTGAGAAATCCCCGCCCCGCCCTGCTGCAAACTATGTTTTAACCGCTCGGCCTCAGAGGGTTCAGCAAAGGTTTTCAGCGGCATAAACGCTGATTTATCGCCATCGGTGCGCACGCTTAAGGTGCGCTCGATGTCAGGCCACTGTTTTTCAGTGGTGGAGAAACTGATGCCGTCTGCTTGTTGATGTAGCTGCACGCCCACGCGGCGCAGGGCATTGGTCAGCCGCGTCTGATACTGCCCGGCGTTGTCATCCTCAGACAGCATCACTGCCGAAAGCTGAGTCTGCCGACCGTCAAAGACGCTGAACATACGCGTCCCGGGCGTGGGATTGTGTACGAGATTCGCCAGATCCGGCGAGTGAAAGGTCACCCGCGCTTCACCCTGCAACACCGGCTGTAACTGGCGGTCCACCGCGCCGCCGGAAAGCGCGGTGCGTTTGTCCAGCATCTGCATCAGCGCCGAACTCTGCGCCTGCCCGCCTTTGCGCTGGCTATGACGATAATCGAGCAACTGCTGCTCCAGTTGCCCGAGATAGTGATCCGCCTGCTGCAACGTGGTGAGCTGGTCGTTAAGCTGCACGCTGTAACGCTGCGGGCGAGTGGTAATCAGCGGCGAGGCCGGATATTCACTCGCCGTCACCGGGAGCTTTTGCCGCACCGCCTGAGTGGGCGCAACGGTTGACGACGATACCGCAGCGCTATGCGCGCTGCCGGTGGCGAGTGACGAAGAAGTAAGTCCGACCTGCATACTGTTCCTGAAAGAGTTAGAGAACGCTGAACAAATTCAACTCACTCACTTTCGAGTAAGTCTTGAGAGTAGCTTCCATTGCCACTTCCAGTCCGGTAAAGGTGATCGACGCCGGGCCGTAATCGAGATCCTGCAATGAACCAATCAACTCATCATTAGAGGTGGAGATATCGGTCTGCGCATCGCTCAGCATCGACATGGTGTTCTGCGTCTCGCCGAGTGACGCAATCGAGGCGTTGAGGTCGTCCGAGGCGGTGTCCACCACATCCACGGCATTCTGAATATCGCTCTGCACCTGCGGATCTGCCGGATCGACGTCCGGGTTTTGCAGCTCCTGGGACAGGGAATTAAGCGTGTTGAGCACGTCTAAATTGCTGCCGAAGAAATCGCTCGCCGCCACGTTGGTATCCACTTCCACGCCGTTCGATACCGTGGTCTGGCGGTGGTCGCTGTTGCCCTGATAGCTGTAGCTGTCGGTCACGCCATCGCCGTCGTCGTCCACCGCCACAATCGGCGGCTCATCGTTGATGGTGCCGCCAAACACGTAGTGCCCGTCTTCGTCCTGATAGTTCAGCGCTGCGACCATCGATTCGGTGAGCGACTCAATATCCTGCCCGAGGCTTGCGAGCGAATCGGCGGTATTGGTGCCGTTCGCCGCTTCCAGCAGGTCGTCGCGCACCGCCAGCAGGCTGTTGTTGACGCCATCAAGGATTGATTCCTGCTGGCTTAGCCCCGCCGACGCGGAGTCGATATTGCTCTGATACTGCTCAATCGCCGACTGCTGACGGTTTAACTGGGTGATGCGCGTGGCGGCAATCGGATCATCCGACGGCTGCAAAATCTGCTTGCCGGTTGCCATCTGCTCGACCACATGCGCCAAATCGCCGGAGAGATTATTAAAACTTTGCGTCATTGAGACGTAGGTTTGTTGGGTGGTTACTCGCATTTTCGCGCTCCCGCTTAGCTGCACATTTCCAGCACCGAATCGAAAATCTCGGCCCCGGCGGAAATGACTTTCAGATTGGCTTCATAAATTTGTTGATAGGTGATCAGGTTCACCGCCTCTTCGTCCATGCTGACGCCGCTGACGCTGCTCTGCTGGTTTTGCGCTGCGGAATAGACATTGGACGCAGCATCGACTTCCGTCTGGTTTTGCTGACTGTAAATGCCGATATTGCTGATGATCGACGAGCACGCCTGCCCGACCGTCACGCTGCCAAGATTGTCGATCTCCAGCGGTTCGGTGGAGATGTTGATCAGCGCCTGGAGGTTGTCACTGTTACCGCTTTCGTCCGGCGAACTGGAGAACGCCAGCTCGTCGGCGGTGATATCCGGGTTAACGGTCAGCGGGCCATCGGCGTTGCTGGCGTCATAGATAAACAGCGGCTCGCCGGGGTTACCGTTGAGATCGTAGCCCTGCGCCAGCTGGTTGTTGACCGCATCGGCAAACTGCGATGCCATGCTGTTGATAGTGTCGGTCAACGGCGTCAGCACGTCGTTTTGATAATCAAACAGTGCCCCTAATGAACCGCCGGTGTCGGTGGTCATGGTCGAGGTGGTGCCAGCGAAAGTCAGCGACATGGTCGGCGTACCGTCGGCGTTGGTTTCCAGCGCGATGGTCGAGCTTTGCTGCCCGCTCACCAGCGGCTGACCGTTTTTCAGGGTAACGTTGTAGTTGCCCTGGTCGTCGATATTGACCTGCACATCCATCATCCCGCTCAGTTCTTCGACCATCTGGTCGCGGGCGTCGTACAGCGCGGAGGCGTTATCACCGTTGGCTTCGGCCTGAGCGATTTGCTGGTTATAGCTGGCGATGCCGCTGGTGAGCGTATTGATTTGCGACACCATCGCCTGCTGCTGGCTGATGATTTCCGTGCTTTGCGAGTCGATGTAATCCAGCGTGTTGTCGATACGCAACGACAGCGCCCCGGCTTCGCTGATCACCTGCTCGCGCAGGGCGGAATCATCGGGGCTGGTGGTCGCTTCATTGAGGGCGGCGAAGAAGTTATCGAACCCGCCGCTCAAGCTGCTGTTATCGTCGCTCAATACCGCTTCCAGTTGCGTGAGATAGCCTTGCTGGGTGCTGTAATAGCCGTAATCGCTGGCGGCATACCACACCTGATTCACCTGATACTGGTTGGAGACGCGGCGAATGCTGTCGACCTGCACGCCGTTACCGGCGCTGTTCGGCGAGCCGCCGCTGGCACCGATGGTGCTGATCTCCGCCACCTGGCGGGTGTAGCCCGTGGTCATGGCGTTGGCGGTGTTTTGCGCCGTGACGTTCAGCTCCACCTGCGCCGTTGATGCGCCGCTGTAGCCGATATTAATCATGTCCATGTTGGATCCTTACCGGTAAATCGTGCCGGTTAAAAGCGGCGTGAAGTTGGGGATTCTTAAGTGGGGGATGGTGCGCGCATTGCCCCCTCACCCTAACCCTCTCCCTCAGGGAGAGGGGACCGATCCAGCACGGTATTAAACAGGGTGCCGGTTTTCTCCCTCTCCCTGTGGGAGAGGGCCGGGGTGAG
>CAJYVI010000136.1 GCA_913778145.1 uncultured Pseudocitrobacter sp.
CGGCCCTCTCCCCAAAGGGGCGAGGGAGAAAATCGTGCACACCTTTAGCTTATTAATGAATTTCCAGACCCAAAAAACACTCTTTCCAAAAAGCTGGCATTGAAAATTATGGGAGCAGTGAGTTGATTGGGGAGGCTATATAAGGTCTCGGACTGTCCCCTCGCCCCTCCGGGGAGAGGGTTAGGGTGAGGGGAAAGTGCGCGCTGAGCCCCTCTCCCCGGCCCTCTCCCCAAAGGGGCGAGGGAGAAAATCGTGTACGACTTTAGCTTTTCGCAGTATTGCCGTCCTACAAAATCGTCTCTTCCGTCAAAATCCGCCGCGCACCTAAAAAATGATCCTGCCAGAAAGGTTCGGCTAACCGGCTTACCCGAATGGTTTCCCCGGTGCGTGGCGACTCGATAAATTGCCCGTCTCCCAGATACACCCCCATATGGTCAGCAATCTCGCGGCTGTGGATATGGAAAAACAGCAAATCTCCCCGTCGCAGGTCGTTGTTCGCCACAATCGTTGCCCGGCGATAGTGGTACATCTCATTGGCCGTGCGCGGGAGCTTCGCCGCGAGGATCTTGTTGTAGGCATAAAAAACCAACCCGCTACAGTCGAAGCCTTTATCGGGCCGCGTGCCGCCCCAGACGTAAGGCTTGCCAATCTGCTGCTCCAGGCGATGAATCGCCACTTCGGTGATGTTATGCAGGCGATCGCTGCTTAAAAAGTGGTTGTTTTCCGCCAGCGCCTGCCAGCGCCGGTCGCTCAATTTCAGCGGACCAGGGAACCACTCCGGGTGCTGTTTTATCTGCTCACGGTTGTGCTGGCGCAGCGCCCTTCTGCTTTCGGCGTTGCCTTCCACAATGTAGCTGGCCTGATTTTTCAGGTGCGCCTGATACAGTTTGAGTACCCGCGCACGGTTTTGCATCCGCTGGCGAGCGGCGTAGCTGAACGAGGTGTGCGGCGTGGCGGCAAACGACATAGCAGGCAGAATAACGCACAGCGTAAACAGGTATCGCGAGAGGGAGAACGCAGACATAACGAGTACAAACCGGATAAAAACAGGTGCTGATTTTACTGGCCCGGCGCAGAAAGCGGGGTTAATAATGGCTTATTAAAACATTATTAACCCCTGTTCACCGATAATCAGAACAGCGATTTCGTCGTCCAGATTCGGCTCTGCCAGCGTCGGTACATCAACGCGGCCCTCACGCCCTCATCAATAATGTACGCCAGCCAGACCCCCACCAGCCCCAGCCCGGCGTAAATACCCAGCAGGTATGAGAACGGCAGGCTGACAATCCACATCACGATGATGCCGCAAATAAACGGGAAACGAACGTCTCCGGTCGCGTTCAACGAACTGATAATGATGATATTGGTGGCTCGCCCCAGCTCCAGCAAAATGGAGTACAGGAACAGCACCCGCGCCATTTCAATAATCGTTTCGCTGGGCGTAAACAGTGCCATAATCGGCCTGGCAAACGTCGCTAACAACGCGCTCACCAGCAGGGCAATCAGCAACCCAATGCGCCAGCTGCGAATGCCCTGGCGATACGCGGTATCCAGTTCTCGCGCGCCAATCGCCCGGCCAATGATGATTTGCGAAGCCTGCCCTATCGACATGGCGAACAGCGCGACAAACTGGCTGATGCTGGACGCATAAATTTTGGTGGTCAGCGCCTCGGTGCCCAGCAGTGCAATAATGGCCGTCACCACCAGCTGCGAACCCGCATAGGACAAGTTTTCCCCGGCGGAGGGCAGACCGTATTGCAGAATAGAACCCAGCATCTTGCGCGAGCACTGCTTTAACTTCTGCCAGCGGAAGCGATAGCCGATATATTTTTTCAGCAGCCAGACGCTCAGCGCCATGCCCACGATGTTAGCGATACTGCTGGAGATGCCCACGCCAGTGACGCCCAGATCCCAAAAGCTAAGCGGCCCATAGAGAAACATATAGTTGAGGATAACGTTGATCACACTGACGGTAATCGGCACGACCATTGCCTGACGCACGTATCCATGGGTGCGCAGAATCGGCAGCATTGAGGAATAAAGCGCAATGATGACCGAGCTGCCGCCAATAATTTGAATAAACGGCGCGCCAACGCTGACTAACCGTTCGCTAAGGCCCAGCGCGCGCAGGAACCCTTCGCCAAGAAAGATAAACAGAAAGCTCATCACCACGCCGATGATAAACGCCACCACCAGCCCGTTGGTGATGACGTACTCTACGCGATGAAACTTTTTCGCGCCTATCAGCTGTGCGACAACGATTTGCACGCCGACGGTCAAAAAGCCGTAAAAGATAACCGAGATGGCCAGAATTTGACTCGCGACACCGGTGGCGGCCACCGCTTCGTCGGAGTAATGCCCCAGCATGAACACGCTGACGTAGTTCATCAGTAAGCGCAGCAGCTGCTCGATAAATATCGGCCAGGCTAATGTATACAGCCCCAGCCGAAAGGTATTTTCCCCACCAGACATCGTCCGTCATCCCTGTAATTGAACACTTTTTAAATAGCAGTGGATGATGATCAACTATCTGTATCGGCGCGGTCTACGGCGAGGTAAAAAATCAGAAAAGCAAACACTGGTAAGAGGAGATAATCAGGTATGCAAAGCATTAACGCCTCTTTCACACGGACCACGATTCATACTATATTCATCGACATCTTTTTTAAGGGAGTGAACAGATGAAACGTATCTTGCTGGCGATAATCACCCTGATGGCGAGCGGCCTGGCACTGGCGGATGAATGCAACAACGCCAGCACTCAAAGCGACCTGAATCAATGTACCGCGGCACAGTATCAGGCGGCGGATAAGAAGTTGAACGAGACGTATCAGGCGGCACAGAAACGGGCACAGGAACCGCAGCGTGAGCTGCTAAAAAAAGCGCAGGTCGCGTGGATTGCCTCGCGGGATGCCGATTGTGAACTGCTTAGTTCCAGCAGTGAAGGCGGCAGCGTGCAGCCGATGGTACACAACCAGTGTCTGACGGATAAGACCGCCGAGCGGGAAGCGTTTCTCTCTTCCCTTTTGCAATGCGAAGAGGGTGACCTGAGCTGCCCGCTGCCGCCAGCCAACGCCAATTAACGCACGCGAATGCCTTCAATAATCATCCGCTGCACGTTTTCGACCGTGCGCTGAAAGAAGGCTTCATCCTGTAATGTCGCGCCCGTGACCGCTTCCACCTGGGTGGCAAAATCCGCATAGTGCTGGGTTGTCGCCCAAATCATAAAAATGAGGTGATGCGGGTCAACCGGCGCGAGTTTTCCCGCATTGACCCACGCGGCGATAATCGCGGATTTCGCCTCAACCAACGCCTTAAGATCGCCGGTCAGTTCGTTCATTAGCAACGGCGCGCCTTGCAGCATTTCAAGGCAGAACAATCGCGAGGCCTGCGGGTAATCGCGCGAGACCTCCAGTTTCAGCCTGATGTACTCTCTAATCGCCACCAGTGGGGCAAGATCTTCGCGAAACGCTTTTAACGGTGCCAGCCATATAGCCAGAATTTGCCGCATCACGGCGATATAAAGCGCCTCTTTCGACGGGTAATAGTAAAGCAGATTGGTTTTTGACACGCCGGCAAGTTCCGCCACCTGTTCGAGGCGAGTGCCATGAATACCGAACTGGGAAAAAGTATTGAGCGCAGCCGAGAGAATGGCCTGTTTTTTTGCACTGACTGCCTGCGAGCGTTTTCCGCTTTTCTTTGTTGCGTCCTGAGCCATACGCCCTCTCCTGTTATTAGCCTCCACAGCATAGCAAAACCGGGAGGCATACACAGGCGTGATACCTACCGCTCGTGATTAAGTGATGCTTCCGTAGCCGGTTGCGGCTTTTTTTTACGCTTAAATTTGAGTTCGCTGACCAACACGCCAACCACGATAAAGGCCGCGCCCAGCAGCGCCAGCGCGGGTAAGCGCTCCCCGGCCAGTCGGCCAAAAATCCCCGCCCATACCGGTTCTCCGGTGTAGATAACCGTCGCGCGCGTCGGCGACACGCTGCGCTGAGCCCAGTTCATCGTCACCTGAATAATGGCGCTGAAAATCCCCAACCCCAGCGCCACTATCAGCAAGCCAGACGATACGGGCGGCACACTTTCACCGGCAGGTGCCATCATGGCGAACGCCACAATCGACGCTGTCGCCAGTTGCACAACGGTCACTCGCCGCACATCAACCTTCCCCGCCCAGGCGCTGATGAGAATAATTTCTGCGGCAATCGCCACCGCGCTGGCAAGCGTAATCAGCTCACCCTGCCCAAGCGCCAGCAAATCCCCATTCGGCCCGGCAAGGAAAATCAGGCCAATAAAAGCCAGCACGATGCCCACGCAGGACATCAGCCCCGGCATTCTCCCCAAACAGAGCCACTGCAACAGCGGCACCAGCGGGACATACATGGCGGTGATAAAAGCGGATTTACTGCTGGGAATCGACTGCAAGCCCCAGGTTTGCAGGCTGTAGCCAAGCGCTATGGCGATGCCAATCACCACACCGGCTTTCAGTTCCAGGCGCGTCAGGCCGCGCAGCGAACGGGCGCAGAGTAGCCCCACAGCAACCGCTGCCATCGCAAAGCGCACGCCCACAAAGAAGAACGGACCACTGAGGGTGACGGCGTACTGTACGGCGAGAAAGGTGCCGCCCCAGAACATAGTGATGAGGATCAGGATGGCTTCATGAGACTTAACAGAAAATGCGTAGCGTGAGAAAAAAGACATGATGCCGCCGGGAAATCAAACAGCCTTACAGTGTGCAGTGCGCAAGGTCACAGTTCAACCCGGTGAAGTGAAAATAAAAAGCCGCCGAATCCATCGGCGGCGGAGGGGTTACAGAGTGTAGAAACACTCGCTACGGATTAACTCAGCCCTGTGAGAGGTTAGCTGTTGCGGTTGCTACCATGGCTGTTTTTCCCTCCCTTTTTACCTGCTTCGGAGGCGCGCTGCGGATCATTTTTGAAATTACCGCCGCTGTGCTGGCCACCCTTACGACCTGCTTCTGATGCTCTGTCCCGGTCTTCAGCAAAGTTACCTGAACCACCACGATGATTTGCCATTTCTGACCTCCAGTTGATTAGACATCATATTGCATTACGTGAAATCAGGGAGTCATTCCCCCGCAGCAATGGCATTGACCATTTTTTATGCTGCGTAACACTAAGCTTAGCGGACTGCACGGTTTTGTGACGTTGATCGAAACATTTTGTCACGGGTTAAAGGCTTCACGTCGCCGGCCCGATAAGTTCGGGTCATAATTTACTCTTATCGCAGAAAAAATAGGCATAACCAAAAGTGTGTCATGATGCTTCTGCCTTCCCCCCAGGTGAAAAGTCATACTTATTTACGGCAGTGATTAAAAGGCACGCAACAATTTACATTTAATAAAATACATTTTTGTTACAAATCAAAGAAATGGTTGTAAAGTTTGCACTCCTGTCGACACGGCTTATCTTTAAAGAAGGACAGCGAAAAGCTGTGTAACGATAAACCGAGGAGTGTTGCAGATGGCAAAAGTTCTGGTGCTTTATTATTCCATGTATGGACACATTGAGACGATGGCCAAAGCCGTCGCAGAGGGTGCAAATAAGGTTTCGGGCGCAGAAGTTGTCGTCAAACGCGTACCGGAAACCATGTCACCGGAAGCTTTCGCTAAAGCGGGCGGGAAAACCCACACCGCGCCGGTTGCCACGCCGCAGGAGCTGGCTGAGTACGATGCCATCATCTTTGGTACCCCAACCCGCTTCGGTAATATGTCCGGTCAGATGCGGACCTTCCTTGATCAGACGGGCGGCCTGTGGGCCTCTGGCGCGCTGTACGGCAAAATCGGTAGTGTATTCAGCTCTACCGGTACCGGTGGTGGTCAGGAGCAGACGATTACCTCAACATGGACTACGCTTGCTCATCATGGGATGGTGATTGTTCCTATCGGCTACGGTGCGCAGGAACTGTTTGATGTCTCCCAGGTTCGCGGCGGAACGCCATATGGCGCGACCACCATCGCGGGCGGCGACGGTTCACGTCAGCCAAGCGAGGAAGAACTCGCGATTGCCCGCTATCAGGGTGAATATGTCGCCGGGCTTGCGGTTAAGTTAAAAGGTTAGTCTTCAGCAGGAGGATTTCTATGCCAACACAAGAAGCAAAAGCTCACCACGTCAACGAATGGGCGAGCTTGCGCAACACCTCGCCAGAAATCGCTCAGGCGATTTTTGAGGTGGCCAACTATGATGAAAAACTGGCCGAACAGATCTGGGAAGAAGGC
>CAJYVI010000137.1 GCA_913778145.1 uncultured Pseudocitrobacter sp.
CTTTATCGGCAATCGCCGCACTTTCTTTATTAAGATTATAGGTTAATCAGAACATTCCCATCCGCATTCACTTCGCCGCTGACCACCTGGCCTGAGGACATTCTCACGCGCGCGTTTTGCGCCACGGCGGCGTTATTCAGCGCCTGACCTTCGCTGTTAACGCTAAAGCCATCGCCTTTGGCGATGACCTGGACGCGTTGCCCGGCCTTCACCCGCCAGGCGGCGCGTATCATGGTCAGCTGCAACGCTTGCCCGGCGGCGACGTCGCGCAGGCTGACTGCATCCTGCGCCTGGTTGATATCCAGCATCGTACGCGGCGGCAATTGATCCAAACGGCCACGTTTCAGCGTAACCGACTGGGCATTGAGCGTTGTACCGCGCGCAATCGGCTCGGCGGCGACCACATAATTCCCCGTGGCCTGCACCGTCACCTGTAAATACCGTTTCTCATTTCCGCAGCGCGCCACCACATTCAGGTTCCCCCATAGCCGGGCATTGCCAGGCGTACTGAGCGTCGGTTACTCGCAGGAGGGCAACATCGCGATAGGGCTACGCAGTTGCACCACCACTTCATCGCTCAATCCTTCCAGCCGCTGGCTGAAAAACGTCGACAGCTGGCTTTGCAGATCCTGCGCCAGGGCGAACGGGCTGGCGAGCAGTAAACACGCGGCCAGCGAGGTAGTGAGCTTTGGCATCGAACACTCCGTCAGAGAGGGTAGTGTGAGTATTTTACGCATCCGTCGCCGACATCAACGGAACAAATAGCGACGCATATTGCGTTTATTCCGGCGATAACGCGCGCATAAGGCGAATTAAGCTGTCGGCTGAAATTTTGTCATCTGCGGAGGAGCCATGCTCGATAAACTCGACGCCGCGCTGCGTTTTCAACAGGAAGCCCTGAATCTGCGTGCCGAGCGCCAGGAGATTCTGGCCGCCAATATCGCCAACGCCGATACCCCCGGGTATCAGGCGCGTGATATCGATTTTGCCAGTGAAATGAAAAAAGTGATGGAGCGAGGGCGGGCGGGCACCAACGGCGTGGCGCTGTCGCTCACATCCGCACGCCACATTCCCGCACAAAACCTCTCATCTGCCGCCACCGATTTGCTCTACCGCATTCCCGATCAGCCCGCGCTGGACGGCAATACCGTCGATATGGATCGCGAGCGCACGCAGTTCGCTGATAACAGCTTGCAGTATCAGACCGGGCTTACGGTATTGGGTGGGCAGATCAAGGGGATGATGAGCGTCCTTCAGCAGGGGAATTAATGTATGGGCTTACTGAATATTTTTGATGTGGCGGGTTCCGCGCTCACCGCGCAGTCCAAGCGGCTGAACGTGGCAGCCAGTAACCTGGCAAACGCCGACAGCGTGACCGGCCCTGACGGCCAACCGTATCGCGCAAAGCAGGTGGTTTTCCAGGTGGATGCACAGCCGGGTGCAGCAACGGGCGGGGTGAAAGTGGCCGATGTGATTGAGAGCCAGGAGCCCGACAAGCTGGTCTACCAGCCGGGTAACCCGCTGGCGGATGCGAAGGGCTATGTACGCATGCCAAACGTTGATGTGGTCGGCGAGATGGTCAACACCCTGTCGGCTTCGCGCAGCTATCAGGCCAACGTCGAGGTGATGAACACCGTGAAAAGCATGATGCTCAAAACCCTCACGCTGGGTCAATAACGGAGAGAACAATGTCCATTGCAGTAAACGTCAATAGCACCAGCGCGACCAGCGCAACCAGCGACAGCGGGTCGCTGACCAGCAGTAGCGCCGATGATTTACAGAACAGTTTCCTGACGCTGCTGGTGGCGCAGCTGAAAAATCAGGATCCCACTAATCCGATGGACAACAGCCAGTTGACCAGCCAGCTGGCGCAAATCAGCACCGTAAGCGGTATTGAGAAACTCAATACCTCGCTGGGTTCCATTTCCGGGCAAATCGACAGTAGCAAGTCTTTACAGGCGTCATCGCTGATTGGTCACGGCGTGATGATCCCCGGTACTACCGTTCTGGCGGGCAAAAACAGCGACGGCGACGGCACGGACACCACGCCGTTTGGCGTTGAGCTGGAACAGGCGGCCGACAAAGTGACCGCCACGATAACCGACAGTAACGGCAATGTCGTCAAAACGCTGGATATCGGCGCGTTGACCGCAGGCGTGCACACATTTACCTGGGACGGCACCGGCACGGACGGCGCGGCGGTGGCGGATGGCGCGTACAACGTCAGCATTACCGCCAGCAGCGGCACCACACAACTGGTGGCGCAGCCGCTGAAATTTGCGCTGGTACAGGGCGTGACGTTGAGCGGCAATGGCAATCAGTTGGATCTCGGCACTTACGGCACCACCACGCTCGACGAAGTTCGTCAGATTATTTAATTCAGGAGTGAATCATGGGCTTTTCCCAAGCAGTCAGCGGCATGAATGCCGCGTCCAGTAATCTCGATGTTATCGGCAACAACATTGCTAACTCCGCAACCTACGGCTTTAAATCAGGCACCGCCTCGTTTGCCGATATGTTTGCCGGTTCAAAAGTGGGACTGGGGGTGAAAGTCGCCGGGATCACTCAGGACTTCACTGACGGGACGACGACCAGTACCGGACGCGCGCTGGACGTTGCCATCAGCCAGAACGGTTTTTTCCGCCTCACCGACAGTAACGGTTCCGTTTTCTACAGCCGTAACGGCCAGTTTTCCCTCGATGCAAACCGTACATTGGTGAACTCGCAGGGCTTGCAGGTGACCGGCTATCCGGCTTCCGGCACGCCACCGACCATTCAACAGGGGGCGAATCCTACGGCGATTACTATTCCGAACTCGCTGATGTCGGCGAAGACCACGAGCACGGCAGCAATGCAGGTCAACCTCAACTCGACGGATGCCAAACCGAGCGTCGCGACGTTCGATCCCGCTAACGCTGACAGCTACAACAAGAAAGGCACCATCACCGTTTATGACAGTCAGGGTAATGCCCATGACATGAACGTCTATTACGTGAAAACCGATGATAATCAGTGGGATGTTTATACTCAGGACTCCAGCGTGACCGGCGCGGATGCGGTTAAATCGGGGCAGATGACGTTCAGTGAGAGTGGCGCCCTCAAAGAAGTACGTCCGTATGAAAATGGCGTGCTGGGTGGGGCGGATGCGAATTCGCAAATCACGATTGATGTCGCCGCACTCAACGGCTCTGCCGAGGGTTCTTTCTCCCTGAGTTTCCTTAATTCCATGCAGCAGAACACCGGGGCGAACAATATCGTCGCCACCTCGCAGAACGGCTATGCGCCGGGCGATCTGGTGAGCTATCAGATTAACGAAGACGGCACCGTGGTTGGAAACTACTCCAACGAACAGAGCCAGCTGTTGGGGCAAATCGTGCTGGCGAACTTTGCCAACAACGAAGGTCTGCAATCGGAAGGCGATAACGTCTGGTCTGCCACCCAGTCCTCCGGCGTGGCGCTGCTGGGCACCGCGGGCAGCGGTAACTTCGGCAGCCTGACCAACGGCGCGCTGGAAGCCTCTAACGTCGATCTCAGCAAAGAGCTGGTCAATATGATTGTCGCCCAGCGTAACTATCAGTCTAACGCCCAGACCATCAAAACCCAGGATCAGATCCTGAACACGCTGGTTAACCTGCGTTAATCCCGATAAGGCAGCTTTATGGATCACGCAATTTACACGGCGATGGGCGCGGCGAGCCAGACGATGGAGCAGCAGGCGGTCACCGCCAGCAACCTCGCCAACAGTTCGACTCCGGGCTTTCGCGCCCAGCTCAACGCCATGCGCGCGGTGCCGGTAGAGGGGATGTCGGTGCCGACGCGTACGCTGGTAACGGCCTCCACGCCGGGTGCGGATATGACGCCTGGACAGCTTGATTACACCTCGCGTCCGCTGGACGTGGCGCTGCAACAGGATGGCTGGCTGGCGGTGCAAACCGCCGATGGCGGGGAAGGGTATACCCGCAACGGTAATATTCAGGTGGGGCCAACCGGGCAGTTGACCATTCAGGGCAATCCGGTGATGGGCGATGGCGGCCCGCTTACCGTGCCGGAAGGCGCGGAAATCACCATCGCGGCGGACGGCACCATTTCAGCGCTCAACCCCGGTGACCCGCCGAATACGGTGGCGCAGGTGGGACGGCTGAAAATGGTGAAAGCGGATAACACGGAAATCGTGCGCGGCGATGATGGCGTGTTTCGCCTGACCGCAGAAGCGCAAACCACCCGCGGCCCGGCGTTGCAGGCAGATCAGTCTATCCGTTTGCAGTCCGGCGTGCTGGAAGGCAGTAACGTCAAACCCGTGGCGGCGATGGCCGATATGATAGCCAGCGCCCGCCGATTCGAAATACAGATGAAGGTTATCAGCAGCGTGGATGAAAACACGCAGAAAGCTAACCAGTTGCTGTCAATGAGCTAAGGAAAATCATGATCAGTTCATTATGGATCGCCAAAACCGGCCTCGACGCGCAGCAGACCAATATGGACGTTATCGCCAACAACCTGGCGAACGTCAGTACCAATGGTTTTAAGCGTCAGCGCGCGGTGTTTGAAGATCTTCTTTATCAAACGGTACGCCAACCGGGGGCGCAGTCTTCTGAGCAAACCACGCTGCCGTCCGGTTTGCAGATTGGTACCGGCGTGCGCCCGGTTGCCACTGAACGTCTGCACAGTCAGGGCAATTTGTCGCAAACCGATAACAGCAAAGACGTGGCGATTAAAGGCCAGGGATTCTTCCAGGTGCTGCTCCCGGATGGCACTTCCGCATATACCCGCGATGGTTCATTCCAGGTCGATCAAAACGGTCAACTGGTGACGGCGGGAGGTTTTCAGGTGCAGCCGGCGATCACCATTCCGGCGAATACGCTGAGTATCACCATTGGCCGCGATGGCATTGTTAGCGCGACTCAGCAGGGGCAGACCAATCCGGTGCAGGTGGGGCAGCTTAACCTGACCACCTTTATGAATGACAGCGGGCTGGAAAGCATTGGTGAAAACCTCTACGTCGAAACGCAGGCTTCCGGTGCACCGAATGATTCCACGCCAGGGTTGAACGGCGCGGGGCTGCTTTACCAGGGATATGTCGAAACCTCTAACGTCAACGTGGCGGAAGAGCTGGTGAATATGATTCAGGTACAGCGCGCCTACGAAATTAACAGTAAAGCGGTATCGACCACCGACCAGATGCTGCAGAAGCTGACGCAACTGTAAGTGCCGGATTTGTCGGATGGCCCAGTGCCATCCGGCGCAAACCAAAAGATGAAAACCATGCAAAAAACCGCCGCGTTTCGTTATCCGCTTTTAACGGCTCTGGTGCTCTCCATGACCGGGTGCGCTTTCATCCCCAGCAAGCCGCTGGTGGAAGGCGCGACCTCGGCGCAGCCGATCCCAGGCCCCGTGCCGGTGGCAAACGGCTCAATATTCCAGACGGCGCAGCCGATTAACTACGGCTATCAGCCGCTGTTTGAAGACCGTCGTCCGCGCAATATCGGCGATACGCTCACCATCGTATTGCAGGAAAACGTCAGCGCCAGCAAGAGTTCTTCTGCCAACGCCAGCCGCGATGGCAAAACCAACTTTGGCTTTGATGTTGTGCCGCGCTATCTGGAAGGGCTTTTCGGCAACGCGCGTGCGGATGTTGACGCCTCCGGCGGTAACACCTTTAACGGCAAAGGCGGCGCCAATGCCAGCAACACCTTTAGCGGCACATTAACCGTCACCGTCGATCAGGTTCTGGCGAACGGCAACCTCCACGTGGTGGGGGAAAAACAGATTGCCATTAATCAGGGCACCGAATTTATCCGCTTCTCGGGCGTGGTTAACCCGCGCACCATCAGCGGCAGTAATACCGTGCCGTCCACTCAGGTGGCGGATGCGCGTATCGAATATGTGGGCAACGGCTATATCAACGAAGCGCAGAATATGGGCTGGTTGCAGCGTTTCTTCCTGAATCTATCGCCGATGTAATGAGGTGGAACATGTTTAAAACCCTGATTGGCGTGGCGCTGATTCTGGTAAGTACCCTGGCACAGGCCGATCGCATTCGCGATCTCACCAGCGTGCAGGGCGTCAGGGAAAACTCCCTGATTGGCTATGGTCTGGTGGTTGGGCTGGACGGAACGGGTGACCAGACTACCCAGACACCGTTCACCACCCAGAGCCTGAACAACATGCTGTCACAGCTGGGGATCACCGTTCCGGCGGGCACCAACATGCAGCTTAAAAACGTGGCGGCGGTGATGGTGACCGCCCAGTTCCCGGCGTTTGCACGACAGGGGCAAACCATCGACGTGGTGGTCTCCTCGATGGGTAACGCCAAAAGCCTGCGCGGCGGCACGCTGTTGATGACGCCGCTTAAGGGGGTTGATAGCCAGGTGTATGCCCTGGCGCAGGGTAACATTCTGGTGGGCGGCGCGGGCGCGTCGGCGGGCGGCAGCAGCGTGCAGGTTAACCAGCTTAACGGCGGGCGCATCACCGGCGGGGCCACCATTGAACGCGAACTGCCAACGCAGTTTGGCGCGGGGAACACCATTAACCTGCAACTGAATCAGGACGATTTCACCATGGCGCAGCAGATTGCCGACACCATTAACCGCCGCAGCGGATTCGGCAACGCCACCGCGCTGGATGCGCGTACCGTTCAGGTTCGCGCCCCGCAGGGTGGCAGCGGTCAAGTGCGTTTGCTGGCGGATATCCAGAATCTCGAAGTGGGCGGCGTACCGCAGGATGCGAAGGTGATTATTAACTCGCGTACCGGATCGGTGGTGATGAACCGCGAAGTGACGCTGGATACCTGTGCGGTGGCGCAGGGCAACCTCTCCGTTACCGTTAATCGTCAGGCGCAGGTCAGCCAGCCGGATACGCCGTTTGGCGGCGGTCAGACGGTGGTAACACCGCAAACGCAGATCGATTTACGCCAGAGCGGCGGGTCGCTGCAAAGCGTGCGAGAAAGTGCCAACCTGAACAATGTAGTGCGCGCCCTGAATGCACTGGGAGCGACGCCGATGGAGCTGATGTCGATTCTGCAATCGATGCAAAGCGCCGGGTGCCTGCGTGCGAAAGTGGAGATCGTCTGATGCTGGGCGACAGCAAATTAACCGCCAGTGCGGCGTGGGATGCGCAATCGCTTAACGAACTCAAGGCGAAAGTCGGGCAGGATCCGCAGGCTAACCTTCGGCCTGTCGCCCGTCAGGTGGAGGGCATGTTCGTGCAGATGATGCTAAAGAGTATGCGCGAGGCGCTGCCGAAAGATGGCCTCTTCAGCAGCGACCAGACTCGGCTTTATACCAGTATGTACGATCAGCAAATTGCCCAGCAAATGACCGCTGGGAAAGGGCTGGGGCTGGCGGAAGAGATGGTGAAGCAGATGCAGACGCAGAAGGAGCCGCCCGCTACGGTGGGCCAGGTACCAATGAAATTTGATCTGCAAACCGTCACCAGCTTCCAGAACGATGCGCTGACGCAGATGGTGCGCAAAGCGCTGCCCAAAACGCCCGGCGGAAGCGATGCGTCGCTCTCAGGCGACAGCAAAGATTTTCTCGCGAAGCTGGCGCTTCCGGCGCAGGTGGCGAGCGAGCAGAGCGGTATTCCACATCACCTGATTCTGGCGCAGGCCGCGCTGGAGTCGGGGTGGGGCCAGCGGCAAATTCGCCGTGAAAACGGTGAGCCAAGCTATAACCTTTTTGGCGTGAAAGCCTCGGGCAACTGGAAAGGGCCGGTGACGGAAATCACCACCACCGAATATGAAAACGGTGAAGCGAAAAAGGTGAAAGCGAAATTCCGCGTCTATGGTTCGTATCTGGAAGCGCTATCGGATTACGTCGGCTTGCTGACGCGCAACCCGCGCTATGCCGCGGTTACCAACGCATCGACCGCCGAGCAGGGCGCACAGGCGCTGCAGAATGCCGGATACGCCACTGACCCACAGTATGCGCGCAAGCTAACCAATATGATTCAACAGCTTAAATCTTTAAGCGACAAAGTCAGCAGCGCGTACCGAAATGATATTGAAAATCTCTTCTGATACACCTCAAGTTTGCCAGGCGGCGACCGATAACGATTAAAGGCCACGCGTCTGAACGTATAAAAGGAAGAACATGTCCAGTTTAATCAATAGCGCCATGAGTGGATTGAGTGCGGCACAGTCGGCACTGAATACCACCAGTAATAATATTGCCAGCTACAACGTCTCGGGCTATACCCGCCAGACCACGGTGCTCGCTTCGGCGAACAGTACGTTAGGGGCGGGAGGCTGGGTCGGCAATGGCGTCTACGTTTCTGGCGTTCAGCGCGAATACAACGCATTCATCACCAACCAGTTGCGTACGGCGCAGAGCCAGAGCAGCGGGTTGACCACGCGTTATGAGCAGATGTCGAAAATCGACGATATGCTTTCCGGCACCACTAACTCCCTCTCCACCACGCTTCAGGATTTCTTCTCCAGTATGCAAACGCTGGTGAGCAACGCTGAAGATCCCGCCGCGCGTCAGACCGTTCTGGGTAAAGCGGATGGTCTGGTCAATCAGTTTAAAGTCGCCGATCAGTATCTCCGCGACCAGGATAAGCAGGTGAATCTTTCTATCGCTACCACGGTTGATCAAATCAACAACTACGCGAACCAGATTGCCAGCCTGAACGATAAAATCTCGCGCCTGACCGGCGTAGGCGCAGGCGCTTCACCTAATGACTTGCTGGACCAGCGCGATCAGTTAGTCGGCGAGTTAAACAAGCTGGTTGGCGTGGAAGTGAACGTGCAGGATAGCGGAACGTTCAACGTCACCATGGCGAACGGTTATACGCTGGTGCAGGGCAGTAATGCCCGACAGCTGGCCGCCGTGCCGAGCAGCAGCGACCCTACGCGCACCACCGTGGCGTATGTTGATAACGTTGCGGGTAATATCGAAATCCCGGAAAAACTGCTTAACACCGGCTCGCTTGGCGGCTTGTTGACCTTCCGCTCGCAGGATCTCGACCAGACTCGTAATAGTCTTAACCAAATGGCGCTGGCGTTTGCGGATGCGTTTAACGCCCAGCATGCGCAGGGTATTGATGCCAATGGCGATAAGGGAAAAGATTTCTTCACCATCGGCTCCCCGTCCGTTGTGGCGAACAGTAAAAATAGCGGTAATGCGTCGCTGACGGCGAAAGTGACCGATGCCTCCAGCGTGCAGGCCACGGATTATCGCGTGAGTTATAAAAACGGTGAATGGCAGGTGACGCGCCTTTCCGACAACACCACGGTGAAAGCGCAAGAGAAAGATGGCGCATTAAGCTTTGACGGGCTCTCCGTCACGGTGAGCGGCACGCCAGCAGAGAACGACAGCTTTACCGTGAAGCCTGTCAGCGATGCGATTGTCAATATGAGCGTGGCGATCAGCGATGAATCAGAACTCGCGCTGGGAATCGATGACGCTGAAAATGGCGAAAGCGATAACCGTAACGGCCAGGCGCTACTGGATCTGCAAAACGCTAAGCTGGTGGGGAATTCGAAAACCTTCAACGACGCGTATGCGGCGCTGGTCAGCGATATCGGCAATAAAACCTCGACGCTTGAAACCAGCAGCACCACGCAGAGCAACGTCGTCACTCAGCTCAGCAAACAGCAGCAATCTATTTCCGGCGTGAACCTGGATGAAGAGTACGGCAACCTGCAACTCTTCCAGCAGTACTACCTGGCGAATGCTCAGGTGCTGCAGACGGCAAGCACTCTGTTTGATGCCCTGATTAATATTCGCTAAGGAGAGGAATAACGCATGCGTGTCAGTACCCTGATGATGTATCAGCAGAATATGCGCGGGATAACGAATTCCCAGTCAGAATGGCTGAAGTATGGTGAACAGATGTCGACCGGCAAGCGCGTGAACCGCGCCTCCGACGACCCGGTGGCGGCATCGCAGGCGGTGGTGCTATCGCAAGCGCAGGCGCAAAACAGCCAGTTTGCCACCGCGCGCACGTTTGCCACTCAGCGCGTGTCGATGGAAGAAAATACGCTGGCGCAGGTGACCACGGCGATTCAATCGGCGCAGGAGAAAATCGTTTATGCGGGGAACGGCACATTAAGCGATGACGACCGGGCCTCACTGGCAACCGACCTGCAAGGGATCCGCGATCAGCTTCTCAATCTGGCGAACAGCCAGGACGGCAACGGTCGCTATATTTTTGCTGGTTACAAGACCGATACCGCACCGTTTACCGACGACGGCACATATGTCGGCGGCACAGAGAATGTCGCACAGCAGGTCGATGCGTCGCGCTCAATGGTGATTGGTCATACGGGCGACAAGATTTTCGACAGTCTGACCAGTAATGCGAAACCCGATACGGACAAGAATCTGTTTGCGATGCTCGATAGCGCCATCGCCGCGCTAAATAAGCCGGTGAGCGACGACGAAGACGCGCAGGCGCTCGCCAGTGCCGCTATCGACAAAACCAACCGTGGGTTAAGCAACTCGCTGAACAATGTACTGAGCGTACGTGCTGAACTGGGCACGCAACTGAATGAGTTAGATAAACTCGACGCGCTGGGCGATGACCGAGCGTTAAGCCAGACGCAGCAGATGAGTAACCTGGTGGATGTGGACTGGAATGAAACTATCTCTAACTACGTGATGCAACAAACGGCGCTACAGGCATCGTATAAAGCGTTTAGCGATATGCAGGGGATGTCGCTGTTTCAGTTGAATAAATAAGATTATGGGCCGGATCGTGAGAGATTCGCTATCCGGTCAGTAGGTTGTTCTGCCCCACTGTTTATCTTATCTATTGATATTTTGCGAGACTTTGATGCTGGCTCTATATATCTCTTGCATTACTGCGATGTAAAGAATGCTAAGTATCTATTTCCTTTTTCTTTAACTTGCTTAACTTCATAGCCTCTAATATTCTTTGTGCTTAATGTTGCTAATCTATGACTTTATAGTATGGGTTGGCTGAAAATATAGCTTGAACATATATTACCAGGGAGAAGGTAATGGAAGGGTTTTTAAAGAATAAGTTGCATGTGTTTTTCCTGATTTTAAGCTGTTCAATCATATATAACTTCGGCGCACTGACACAAACGTATTATTTTTATGACGACATTGGGCGTAATGCCATCGGTTATGGCTATTATGACATGAAAGGCTTTGGGGAGTATGCTGATACCGGTCGTCCCGCAGCGGAGGTGGTAATAAGGTTACTTTCTGGATGGTTTGGTCGGCCAATGGATGTCATTGCGCTCGATGTTCATCCATTAACCAAAATTATTAGTATATTGTGTCTGGCTTTTGCCGGTTGGGTTGTTTATGTTGCTATTCTGAAAAAAGAAACCTGGACTGCATTATTAGTTTCGCTTATTGTTGTCTTCTCTCCTTACTATATTTCTTGCATGCAGTATAGGTTCGACTCTGCTACCATTGGGTTAGCATTGTTTTTTTCGGTGCTGCCATTTGTTGTCAATCACAGGCGATACTACATACATTATTTTGTTTGTTATCTTGTAATGCTATGTTTTTATCAATCCTTTCTTGCTGTCCCCGTTATACTCATCGCTACAATTTTAATGCGTGATTATTTTGATAGCGTAAAAATAAACTCGACTGAACAAAAATATTGGTTAAAGGCCATAATTGCTATTTTCGCTGCCTTTTTTTGCTATAAACTATTATTAATGATGTTGCCTGCGCGGCCTTATACTATTTTACATGGAAGGTTTATTCCGCTAAGCCTGTATGGTTGGGTGGTTTTTAAAATTAACTTCGTAAGATTAATAAACATCTTCTTCTCTCCTTATCAGGGGGTGACCGGTATCGTGTTTATTTTTCTTGTTTTACTATCCCTGATCGGGATAGTATCTAATGCGAAAAGAAAAGGACGTGTTTTTTGGAAAGACGGTGTTGTCTATTTAACTATCTCCCCGCTGCTTATTATTTCGGCGATTCTGCCTTTTAGTTTACTATATATGCCTATCTTAATGGCAAGAACACTAATAGGTGCACAATTTTCTCTAATTTTTTGTCTGCTACCGATTTGTTGGTTGGCATCTGGTTTCTTTAAATCTATTTTGAGTGGGTTCGTCCTTCTGTATATTTTGTTTAGTGCGCTTAATTCAGCGATAACTAATGCGATTCGCTCACAGAACAATTATGAAGATCGACTTTATGAGAAGGTTCTTGTTTCAGTTGATAACGATTATTTGCCTCGTAAAATTTATTTTAATGACAGTGGTGATTATTTTTCCTGGCCTTGGCTGAGGTCAGTTAAAAATACAATTCAAAATTATCCATTTACCCGATATATCCTAAATAAAACCTATATTATGAATGATATGGTATGGGCAGAAAGACAGGCGCAACTGTACAACGCAGAGGTACAAGTGCAACATTTATCTCTGCAAAAAGAATGGACTTTTAATGAAATATGCCACTGGCCATTGAAAACGATCACGCAGGAATTTATCTTGTATGGAAAGGAAGATGTGCGGGTTATCGACATGACAAAAGCGCCATGCCCTGAATAATTTGCGCAAGTGCAGACGGAAGTTCTCTTCTCCTGCCAGAAACGATAAGCAGGAGAAGAGAGGTTAGTTAATAAGCCATTGCACGAGATAACCGTCTGGTTTCCACCCAACGAACCACCCACGCGCAGCCCCCGGCAACTGTCGCCAATCCGACAACGCCTTCCCAACCTGCAAGCGCATACAGTTGACTACCAAGCACAGAACCCAACGCCATACCAATAAATACCACCGTAAACAGCAGCGCATTCAGACGACCGCGCGCCTGAGGCTCAAGGCTATAAACCAGGTTCTGATGCGCAACCAGGCTTGATTGCAGACCCAGGTCGAAGCCAATGGCGGAGATGGCGATTAACGCCAGTTGGGCCATCGGGGGTAAAATAGGAAGAATAAACATCAGCGCAAAGGAAACCGTGACCAGTGCCGCACCCAGCTGTGTGACTTTCTCGGCGCCAACTTTATCCGCCAGCCCTCCGGCCAGCGGGGCGGCGAGAGCACCCGCTGCACCGGCAATCCCGAAACCACCCGCAACAGCGCTGCCCATATGATGATGCTCAAGCAGCATGACCGCAAGCGTTGACCAGAACGCGCTAAACGCAATTGAAAGCAGCCCCTGTGCCAGCGCGGCCCGGCGTAAGGTGGGATAACGTTGCCACAAATGCACCAGTGAAACCATTAATGCCGGATAGCTCAGACTGGAGTGCGCGGCAAAGCGTGGCAGCACGCGCCACATCAGCACGCCAATCAGCGCGATACTTATTGCTGCGGCCTGATATACGACCCGCCAGCCAAAGAGTTCGCCAATCACGCCGCTTACGGTCCGCGACAGCAAAATACCCAGTAATAACCCCGTCATCACGGTACCGACCATTTTTCCCTGTTTCCCGGCAGGGGCGAGGATGGCGGCGGCAGGCACGATATCCTGTGCCATCGTCGCCGCCATGCCGATCAGCAGGCTGACAACCAGCAGCGGATGGAAATGCTGCGTCATGCTGCACAGCAGCAAAAGGACGGCGAGCATTACGCTTTTTAACAGGATTAGCGTACGGCGATCGTAACGGTCGCCGAGCGGTAGCAGGAATAAAATCCCCAACGCATAGCCCGCCTGGGTCAGGGTAGGGATAAGCCCCATGCCTTCTACGCTCAGATGCAAGGTATCGCCCATCAGCGGCAGCAGCGGTTGAGCATAGTAGATGGCGGCAACGCTAAACCCTGCGCCAAGCGCAAGGATAAAGATAAGCCAGCCCGCATTGACATGTTTTTTCATCAGGTGTTCCTCAGATTCGGTATTGCGCTATTTTTCCCTGAAACGCGCTGGTGTGGTAGCCCGCGCGATGGTAAAACAGTTATACGTTTGACGTATAGGTAAGTGGCTAATGAAGAAGCAGGAGCGTATAGATAGGGTTGAGTTGATGCGGACATTTATTCGCATTGTTGAATCCGGTTCGTTATCGGCAGCGGCCCGACAGCTTGAGACCACGCAGGCCACCATCAGCCGTCGTTTACAATCGCTGGAATCACTGCTGGGGGCGAAATTAATTTTGCGTTCCACACATGCGATGAAACTGACTGACGATGGCGAGCGCTGTTACCAGCATGCGCGTCAGGTTGTGGATGCCTGGCTGGCGCTGGAAGACGAGTTACAGCTCACGGACGATCAGCCTGTCGGTACACTGCGGGTACGTGCGCCGCATGCGTTCGGCCAGGAACAGCTATTGATGCCGCTGATTGGTTTTCTGGCCGATCATCCGCAGTTGTCGGTCGAGTGGATGCTCAACGATAAAAACGTCGACTTTATGAGTGACAATATTGATTGCGCGATCCGCGTTGGGGCGGAAGTTGACCCGGCTACCGTCTCCGTACTGCTGGCGGAGGTGCCGCGCTGTACGGTGGCCTCTCCTGAACTTCTAGCAAAGTTTCCTGAAATTACTCATCCGCAGACGATGTCGGCGTTGCCGTGGATTGCGATCAGTACCTTCTATCAGCACGATGTCACGCTGCGCCGTAACGAGGAGAGTGTGACGTTTTCACTGGTGCCGCGCTTGAGTACCGACAGCCTCTACGTCGCAAAAAATGCTGCGCTGGCGGGGCTGGGAATCGCCATCGTATCAAGCTGGACGGTAGAGGAGGATCTGGCGCAGGGTAGGCTGGTTGAACTGTTACCTGAGTGGCAGGCGGCAGCGCTACCTGTTCATCTGGTCTATCCGTGGGCCCGTTACTACCCGACGCGCTTGCGTAAATTTCTTGATTTGATGCGCGACGTGATGCCGAAAATTGCCGGGATGCAACAGCCGGGAAAAGCATAAAAAAACCGGCCATGGAGGCCGGTTTGGTTTTTAGCGTGTCAGTTACTCAACAGGCTGTGGGCGTGTCGGCCCTGAAGAGGCCTGATGGGTTGCACTATGGCCACCCGCAGCGCCTTTACCGTCAAAGCCGAACGCCGGGCGAACCCAGTCGCTTTGGCGCGGCGCTTCCGGCACGTAAGCCGGAGCCGGTGCGCGAGTCATCGGCGCGCTGGCATGATGGGCCGCAGCAGGTGCAGTTTCGACAACAGGCTTAGCCACCACTTTTGGCTCGGCGACGGCAACCGGCGTTTCTTCCACTACTGGCGCTTCAACTGGCGCAGCGGTTTCAGCAACCACCTCTTCAACCGGTGCTTCCGTCTCAACTGCGGCAGGCTGTACTTCTTCAACCACTTCCTGCGCAACCACAGCGTCTTCTTCGGCGATGATTTGCGGCTGCTCAGTTACCGGCGCTTCAATCACTTCCGGATTGCTGGTTTCAACCACTGGCTCAACGATTGCAGCAACAGCCTGCGGTTCGGCAACAGGTTCAACGGTTTCTACCGCTGCAACGGGGGCTTCGGCAACGACAGGTTCAGCAACCGTTTCAGTCACCATCGGTTCAGCGGCCGCGACTGGCGCAACAACCTGCGCAACGGTTTCCTGTGCGACGCTATCCTGTTCACGTTGTTCTTCAACCACCTGATCCTGCGGACGGGTGACCGGGTAACGGATCCACACTTTGCCAGACGCCAGCTCCGGCGATGCGCATGCGACGGTCAACGGCATCGGAGACTGGGTCGGATAACGCTCGTCACGATAGCGACGGCGACGCTGACCACTCACGCGCAGATGACGCGGGGAGCGACGTGAGCGACGCGGCATACCCGATGTATCACGCGCTTCACCGCTGTCATCGTGCTCGGCCTGAACCGGCGCGCTTTCAACGACAGCAGGCAGATCGACTTTCGCCAGTTCGGTACGCGGTGCGGCGTTTTCCTGCGGGATATCGTCTTCGAAGGTTTCGCGGGCTGCCGTTTCTTCCGCCGTTTCAATGCGGATTTTCTGCGTCAGCTGACGCTGTTTACGACGCGGCATGGTCTGAACGCGTTCTTCCTGCGCATTGTCATCTGCAACGATATCTTCACGAACCTGCGGCTTCGCTTCCTGCTGTGCCTGACGTTTTTCGTCGTTGTTGCGACGACGATTACGTTCACGGCGCGGCTGCTGCTCGTCGCGGGATTTCGCTTTATCGCCATCTTCCGCAACGTTCTGCTGACGGTTGTCGCGGGTCTCCGCATTTTGCTGCGGTTTCTCGCGACGATTGCGACGGTTGTCTTCACGACCTTCGCGATTTTCACGCGGTTCGCGGTTTTCACGACCTTCGTTATCG
>CAJYVI010000138.1 GCA_913778145.1 uncultured Pseudocitrobacter sp.
GCCAATCAGATCTTTGTAACGCGGATCTTCCGGGTTAACGGCCACGCCGGTATCGCCCAGCACCGTTTCCGGGCGGGTGGTGGCGACAACCAGATAATCTTTACCGTCTGCGGTTTTCGCGCCGTCGGCCAGCGGATAGCGGATGTGCCACATCGAACCTTTCGACTCACGGTTTTCCACTTCCAGGTCAGAGATGGCGGTGCGCAGTTTCGGATCCCAGTTTACCAGGCGTTTGCCACGGTAAATCAGGTCTTCTTTGTAGAGGCGTACGAAGACTTCTTTCACGGCATTGGAAAGACCTTCGTCCATGGTGAAGCGCTCGCGCTCCCAGTCAACGGAGTTGCCAAGACGGCGCATCTGACGGGTAATGGTGCCGCCGGATTCCGCTTTCCACTGCCAGATTTTGTCGATGAACGCATCGCGTCCATAGTCGTGACGGGTTTTACCTTCTTCAGCGGCAATTTTGCGCTCAACCACCATCTGGGTGGCGATACCGGCATGGTCGGTCCCCGCCTGCCAGAGGGTGTTTTTACCCTGCATGCGCTGGTAGCGGATCATGGTATCCATGATGGTTTGCTGGAAGGCGTGACCCATATGCAAACTGCCGGTGACGTTCGGCGGCGGGATCATGATGCAGAAACTTTCCTGGCTTTCATCGCCATTCGGTTTGAAATAGCCCTGCTTTTCCCAGTGCTCGTAAAGCGGCTGTTCGATATCTTGTGGGTTGTATGTCTTTTCCATTATTTCCAGGTTGCCGTGTTCAGGTTGAAACCAGCCACGCGGTAAGCTTTGTATCGTTCGCGCGCCAGTTGTTTAAGCGAATCTTCGTAAGGAACGAAGTCTATCACTTCTGTGAAAGCGGTGGCAAAATCTGCGAAATTGAGTCGCAGACTGATCAGTATATCGCGCGGGCTGCTGTTACGCTTTTGCGGCCAGGCAATCTCGACTGGCGCACCACCCCGAGGGCCTTCACCCGCGAGATTATGCGGCACAAAGCTCTCCGCCGGACGCGCCCAAAGGGCTTCATCCAGGCGAATGGCCTGCTGCTCATCCTCACAGGCGATCAGCACGCGCTTACCGCTACGCCAACGTTCTGCGGCAACGTCGCACACCAGTTGCTCGACAGCGCTTAAGCCATCGACGGTAGTTTCGTTGTCCAGAAGATAGAACGTCGCATTCTTCATATATGGAGCTTCTTGTGGTGGATTTAAATGCGTTGGCCCCTCACCATAACCCTCTCCCTTAGGGAGAGGGGACCGTTCGAGCACAGTATTACAGTGCGGCGCTGGTTTTCTCCCTCTCCCTAAGGGAGAGGGCCGGGGTGAGGGGAAGCCTTAAATTACTCTTCGCCGTTAAACCCGGCGCGGTTGAGCAGGAACTGCGACAGCAGCGCGACCGGGCGACCGGTTGCGCCTTTAGCCTTGCCGGAGCGCCATGCGGTACCGGCGATATCCAGGTGTGCCCAGTTGTACTTACGCGTGAAGCGCGACAGGAAGCAGCCAGCGGTAATCGCGCCGCCAGGACGGCCACCAATGTTTGCCATATCGGCAAAGTTGGACTCCAGCTGATCCTGGAACTCGTCGGCCAGCGGCAGACGCCATGCACGATCGCCCGCTTGCTCAGACGCGCCAATCAGTTCGTGTGCCAGCGGGTTATGGTTCGACATCAGGCCGGTGATGTGATGGCCAAGGGCAATCACGCACGCGCCGGTCAGCGTCGCCACATCGATAACCGCTTCTGGCTCGAAACGCTCAACGTAGGTTAACACGTCGCACAGCACCAGACGGCCTTCGGCGTCGGTATTCAGCACCTCAACCGTTTGGCCTGACATGGTGGTCAGCACGTCGCCTGGGCGATACGCGCGCCCGCCAGGCATGTTTTCACAGCCAGCCAACACGCCAACCACGTTAATCGGCAGCTGAAGTTCCGCGACCATGCGCATCACGCCGTAAACCGCCGCCGCGCCGCACATATCATACTTCATCTCATCCATGCCTTCGGCAGGCTTGATGGAGATGCCGCCGGAGTCGAAGGTCAACCCTTTACCGACCAGCACGATCGGGCGGGCATCTTCGGAGGCGTTACCTTTATACTCAATTACCGACATCAGCGATTCGTTCTGCGAACCGTGGCCGACCGCCAGATAAGAGTGCATACCCAGCTCTTTCATCTGCTGCTCGCCAATGACGCGGGTTACCACGTTCTTGCTGTAGCTGTCTGCCAGCTGGCGTGCCTGCGACGCCAGGTACGCGGCGTTACAGATATTTGGCGGCATGTTGCCAAGGTCTTTCGCGGCTTTAATCCCGGCGGCGATGGCCAGACCGTGCTGGATTGCGCGCTCGCCGCTGGTCAGTTCACGGCGGGTTGGCACGTTGAAGACCATTTTACGCAGCGGACGACGCGGCTCGGTTTTATTGGTTTTTAGCTGATCGAAGCTGTAGAGCGTCTCTTTTGCCGTTTCTACCGCCTGACGCACTTTCCAGTAGTTGTTGCGGCCCTTAACGTGCAGTTCGGTCAGGAAGCAAACGGCTTCCATCGACCCGGTATCATTCAGAGTGTTGATGGTTTTCTGGATGACCTGCTTGTACTGACGCTCATCAAGCTCGCGTTCTTTACCGCAGCCAATCAGCAGAATGCGCTCTGACAACACGTTCGGAACGTGGTGCAGCAGCAGCGTCTGGCCGGGTTTACCTTCCAGTTCGCCGCGACGCAGCAGGGCGCTGATGTAGCCGTCGCTGATTTTATCGAGCTGTTCGGCAATCGGGGAAAGACGGCGCGGTTCAAAAACGCCGACCACGATGCAGGCGCTCCGCTGTTTTTCCGGGCTACCGCTTTTTACACTGAACTCCATGGACTACGCTCCTGAATCTTAAAGACAACGGCGGTGGCTACAGTTAGAATTGCAAGCTTTCGTAACTCATTTCCGCTGTTGCGGTGACTTCGTGTTAATCTTAACGTTATTACGGTGTTGGCACGTCAGAACCGAGTCCTGAAACGTGAAACCGCTGAGTCATATAATCTTAGCGATGTTTTCGACGACTCAAGAGAATAAATGACGTTTAAGCCATGAAACAAGCTATTTTCCTGCAATAAGACGGGTTTTTACGGGCGTATTTATAGTGATAATCATAAGATATCTGGTGCGGGAGACGCTAAAAAGCCAGCTTGCGATCCTCTTCATCCTGCTTCTGATCTTCTTTTGTCAGAAACTGGTGAGGATCCTCGGCGCGGCGGTAGACGGCGAGATCCCGACAAATCTGGTGCTCTCATTACTGGGGCTGGGCGTGCCTGAAATGGCGCAGTTGATCCTCCCCCTGAGCCTGTTCCTCGGCTTATTGATGACGCTGGGCAAACTCTACACCGAAAGTGAAATTACGGTGATGCATGCCTGCGGCCTCAGTAAAGCGGTGCTGATAAAAGCCGCCATGGTGCTGGCGCTGTTCACCAGCATTATTGCTGCCGTGAATGTAATGTGGGCGGGGCCATGGTCGTCTCGCCATCAGGATGAAGTGCTGGCGGAGGCGAAAGCGAACCCCGGCATGGCGGCGCTGGCGGCGGGCCAGTTCCAGCAGGCCACCGACGGCAACTCGGTGCTGTTTATCGAAAGCGTCGACGGCAGCAGCTTTAAAGATGTGTTCCTTGCACAGCTTCGTCCTAAAGGCAACGCGCGTCCGTCCGTGGTGGTGGCCGATTCCGGCCATCTCTCGCAGCTGAAAGACGGCTCTCAGGTGGTGACCTTAAACGAAGGCACTCGCTTTGAAGGCACCGCGATGCTGCGCGATTTCCGCATTACCGATTTCAAAGATTATCAGGCGATTATTGGCCACCAGGCGGTGACGCTCGATCCGAACGACACCGACCAAATGGATATGCGCACGCTGTGGAATACCAACAACGATCGCGCGCGTGCCGAGTTCCACTGGCGCATCACGCTGATTCTGACGGTTGCCATTATGGCGCTGATGGTGGTTCCGCTGAGCGTGGTTAACCCACGTCAGGGGCGCGTGCTGTCAATGCTGCCGGCTATGCTGCTTTATCTGGTCTTCTTCCTGCTGCAAACTTCGCTCAAATCCAACGGCGGCAAGGGCAAGCTCGACCCAGCGCTATGGATGTGGGTAGTGAACATTGCCTATCTGGCGCTGGCGGTGGGCCTGAACCTGTGGGATACCATTCCAATGCGTCGCTTCCGTGCGCGTTTCTCGGCTAAAGGAGCGGTGTGATGCAGCCATTTGGTGTTCTTGACCGCTACATCGGTAAAACCATTTTTACCACCATCATGATGACGCTGTTCATGCTGGTGTCGCTCTCCGGCATCATCAAGTTTGTCGACCAGCTGAAAAAAGCCGGGCAGGGGAACTACGACGCGCTGGGCGCGGGGGTGTATACCCTGCTCAGCATGCCGAAAGATATCCAAATCTTCTTCCCGATGGCGGCTCTGCTGGGCGCGTTGTTAGGCCTGGGGATGCTGGCGCAGCGCAGCGAACTGGTGGTGATGCAGGCTTCCGGCTTTACGCGTATGCAGGTGGCGTTATCGGTGATGAAAACCGCTATCCCGTTGGTTTTGTTGACCATGGCGATGGGGGAGTGGGTTGCGCCGCAGGGCGAACAGATGGCGCGTAACTACCGTGCGCAGGCGATGTATGGCGGCTCGCTGCTCTCTACCCAACAGGGAATGTGGGCAAAAGACGGCCATAACTTCGTTTACATCGAACGGGTAAAAGGCAATGACGAACTGGGTGGCGTAAGCATTTACTCTTTTAGCCCGGAAAAACGTCTGCAATCCGTTCGTTACGCGGCTTCCGCAAAGTTTGACGCGGCAAATAAAGTGTGGCGACTGTCACAGGTTGATGAATCCAATCTGGCCGACAGCAAGCAAATTACCGGCGCGCAAACCGTTAGCGGTACCTGGAAAACCAACCTGACGCCGGACAAACTCGGCGTGGTGGCGTTAGACCCGGATGCGCTCTCTATAAGCGGCCTGCATAATTACGTGAAATACCTGAAATCGAGCGGCCAGGACTCCTCCCGCTATCAGCTCAACATGTGGAGTAAAATCTTCCAGCCGCTCTCCGTCGCGGTGATGATGCTGATGGCGCTGTCGTTCATTTTCGGACCGCTGCGTAGCGTGGCAATGGGCGTGCGCGTGGTTACCGGCATCAGCTTTGGTTTTGTGTTCTACGTGCTGGACCAAATCTTCGGCCCGCTGACCCTGGTATACGGCATCCCACCGGTGATTGGCGCGCTGCTGCCAAGCGCCAGCTTCTTCCTGATTAGCCTTTGGCTGATGATGCGAAAATCGTAATGTTATGAAAAAGGGAGCTTTCGCTCCCTTTTTTTATGCCGGGTGCGCTGCGCTTGCCCGGCCTACGGTTAGGCACGATCTGTAGGCCTGATAAGCAAAGCGCCATCAGGCATTGTGCGGCGTAATCGCCGGATGGCGGCGTTGCCTTATCCAGCCTACGAATATGTGCCGGTAGGCCTGATAAGCGAAGCGCCATCAGGCAATAACAGGCCGCATAACCTCTTACCGACGCCTGCCCCCGAGCAAACTCCCCAGCATTCCGCGCACAATCTGATTGGTCACCTGTCGCACCGCGCTTTTTGCTGCCGTCTGCACAATGCCATCTTTCTTGCCGCCGCGCGGCCCGGTGGTGCCGAACAAAATATCCTTCAGCCCGCCGAGAATACCGTCATCCACCTCAACCGCTTTGCCTTTGGCGGCAGGTGCGTTGGCCTCTTCGGTGCTGGCCTGCACGCCTTTTTGCAGCATCTCGAACGCTGATTCGCGGTCAACCGCATCCTCATACTTGCCATACAGCGGCGAGTTGTTAATCAGCCCGTTACGCTCATCATCGGTAACCGGCCCCATGCGCGAGCACGGCGCAATCACCATTGCGCGCTCAACTACCGACGGGCTGCCTTTGGCATCGAGGAACGAGATCAACGCCTCGCCGGTGCCCAGCTCCTGAATCGCTTTCTCCGTATCAAACGCCGGATTGGCGCGCATGGTCTGCGCCGCTGTTTTCACCGCTTTTTGATCTTTCGGCGTAAAGGCACGCAGCGCATGTTGCACGCGGTTCCCCAACTGCCCGAGCACCGCATCAGGGATATCTGACGGGTTCTGCGACACAAAATAGACGCCCACGCCCTTCGAACGGATCAGGCGGATCACCTGCTCGATTTTATCCAGCAGCACCTGTGGCGCATCGTTAAACAGCAGGTGCGCCTCATCGAAAAAGAACACCAGCTTCGGTTTCTCGAGGTCGCCCGCTTCCGGCAACTGCTCGTAAAGCTCGGAGAGCATCCACAGCAGGCTCGCGGCATACAGCTTAGGCATCTGATAGAGCTTCTCGGCGCTAAGGATGTTAATCACCCCTTTGCCGTTGCTGTCGGTGCGCATCCAGTCTTTGATATCCAGCATCGGCTCACCAAAGAAGTGCTCGGCACCTTGCTGCTCCAGCGTTAACAGCCCGCGCTGAATCGCCCCCACGGACGCGCTGCTGATATTGCCGTACTGATTCTGGAACGACTTCGCGTTATCGCCAATGTACTGGGTGATGGCGCGCAGATCTTTAAAGTCCAGCAGCAGCAGGCCCTGGTCGTCGGCGATGCGGAAGATAATGTTCAGCACACCAGTCTGTACCTCGTTGAGGTTCAGCAGACGCGCCAGCAGCAGCGGGCCGAGATCTGACACTGTGGCGCGCACCGGGTGGCCTTTCTCGGCAAAAATATCCCACACCACCACCGGATTCGCGTGCGGCTCCCAGTCGGTGACGCCAATCTTGTACAGGCGCTCCTGAAGCTTCTCTGATGACTGGCCTGCCTGCGCAACACCCGTCAGGTCACCTTTTACATCCGCCATAAACACCGGCACGCCAATCTCGGAGAACGACTCGGCCATCTTTTGCAGGGTAACGGTCTTCCCGGTGCCGGTCGCCCCGGTGATCAGCCCATGACGGTTCGCCATACCCGGCAACAGATGCAGCTCTTTATCCTGCGTGCGTGCAATTAGCAAAGGTGCGCTCATTGAATTTTTCCTCCGTTTATCTGCGTCGAGTATAGGCAAATTGCCAGCAAAACGCGGCAGGAAATTCCGGGCTTTGCGGCGCTTTATCCAGCGCGAACTATGCTTTGCATACGGTTTGCACTTTTTTGGAAGGTTATGTCCAGATTCTTTTATGACGATCGCAAACAGCTGGTCAATGATGCGATTGAAGGTTTAGTGTTATCCGCGCCGCACGGCAACCTGATGCGGCTCGATATCGACCCGGCGATTAGGATTGTCGCGCGCAGCGACTGGGATAAAAGCCGGGTCGCGGTGATTTCCGGCGGCGGCTCGGGCCATGAACCCGCGCATGCCGGGTTCGTCGGCAAAGGCATGCTGACGGCGGCGGTGTGCGGCGACCTGTTCGCTTCGCCAAGCGTCGATGCGGTGCTTAACGCCATTGTCGCAGTGACGGGCGACCGTGGCTGCCTGCTGATTGTTAAAAACTACACCGGCGACCGCCTCAACTTCGGCCTGGCTGCGGAGAAAGCCAAACGCTACGGTCTGAAGGTCGAGATGGTGATTGTCGCCGACGACATCGCGCTGCCGGACAACAAACAGCCGCGCGGCATCGCGGGCACTGCGCTGGTGCATAAAATCGCCGGTTATGCCGCCGAGCACGGTAAATCGCTCAGCGAAGTTCGCGACATCGCGCAACAGGCCTGCGACAGCGTTTTCAGCCTGGGCGTGGCAATGGAGAGCTGCAACCTGCCGGGCAGCGACGACGCAGAAGGGCGAATCAAAGCGGGGCAGGTGGAACTGGGCCTGGGCATTCACGGTGAACCGGGGGCATCGGTAGTGGAAAGCCACAACAGCAAAGCGCTAATTGATATGCTGGTTAAGCCCCTCAAAGAACAGGCGGGTGACGCGCGCGTGGCGGTGCTGATCAACAACCTCGGCGGCGTTTCGGCGCTGGAGATGGCGCTACTCACCAAAGAACTGGCGCACTCGGCGCTACAGGAACAGATTGCCTGGCTGATTGGCCCGGCGCCGCTGGTGAGCTCGTTGGATATGAAAGGCTTCTCGCTCTCGGTATTAAAACTGAACCCCGACTTTGAGCGTGCCTTACAGGCGGATGTCGAGACGGTCGGCTGGTTAAAACCGGTCGCCTTCGCGCCGGCAAAAACCGTCAAACACAGCAAAGTGTATGACGCCCTGGAGATTCAGCCTTCCGACAATCCGGCGATTGCCGCGCGAGTGGGGCAGATAACCCAGACGCTTATCCAGCTTGAGAACCGCCTGAACGCGCTGGATGCCAAAGTGGGCGACGGCGATACCGGTTCAACCTTTGCGCTGGGCGCGCGTGATATCGCCGAACTGCTCGACAAAGGCGAACTGCCGCTCAACAACGGCGCGCAGCTGCTGCAACTGGTGGGTGAACGGCTGGCCACGGTGATGGGCGGCTCCAGCGGTGTATTGATGTCTATCTTCTTTACCGCTGCCGGGCAATCACTCCAGCGCGGCGACGCACTGCCGAATGCACTGTTGAAAGGGCTGACGCAGATGAAACAGTACGGCGGAGCCGATCTTGGCGACCGCACGCTTATCGACGCCCTGCAACCGGCGCTGGAAGCGCTGCGTGATAACAACATACAGGCAGCCGCAAGCGCCGCAAAAGCCGGTGCGGAGAAAACCGCAACCATGCAAAAAGCAGGTGCGGGGCGCGCGTCGTACGTAAACAGCCAGAGCCTGGACGGCGTGACCGATCCGGGAGCGGTTGCGGTAGCGGAAGTCTTTGCCGCACTGGCAAAAGGCTAAACGAGAGAACCGGCGGCAGAACGCCGCCGGCATGGCATTAAAAATCTGCCTTCAGCACCACGCGGTAACGGGCTTTGCCGTCGCGCAGATGCTGCAACGCATCGTTGATTTTCGACATCGGGAACAGCTCGGTTGTCGGCGTCACGCCGCTACGCCCGGCAAACTTCATCAGCTTACGCAGCTCGGCCGGGTTACCCGTCGCCGAACCGGAGATACTGCGGTCGCCGCCAATCAGCGTAAAGGCCGGCACCGGCAGCGGTTTCAGCACCGCGCCAACCGTATGGAAGTTACCGCCGTAAGCCAGCGCTTCGAAATACGGCTGCCAGTCGAGATCAACGCTCACGGTATTGATAATCAGGTCGAACTGGCCCGCCAGCGCTTTCAGTGCTTCTGGATCGCGGCTGTTCACCACGTTATCGGCACCCATCGCCCGCACTTCCTGCTCTTTCGACGGATTCGAGCTGAACGCCGTCACTTCCGCACCCATCGCGCGCAGCAGTTTGATGGCGATATGCCCCAGCCCGCCAATACCGATAACCCCAACGCGGCTGGTGGCCGTCACATGGTGCATCAGCAGCGGTTTAAAGACGGTGATACCGCCGCACAGCAGCGGGCCTGCGGTTTCAATATCGATGCTCTCCGGCAGTGGGATCACCCATTGCCAGTCTGCGCGCAGCTTATCGGCAAAGCCGCCGCGATTGAGAATGGTCGGCAGCGACCCTTCCGTACAGTTAATCTGATTGCCGCTGATACAGGCATCGCAGTGCCCGCAGCTGCGCGCCGTCCAGCCAATGCCCACGCGCTGGCCCACTTTCAGGCCTTTATTCTGCGCAGCGCTACCCAGCGCCACCACATGACCAATCACCTCATGACCCGCAACCAGCGGATACTGAGACATGCCCCATTCGTTATCGATCATCGACAAATCAGAATGGCAGACCCCGCAGTAATCAACCTGCACTTCCACGTCTTCCGGTAGAAGTTCCCCCGCGTCGTACTCCCAGAGTTCCAGAGTATCGCCTGCATTTTTCGCGGCGTAGCTTTTGATGATGGACATCGTACTTCCCTCACTATGGTGTTGAACTGACAGTGTAGAGCAAGCGGCAGAGCGGTGCTTAGCGGAAATCGCCGGGAAAAATGAGTTGGGCGAGGAGAAGAGTGTGACCGGGTTCGGAGAACGCTGATTTTTTCGACACTTAGCGCGAAGAACATGCGGTGCCGCTTGCAAGGTGGCGTGCGACAGGTATAATCCACTCGTTTTCCGCATACCCTTCAGTGCCGAAGTGGCGAAATCGGTAGACGCAGTTGATTCAAAATCAACCGTAGAAATACGTGCCGGTTCGAGTCCGGCCTTCGGCACCATTAGTACTTCCAAGACCATCCGAGAAAGTCCAGTTATCCCTTTAAAATCAATGTTTGCAGCGATTTTTACGTCCTGAGTCGTCCGAGGTTGTCCGTTGAAATCCGGATGTCATTGGGGGCATAATTGGGGGCATCTTAACTTCGATTAGAAATATGCCCCCAAATGAAGCTCAACGCCAGACAGGTCGAGACCGCAAAGCCAAAAGACAAAACCTACAAAATGGCCGATGGTGGCGGTTTGTATCTCGAGGTTTCGGCCAAGGGTTCTAAATACTGGCGCATGAAATACAGACGGCCCTCTGACAAAAAAGAGGATCGCCTCGCTTTTGGTGTTTGGCCTACGGTGACGCTTGCTCAGGCAAGAGCAAAACGCGATGAAGCTAAAAAACTGTTAGTACAGGGTATTGACCCAAAAGCCGAACAGAAAGAAGCTCAGGCCGAGAATTCAGGGGCATATACTTTCGAAACCATTGCTCGCGAATGGCACGCCAGTAACAAGCGATGGAGTGAAGACCATCGATCGCGCGTTCTTCGCTATCTTGAGCTTTATATCTTCCCTCATATCGGTTCGTCCGACATTCGCCAGCTCAAAACCAGCAACCTGCTATCCCCGATTAAAAAAGTTGATGCCAGTGGTAAACACGACGTCGCTCAGCGCCTGCAACAGCGCGTTACGGCCATTATGCGTTATGCCGTACAGAACGATTACATCGACTCAAATCCAGCCAGTGATATGGCCGGTGCGCTTTCTACAACCAAAGCGCGACATTACCCCGCTTTACCCTCTAGCCGCTTCCCTGAGTTTCTTGCTCGTCTTGCTGCATATCGTGGCCGCATAATGACACGGATCGCGGTCGAGCTTTCCTTACTGACCTTTGTGCGCTCCAGTGAACTACGTTTTGCGCGCTGGGATGAATTCGACTTCGATAAATCTCTTTGGCGTATACCTGCAAAGCGTGAAGAAATTAAAGGCGTTCGTTACTCGTATCGTGGCATGAAGATGAAAGAGGAGCATATAGTTCCTCTTAGTCGACAGGCGATGATTTTGTTAGAGCAGCTTAAGCAGATTAGTGGTGATAAAGAGCTACTTTTTCCAGGGGATCATGACACAACAAAGGTTATGAGTGAAAACACAGTGAACAGCGCTTTACGTGCAATGGGCTATGACACGAAAACCGAAGTCTGTGGGCATGGGTTTAGGACGATGGCGCGTGGTGCATTGGGTGAGTCAGGGTTATGGAGCGATGACGCGATAGAAAGGCAGCTGAGTCATTCAGAACGAAATAGTGTGCGTGCGGCATATATTCATACGTCTGAACACTTGGATGAACGTCGATTGATGGTTCAATGGTGGTCTGATTATATAGATGCAACTAAGAAACAAATGATTACTCCTTATGAGTTTGCTAAAAAAACTTAATTTAAAATAGAATAAACAGGCAACATAGTTGCCTGTTTAGTATTTTAAATTCGATTTCTGTTTTGTACTCTTGGCTGAACTCTTTGCTGGATGGTCTGGTAAATATTTACATTCTCAGTATGCGTGAGCTCGACTACAATCGCATAACGTTGTTGCTGAATAAAATCAGCCCAACCGGCTTGGCAACGTACAACAAGATGGTACGTATTTCCATAATTCTCTATGGCATTATCATAACTGACCGAAGCCGATTGTATTGTTGCAAAATCTCTAGAATTTGCGCCTGGCTTTAGATCACAATTATATTTATTAGGCATTTCAGAGATAGCATCACCTTCCTCTTTTACTTTGAAAAAGTTGAATACATCGTCGGCAGTTTTACCTCTTATTAATCTGAAGTTCATTTCACAGCCAAGATAATCTTTTCTTGTATGTCTAACCGGTGGGTCAAAGGCAAGTGTAATACTGATGTTTTTTTTACCTTTGGTGTTCTTGAAGTTATCTGGAATTGGTATTTCATATACAGCGAAATAATCAGGCTGTAAAACATCTTGAGAGTATAATACTACTCGATTATCTTCGGATGAGATTAAATTTTTTACTCTTACCAATCCTTTTCCATAGATGTTATTTTTGGATTTTCCATCAAGTAAATTAATGCGCTGTTGATTCTCTAAAGGATGAGAAGAGGCGTTTACTAACAAGGCTCTCAGTAAGTTAGCCGTACTATTTGGTATTTGTTTCAACAATAATGCAGCCTTATTAGCTACCATAGGCGCCGCAACTGATGTACCAGAGGAAGCTGTAAAAAGACTATTTAAAAATTTATTGTTTAAACTTAATATGCCGGATTCAGGAATATCTCCACCAGGCCTTATATTATGTATGGCTGTGTCGTAAAGCGCAGTTCCGCCGTAATCTACTAAGTCGGGTTTACACATTCCTAAAATCCCCGGCCCAGATCTGGTAAAAATCGAAGGCTCATCCATTCTTGCGGTAGGGATGACTCCAACATATTCTGCTAGATCAGGAGGTAATCCATCTCCATGAGATAAGGAACCTACCGTTAATACATTCACTGCACCTGCGGGTTCAAGAAATCTATTTCTCTTTTCTATTAAATAGTTTGGATATTCAGAAATTGCATCCTCTGGTTCTGCCCCCCAAGAAGAACCATTTCCAGCGGAAACTATAATCAATATATCAAGATCTCTAGCTAAGTCATCGAGAATTGAAGCCCATTGCCCATTTCGATCACCCTTGAAAGGAGCTTTAGGATCACCGAGTGAAATATTGAATATCCTACAATTAAAGTCATGATGGAGCTGTCTAATTGCTTGCGACATTAATTTGGGAATTACTACATCGTCTGGAAAACGTCCTTTATCATCTACAACTTTAGCCGAGCATATTCTAGCGTAACGAATCAGTTGGTTCTGAGCCAGTTGATGTCGTAAGTCTCCAAAAACTGCAACTCCCGCAACCGAAGTGCCATGTCCCCAAGAGTCTTGACCAGCATCATTTAGGTAAGACACGGTTCCGACAATTACGTTATCTAAAAAAGGATGATTGTTTAATCCACTGTCAATTATACCTATAACTGGCAAATCTTCATATGCATTAATGGGTTGTGGTGTGTCATCTAATTCAAATTTAAAGTATTTTTTGGTCTCCATATCTGGCATGGGGGGTAAGTCAATGGTATAGACTTCTGGTATTTCTAATACTAATTTTAATGCGGATATATTACACCGTGCCCTCAATAAGGAAATTGAGGGGCCAATATAGGAATCTAGAAAATCTCCACCATTATTAACAATAAGGTTTTTAATGGTTTCAATTTTCGCTTCTCTTTCTATTCTTCCTCCAAAATCCCATAATTCAATATCGACAATGTAATTTTCCATTTCATCGAAATCATCTATGGCATTAAAACCAGATTCTTTAAAACGGATTCCTATTCTGTCTGTACTTGTAATGGTTTCAATTGAAATTAAATTACCTACGAAATTATTGTAGGATGGGTTCTTTTGTTTTGCGGGTATAGGCCCTGAGTAGGCATTAATTCTGTCTTTTAAATCGGCCAGTGAATCGTTAGAAGAAAATAATACTAAAGTTTTATCATCGTCGTGAGATAGAACCTGTAACCCAAGCCTTAACCAGTCTTCATCGGCAGCAGACCCATCATATTTAACCTTCATGATCAATGATGGATCAATGTTTCCAGGAATACGTTTACTTCGAACATATGCAACTGTACTATCAATTTGATGAATTAAAGATGTTCCATGTATTGTTCTTTCCTGAGAGTTACGTTTTGGAGCTGAACCATATCCCGGTTTTTTTCTTCTTTCTAATTGCTGAGGAATTTTAACAAGTCGTAAATGTTCATACTCTGCCATATAAGACTCCATGTATATTATCGCATTTGTTCAACACCACTATTTCTTCGATGTTCATCATTTATCGCATCGACAAAATAACGCTCATTCAAAACTTTATGTTTTCCAATAATCATTGATTTTATTGCTTGATTAAGCACTCTCTCTAGACTTGAAAAACTCATTTTTTCTAACTTATAAACATAATTATCTGGATTAAAATCATATTTAATATTTTTTAATCTGCTTTTTAAAAATCTCCTAATCATTCCTTTATCAGGGTTTTTAAACCATATGACTTCATCAAAACGTCTCCATACAGCTGGATCAATGCTTTTATCTAAGTTGGTGGCTGCAATCATAAAACCTTTAGGTGATAACCTTTCAATAAATAATAGCAAGCTGTTCACAACTCGTTTAAGTTCATTGTGTTCATTGCTATCTTCTCTAGAGCGAGCAATAGCATCAAACTCATCCAAAAAAAGAACGCAAGGCTTATTGTTGGCGAACTCAAAAATTGAGCGTATATTGGTCGCAGTTTCGCCTAAATATGATGACATCAATTTATCTAATTTTACGATAAACATAGGCAAGCCTAACGTGGATGCAAACACTTCTGCTGTTAGAGTCTTACCACAGCCGGGAGGCCCGCAAAAAAGAAGTTTCGTGCGTAATGATAGACCATTCTTCCGAATAGCTTCAGCAAAACGATACTCCTCTATTAACCCTTTAAGGATTCTAACGTTATCGAAAGATAAAACTAAATCTTTATGGAAATGGCTTGGTTCAACTCGTTCCACAAAATCATTAGTGGCCTCGTTCATGGGAGAGAATCGTTCCAATCCTTTTAATGAGTAATTCGAACCTACAGCTCGGCTATTTTCAAGCGTCCTTCTTAGGCTATTAGCCAAAACTTTATTATTCTTTTTTTCTTCTTCATTTATGATTCGTTCAGCAACAGAACGAAATTCATCATCATTACCGTAGCTAGCCAAAAGTTTCTTCATTAATTCGCCTCTGGCCATCTCCAATCCTTCTTAATAGTGTGAAATAGTAATCGGCTCGTTACATCAAATGCTCTACACATGAGTAACAAGGCTAAGAGTATACCACCAAGTTAAAGATACCTATCAACCACTTTGCGCGCGCAGCCCCGCCCGCCTGCCCGCTTCGCTTAACAGACTGGTTTTCATGCACCCCGTAAATCGTCTCAGAAGCTGCCGCACAAGGGCTTTCGCGTCAAAAATGGCGCATGATACTCATGCGTTTTCATGCGCCATAGACATGCACTAACGCGCTCTCAGGCCAGCCAGGGAAAAGGCGTAAAAAATCCCGGTACTGGACCGGGATTACGTGGGCGTTTTTTGCTAATCAGACAGGGATTTGCTGACGGCCTGACAGCTTTGACGCGGAGCCATAGCGATTGAGCGTTCTCTGCTGCTTTTCAGGTTGCTCCGGTTCGACTGGTACATTTTCATTGCGCCGGGGCTTCATAATTATCGTATCCACACTTTCGAGTGCGGTAAATGTGCAGGAACATTCCAGGTTCTGGCACTGATACCATGAGCGTTTAACCGATGGTGCTTCATAGGCGGAGGTTCTGGCGTGTGCCGTCGTACCGCATTCGGGACATTTAAGTGCCATTAATATCACTCCTGCATATCGTTAATGTCATTCAGGCGTTGCTGAAAGCGCAGATGTTGTGCCGGAGTGTAAGTACCCTGGCAGTCACGAACCATCTTGGGGTCAGGCATCACACCGGATTCATCCAGAATCTCACGATAATCCCCGGCGATTTCAGGCGGTGTTATTGCGAGCTGGCGAACCAGGGCACTGCGTAACATACGGGACGCAACGTCAACCCCTCCACGCCCCTTAAGAAACGGAGCCAGTGCAGATGTCAGGGCTGCTCCATTCGCCTGCATAAAACTGCTGAGAGCGTCTTCTGTGCAGGCCTCCATCAGCAGATGCTGCGAGTACATACACTCACGCGCAGCGCAGTTAATCTGCCATTTCAGCACATCCAGTCGTTCCCGCAGTAACCCGAGCTGTCGGGCATAATCTGCTGGTTTTTCCGTGGCAGTGAGGAGAGATTCTATCTGTTGTTCAGCGGCTTTTCGGCTCTCACTATGTCCAGCCCACAGAATACGGGCGTTTCGAAAACTGGTAAGCGCCTGCGCAGGAGTGGCCCGGGCCGTCATACTGATTTCTCCTTCTCAGCCCGTTCCTGACGAACCTTCATTTTATGAATAGCTGCCGGAGAGGGTTGATTACTGAAATCCAGACGGGCCGCATAATCCGGTGCAACGCCCGCCAGTTTAAACACAGGGTCCTGTTCCGGCATCGCAGCGTTAGTAAGAGCCGGTCTGGTGATATGTTTGTGAATAAAGTCTTTCAGTACTGTGTCCGAGTCATTAACTGAATTCACCACACCCACAACGGCACTGGCTTCCCGCCCCATTGTGGTTTTGAGCAAGCTCAGTGTCTGGATTAACACTTTACCATGCGACTGCATGAAGTCTTCCCAGATTTGCTTTGCGCGAATTTCCACAAGGGTGTTGTGCGCGCTGATGTACTGTCCGGCTAATTTCCCGGCTTCCTGCGGTAATAAGGCATTTTCGCTTTCCTGAGCTACCAGCAGTTCATCAAAATCCTCAAGCGTTTCACGCCCCAGCGCAATTTCCGTACGCAGTTTTTTCATTTCCTTTGAGACTACACCCTGACTTTCACGAAACAGCGTGCGCCACTCCTCATTCAGGGCGTTTGTCGTGGCTTCCATTTCAGCGCGGCGCTGGCGGATTGTCGCAATATTATCCGCTGCCGCTTTCTGCTGACGACGTGCTTCAAGCCATGCAGATTTGGTGGCATTCACTTTCTCAAGCGCCTTTAACGTCGCTGCAGGGATAGATATGTCAGGAGTTTGGTTATTATTTTGTTCTGGGATAGTCATGTCAGCACCTTGTTGTTTGTCTTGGTGTCAATTGTGCTGTCATGGATACAAAGCTGCCATTGAACGTCATTGTGCGAGCGACAAGACAAAGACTTCTTTTGGCTAGCCAGGAAAGGCCTCATTTAACTGAATCTGTTTCAGTCTTACTTTAACTATTCACTACTATTCACTTGAGTAAAAAAATAGAAAATACAGTAAGTTAAAATGTGAAGGGTTGACAGGGTAGTATTCATCGACTGTTCATAACTGTTCACATAAGAATGAAGTTATTTATGGTATTTTTTCATAATGGATGGTTTTTTATTCCTCATAGCTATTTGTTTTTTGCTCCTCACCACTATTCATCCTTATTCAGTAGTATTCGATAGGCACTGAAATACACTGCCTGTTATTGCCGGGAATTAACAGTTTCGCCTCTGGATATGGTGTTGCATTTCATACTTATTTTTATAAAACTAGAGCTACCCGGTTCTTTATGGATTTATTTGGATATATTTTTAGCTTTAAATTTAGATTATTTAATACCAGGATTTTTATGCAGGGCCAATGTTTGTGAGCTAAATGCAATTCCTACATATGTCCGGGGGTTGGGGTCTGCCATTAAGGCATCTACAAAAGTTGTGAAGCCTTGCTGTGTGGACTCTGGAGGCAGCACCATTACGTGTAATGACTCATGGGGTAATAAATATTCTGATGAATGTTAGTTCCTATTAATACTCCTGTATTTATAGTTCTCTGACATGGTGTTTATTATGTCGTTTTATATGGTTTTACCGGATTTTAAGTTCCATAAAATCAATATTTGACGCTAAATAAATAATGCGTGCGCAAGCGGGTTATATATACATAATAAGGAACTACCTGAATCCGGATGAATTTATCCGGACTGTTGTGGATATTAAAGAGGGTAGATGATGCACAATATTTCTGTTTCTGCGCCAGCTCCGGCTTCGCCATTATTTCCTGTACCGAACCAGCATGAACGATTTTTACGCCTGCCTGAGGTGATGCACTTGTGCGGGTTGTCTCGCTCGACCATTTACGAACTGATCAGCCGCGATGCGTTTCCGAAGCAGATCCCGCTTGGCGGTAAAAATGTCGCCTGGGCACAGTCTGAGGTCAGCGCATGGATGGCGGACCGTATCAGCGCCCGTGGGCGGGGATGTGATGCATGATGATACCTGAATACATTAAATCCCTTTTTTCTGGCTTGCTTACTGCCGTCATTTCCAGGTATAGTTTTTCTGCTGTCGCAAAATCGGCAGCCGGAATTGGCGTTCCGTGTAACTTATTGGCGACAACTGACGCGCCTTGCGTCTTTTTTTACGTCGTAGCTCAGGCACACCCATTTTCCGGGCTGTGGTGTTTGTGTGTACACCGTGGTTCATTCAAGATAATGGCAGTCCGGGCGGGGCAGCCTTCGGGCTGGCCGGTTTCCAATAAGGCCGGTTACGCCAACCCCGTTCGGGCTGCCACCAGTGAAATTGGCGTTTCCGGTGGTAGCAATAACCGCTACTTATTGGAGGCTGCCATCATGGCTACAATCCTCACCCCGTCATACCCGCAATATGTCTTTGTGTTTGCCGCAATCCGCCGTACTGACACTCAACCCCGCATTTGTATGCTTCGCACTGTAGCCTGCGATGAGCGTTCCGCGCGTCTTTCGCTGGTCCGTGATTATGTGCTCTCCCTCTCTGCACGCCTGCCTGCCGGGGAGGTGATGCTATGAACCAGTTTGAGATCTCCTACGACGATGTTGTAAGGCTGAAACATTTACGCAATGTGGGTGAGTATGTAACTGGCATGGCAGCCCTGCAGGACTGTTATGAAAAGCCAGGAGGTGCCCAATGCGAACAACTGGTTTCCCTCATCTATCTGATGACAGAGCAACTGGATGGAGTGGTGCAACGCTGCCATGACGACCTGATGAATGCGGAGGTGGCCTGATGAAATGCTGTGAATCTCATCTGGCACTTCGTGCCGCTCTGTATCGCCGTGCCGTTGCCTGTGCCTGGCTGGCTCTCAGCAATCATCAGGAACGTTATTCCGGCCTGACGCTCGCTGAACTTGAAGATGCCATAGCCCGCGAGCTGGAAGGGTTCTATCTGCGCCAGCATGGGCAGCAAAGAGGGCTGGAAATTGCCTGCGCGTTGCTTTCGGATCTGATGGAGTCGGGGCCGCTTAAAGCCTGTCCGGTTCTCTCATTGCTCGGAATGACGGTCATGGATGAACTTTGTTCCCGTCACCTCAACAAACCAGCGCTGCACTAAGGAGGGCCGCACAATGTCAGGAATGAAAGTTAGCCAGGCTGAGAAAGCAGCTCGTGGTCACTGGTCAAGAATTTTACCCGCGCTGGGCGTAAAAGTACTGAAAAATCGGCACCAGCCCTGCCCGGTCTGTGCCGGGAAAGACCGCTTTCGATTTGATGACCAGGAAGGGCGGGGAACGTGGTTCTGTAACCAGTGCGGGGCAGGTGATGGCCTGGCGCTAGTAAGTAAAGTACTGGATGTAGGCATTAGTGAAGCGGCAGACAGAATAAACGGCATTACCGGAAACCTGCCGCCAGTATCTCAGGAAATGCTTGAATCTGGTTCTCCTGAAAAAGAGGACGGGAAAAAAGCTGCAGCAGTGCTGGCTTCCCGTTTGTTTGATAAGTCCCGTCAGACCACTGGCAATGCCTATCTGACGAGTAAAGGGCTTACTGCACTGCCTTGCCGGGAATTAACCGCCATGCATAAAGTCGGTGGTGTGGCATTTCGCGCGGGAGATCTTATCGTTCCATTGTATGCAGATGGAGAGCTGGTAAATCTGCAGTTAATCAACGCTGATGGGGGCAAATGCTTCCTTAAAGGCGGTCAGGTTAAGAATGCCTTTTACCTGATTGAAGGCACTGCCAAAGCAGCCAAACGGCTCTGGATAGCGGAAGGATATGCTACCGCACTCACTATCAACCATCTGACTGGCGATGCTGTCATGGTGGCCTTTTCATCCGTCAATTTCCTTTCCCTGGCGAGCATTGCCTGCAGTCAGTACCCAACGCACCAGATAATTATTGCTGCTGACCGCGATCTCAACGGTGCGGGGCAAACAAGGGGCGAAGCTGCTGCCAGGGCCTGCAATTGCACAATGGCGCTCCCACCTGTGTATGGTGACTGGAACGATGCATTCACGCAGAACGGCGAAGAAGCCACCCGGCTGGCAATTTATGAAGTAATAAAACCAGCTATTGCCAGCCCTTTCGACACAATGAGCGAAGCTGAATTTACCGCTCTGAGCGTCAGCGAAAAAGCGCAGAGGGTAGTGGATCACTATAAAAATTCACTGGCAGTAGACCCGAACGGGCAGCTTCTTTCACGCTATGAGGCGGGGGCCTGGAAAGTTATCTATTACGCCGATTTTGCCCGTGATGTCGCTGCGCTGTTTCAGCGCCTCGACGCACCTTTTTCATCCGCGAAAATTGCATCTCTCGTGGAAACCCTCAAACTGATCGTTCCGCAACAACAGAATCCGGCGCGGCAACTTATCGGATTTCGCAACGGTGTGCTCGATACCCGGACAGGATTGTTCAGCCCGCACGATAAGAAGCACTGGTTACGTACGCTGTGCGAGGTGGATTACACGCAGCCCGTTGACGGCGAGTCACTGGAAACCCATGCCCCGGCATTCTGGCGCTGGCTGGATCGTGCAGCAGGTTTTAATCCTGAAAAGAGGGACATTATTCTGGCTGCATTGTTTATGGTGCTGGCTAACCGTTATGACTGGCAGCTGTTTCTGGAGGTCACTGGCCCTGGCGGAAGTGGAAAGAGTATTCTTGCTGAAATAGCAACCATGCTGGCGGGTGAAGATAACGCTACCTCGGCAACAATTGAAATGCTTGAGTCGCCAAGAGAACGAGCTGCGTTAATAGGTTTTTCACTGATTCGACTTCCCGATCAGGAAAAGTGGAGCGGTGACGGGGCCGGACTAAAAGCCATCACTGGCGGCGATGCGGTATCTGTTGATCCCAAATATCAGAACGCCTATTCAACCCACATCCCGGCGGTTATCCTGGCTGTGAACAATAATCCGATGCGTTTCACTGATCGTAGTGGTGGAGTTTCACGTCGAAGGGTGATCCTGCATTTCCCCGACCAGATAGCCCCGGAGGAACGTGATACTCAGCTCAAAGAGAAGATTGCCAGCGAGCTGGCAGTGATTGTTCGTCAGCTTATGCAGCGTTTCAGTGACCCTATGAGTGCCAGGACATTACTTCAGTCGCAGCAGAACTCCGATGAAGCGCTCACTATCAAACGTGATGCTGATTCAGCGTTTGATTTTTGCGGATACCTTGAAGTCTTACCTGACACCACGGGAATGTTTATGGGGAACGCTAACATTGTCCCACGTCAGCCTCGTACATACCTTTACCATGCCTATCTGGTCTACATGGAAGCCAACGGCTATAAAAATACGCTCAGTCTGACCATGTTTGGCAAGGGGCTGCCGTTAATGCTGAAAGAGTATGGGCTGCAGTACGAGAAGCGGCGGACCAATCAGGGAATGCAGACCAATCTGGCACTCAGAGAGGAAAGCAATGCTGACTGGCTACCTAAGTGCGATGGCCAAGCAACCAATTAACGTATAACTGACCCGGCATACGCCGGGTTTTTTCTTTTCAATGAATGTAGAGTTTACTGTTCACTCTACACCATATTGTTAACTTCTATTTTATTGATATTAAAGTTAATTATGTGGTAGTGAACAGTGTGCACGCTTTTCTAAAGAAAAAGTAATTTTGGGTGTTGAGGACTTTTGGTTTGGATCCGTTGCACGGAACCTAACCGGGGATATAAAAATTGTGCTTTGATTACAAATGGCTAAAAACTCGTCTTTTTTACCGATGGTAAGAAAAAAAAGTGGGGGCACAAATGGGGGCATAAATCTGTTTTTATATTAAAAAATCTTTACTTAACATTGTTTTATGCCGATATTTGAGTCCGGCCTTCGCACCAATACCTCCTAATCCTCAAACACCACACACCTATGCCACTCCAGATACTCCAGCGATCTCTCCGGAAACGGACTAATCCTCCCCGGCAAATTCAACGCCTTATACGTTTCATAATCCAGCCGATTGCTGACAATAACATCACCCTGGTCGGCAAAGGAGATCCAACCCCCATCAAACAACACATCAATATGCGCGGCCAACATGATCCCATTAAACGGATCCAGTCTCTCCGTAGATGTCGCACAGTCAGTCCACGGTTTGATATGGCTGGCGCGTAGCAAAGGCTGAAAGGCGAAATGAGTGACCGGGCAGGCTGGATAGAGATTCAGGCAGCCAGAGCGGAACTGGCCCTGACCCAGACGGGCGTTGATCAAACGTTGACGCGTTGTCGCATCCAGAGAGGCGTCTTTTTCTAAAAGCGCGATATCGCGCTGAATAATCGTAATCTTACTGGAGGGTTCAGGCATCTTATGCGCGCTAAACCCCAGCTCTTTCATTAACGCTTGTTGATGCTGCGCAGGAATAAATGCGCGTGCGACATCAAAGGCTAACGTATCGATAAACGAGGGATGCTGCTTCAGAAATGTAAAGCTGGCATCATCGAACCCGCCAGCCACCTGGAACGTCTTAAGCTCCGACTCTTTTGGTTCACGAGTACCCTGTGAAGAGCAAAGCTCTGCATTTTTGAGCTGCCAAAAACCATCGTGACGCAAACGCCAGAACGGCATATCAGTGGCATAAGCGTTACGTTCAGGCCCATAGCGCTTCAACAGATCACGAAGATTGGGCTTCACCTCGCTGGCGTAATCAAACAAGCAGCCATGCCCTTTTTTGTATTGCGAGAGGGCATAAAGCACCAGCAGCGGCTTGTTTAACGTGATGTCATCGCCGTATTTCGCGGTTTTCATTGCCAGAACTTTTTGGCTGAGGAACTGTGCTCCAGGCATGGTCGGGTTACCTATTTACGTCATTATTGGCGATGATGCTCGCAAAACGTGCCATATTCAACCCAGCATCGGCAGCCCCAGCCCGCGCTTTACCTCCTCAAGCGTCGCCTGCGTCACTTCCCGCGCTCGCTCACTCCCTTCACGCAATATCGCCCTCAGCGCACCTTTATCCTGAATAAACGTGTTTCGCCGTTCGCGCATCGGCGCAATCAACTCCTGTAAACAGGTTTCCAGTTCGTTCTTGCAAACGCGATCGCCGAGCCCGCCCTGTTGATAGTGCGCTTTCATCGCCGCGACTTTCGCCGGATCTGGATGAAACGCATCCAACCAGGTGAATACCACGTTGCCTTCCACGCGCCCCGGATCGTTCACCCGCAGATGGTTGGGGTCGGTGTACATCGCGCTGACGGCCTTGTGGATCGTTTCCTCGCTGGCGGAAAGGGTCAGCGTGTTGCCGAGCGATTTCGACATCTTGGCATTACCGTCGATGCCCGGCAGGCGGCTGGTCTGGCTGAGCATCGCCTGGCAATGGCGCAGCACCGGCGTGCTCAGCAGGCTATTCATCTTGTGGACTATCTCATTAGTCTGCTCAATCATTGGCAACTGGTCATCGCCTACCGGCACCAGCCCGGCCTTGAAGGCGGTAATATCCGCCGCCTGGCTGATGGGGTAGACCATAAATCCGACCGGCAATGAGCGGGCAAACCCTTTCTGGGCAATCTCATTTTTGACCGTCGGGTTACGCTCAACGCGCGCGACGGTGACGATGTTCATATACAGCACGGTAAGTTCCGCCAGCGCGGGTAGGGCGGATTGCAGGCAAATCGTGGTGAGGCGAGGATCGATGCCTGCGGCGAGATAGTCAGCCAGCACTTCCGGAATATTATCGTGAATTTTCTGCGGGTTACTGCCGTTATCCGTCAGCCCCTGCAGGTCGGCAATCAATACAAACTGTTGATGGTCGTGCTGCAATGCCACGCGCTGGCGCAGCGAACCGACGTAATGACCTAAATGCAGTGGGCCGGTGGGGCGGTCGCCGGTGAGAATCGTAGGTTTGTTCATATGAAGCTCCTTGGCTTAATCAGCCGAAAGGCGCCCCTGAAATGTTATAGCCGCCTTTCGGCGGCTATAAAAATGGGATGAGAGTATCCGTGCCGCCTTTAGAAAGGCAGCCACCAGCGAGTGTGACGTGAGGTGGAGACGACGATACGGTTCATGGCTTCATCCTGTCACCATCCATCATGAAGGTCAATATGTTGTGTTTCTACCTGGCCGTTCGTAGCCACTACAACATCTTGCTGATTACTGATGAATAACCTTACTCAACAATACATAAGCGGCCATGAACTTGAGAAAAAGTGCCTTATTATAACCTGCACAATCAAATGGTTATTTGCTGCGTTTCAGGAACAAGCTGATGAGAAAAGCACTGCGTAATACGCTCCGGGTTCCGATTCTGCTGGCCCTCTCGGTGGGCGTTTTATTTCTCCTGCTTCCCATTCAGGAGAGCGAATCGGCGACGGAATGCCGTCGTAGCCTGACCCGGCAGGCTAAAAATCTGGTGCAGGAAGATTACCTGAAAAGCCGTTTTCCCTACTGGCAGATTGAAAAGAAAATGCTGGGCACGCTGACGCCCAATTTAAGCTTTGGCAGAGTGACGATTGAAGACGACGCCTATCACGTGCCGTTCACCGCCGTGGGGCCCGACGCCACGCTTGTGCGCGTCGGGATTATCGACTGTAAACTCCAGGACATTGATTACGCCTTTGCGTCCTGATCCATCGCCCGATGCACAGCCTCGCCGAGCTGTTCCATCACCCGCCGATGCTTCTCGGTGGTCGGGAGCGCGCAGTTAATGCGCACACAGTTACGGTATTTTCCTGAGGCGGAAAACAGCGAACCTGGCGCCACCTGAATCTTCAGGCGGCAGAGCTGTTTGGCGACGCACACCATGTCCACCATCTCTGGCAGCTCGACCCACAGCATATAGCCGCCGAGCGGGCGAGTGACGCAAATCCCACAGGGAAAATACTGGCGCAGCCAGCAGGTGTAGGTTTCCATATTGCTCTGATAAATCTGCCGCATGCGCCGGACGTGGCGGTGATAGTGACCCTCGCGTACAAAGGTTGCCACGGCGAGCTGCGTGGCGGGCGGGGTAGTGCCGCTTGATGCGTATTTCATGTGCATCACCCGGTCACGATAGCGGCCCGGTACAATCCAGCCTACCCGCAGGCCCGGCGCCACGGTTTTGGTAAACGAGCTGCACAGCAGCACGCGGCCATCGATATCAAACGAATGAATGGTGCGCGGGCGCGGGTACTCCATCGCCAGCTCGCCGTAAATATCATCTTCAAAAATCACAATATCGTGGCGCTGCGCCAGCGCCAGCACCGTGCGTTTACGTGCTTCCGGCATGATAAAACCGAGTGGGTTATTGCAGTTGGGCACCAGAATCACGCCCTTGATCGGCCACTGTTCCAGCGCCAGTTCCAGCGCTTCGATGCTGATACCACTTTCGGGATCGGTCGGGATTTCAATCGCTTTAATGCCAAAACCCCGCAGCAACTGCATGGTGCCGTAAAAAGTCGGCGATTCCACGGCGACGATATCGCCCGGTTTACACACCGCCAGCAGGGCAATCGACAACCCGCTATGACACCCGCTGGTGATGACCACATCGTCGGCGGTCACGGTTGACCCGCCATCCAGCATCAGGCGCGCCACCTGTTCGCGCAGCTCGCGTCGCCCGGCCAGCTCGTCGTAGTTCAGAATTTCCGTCGGATGGTGCTGCACCACGCGGCTCATCTCGCGCCACAGCGGTTTCAGGCTGGGCTGGGTGACGTCCGGCGAGCCGCCGCCAAAGAGAATCGTTTCTTTATCGCGACGCGCTTCCAGCATCTCCAGCACCTGATCCCACTGGGTAACTTCCACCGGGCGCTGCACCGGGCGGCTCATCGCTGGCACCGGCGGCTGTGCTTTACGCGATGCCACGAAATAGCCCGAGCGCGGTTGCGGTGTGATCAGCCGCAGCGTTTCCAGCGTCTGGTACGCCTGCTGAACGGTGCTGATGCTGACGCCATGCTCCTGACTCAATGTGCGCACCGAGGGCAGCTTCTCGCCCGCGCGATACAACCCTTGCTCAATACGTTCCGCCAGAAGATTGGCCAGATGTTGATAACGCGTCATGCTGTATTCCTCAGTGTCACCATACAGATCGCAGGACCAGTACAGATGGGGGTGAAAAGCGCCGTGCAGATCCTGTTTTAGACCATCTGTATGTTAAAGAAAAGTTATTTGTGAATCTGTATTGCAGGTGTGCTTTTTGGCGAAGATAAAGCCTCTGGCAACGCGTGGAGGTGCGATATGGAATTTTACGAAAACCGTTCAAAAAGGCCGTTTATCGGGCTGGTGTGGCTGTGGCAGGCGCTACGAAAATGGTACGACCGCGAGCGTACGCGCCGCGTGCTCGACAAGATGAGCGATGCGCAGCTGAAAGATGTAGGGCTGAGCAGGGATGATTATCGGTGACAACAGGCCCCTCACCCCGGCCCTCTCCCGCAGGGAGAGGGAGAAAACCTGCTCAGTTCTGTATGACATGCACAATCAATCCCCTCTCCCTGCGGGAGAGGGTTAGGGTGAGGGGAAAAACCCCGCACCATCCCCGTTATTTTTCACATTCAATGCTATCCACTCCGCCGTTTCTTGATACTTACCATGATAAGTATTATCTTCCTCAAGGTATTAACTGAGGAGTTCGCCATGACTGAAGATGAATTGTTTGCCCGCAGGCCGATGGGGATGCGGATGGCGATGATCGTTCGCCAGTGGCGGGGCATCATCGATCGGGCGATCACCGACACCGGGTTAACGCAGTCGAGCTGGACGGTGCTGATGCAGCTTCAGCAACTGGGCGACAATGTGTCAGTCAGCGAACTGGCGGAAGTGCAGGGTATTGAGTTGCCGCCGCTAATGCGCACGCTGACGCTGCTGGAACAGCATGGTTATCTGCTGCGCACAGTGTCGCCGTATGACAAGCGCATTCGTCTGCTGACGCTCACGCCGGAAGGACAGGCGGTGCTGCAACGGCTAACGCGCGTTATCGAAGATTTGCAGACCCGCGTTTCCGAAAACATCCCGCCGGAACAGATCGCTCTGTTCAGCGAAACCCTGAATCTCATTGCCTGCAATTTGCGGATGCTCCGCGAAGAAAATAATAAAACCGATTAACACCATGATGACGCCAGAACAAAAATTTGCCCGCTGGGTAAGGGTCAGTATTGCCTCTTTCCTGCTGATGTTTGTCTATTTTATTATCGCCGATATCTGGATCCCGCTCACGCCGGATTCCACGGTGATGCGTGTGGTGACGCCCATCTCTTCGCGCGTCTCCGGCTATGTTGCCCACGTTTACGTGCACAACAACAGTCAGGTGAAGAAGGGCGACCTGCTGTATGAACTCGATCCGACGCCGTTTGTGAACAAGGTGGAAGCCGCGCAGATTGCGCTGGAACAGGCGAAACTGAGCAACCAGCAGTTGGATGCGCAAATCGCTGCCGCGCAGGCGAATCTGAAAACTGCCCAGTTTACCGCCCGCAACGATCGCGTGACCTATGAGCGTTACCAGCGTTTAAGCACGATGCAGAATGTTTCGCAGTCGGATCTTGATAAGGTGCGTACCACCTGGCAGACCAGTGAGCAGTCAGTAAGCGCGCTTAACGCGTCCATTCATAACCTGCAAATTCAGCGCGGTGAGCGCGATAACCATCGCAACGTCACCATTCAGAAATACCAGAATGCGCTGGAAGAGGCGCAGCTTAATCTTGGCTGGACGAAAATCCGCGCTGAAGAAGATGGCACGGTCAGTAACCTGCAATTAAGCCCTGGTCTGTATGCCAGCGCCGGGACGGCGGTGATGGCGGTAGTGAACGAACATACGGACATCGTCGCCGATTTTCGCGAGAAAAGCCTGCGTCACACCAAAACTGGCACCGATGCTGCCGTGGTGTTTGATGCACTACCCGGCAAAGTCTTTAGCGCAAAAGTGACCAGCAGCGACGCCGGGATCTTAGCCGGTCAGGAAGCGGTAAACGGCCAGCTTTCCCAGCCGGATACCTCCACGCGTTGGGTGCGTGATGCTCAGCGTATGCGCATTCACGTGGCTTTGGATGAACCGCTTGCGCAAACATTGCCGACCGGCGCCCGCGCCACCGTTCAGCTTTATAACAGCGATGGACCGTTCGCCCGCTTTTTCTCCGGGGCGCAAATTCATCTTGTGAGCCTGTTGCACTATGTCTATTAAAACACTCGCTCAGGTCTTCACGCCGCACGGCAATATCGTCTACACGGCGAATGATTTTCGCCAGACCCTGCGTACCGTGTTCACCGGCATGACGGCGCTGAGCATTTCGACGTTTTTCGATACCCAATATGGCGTGTTCTTTGTCGTCTTCCCCATTCTGCTGGTGTCGCTTGTGCCGGTCTTTAACGGTCATATCGCGCGGCAGTTTTTGCTCAGTGCGGTGCTGAACTGCATCGAAATGGTGATTATCGTCGGCTATTTGATTGAATGGCCGCTGATTATGACCGTTGTGGTTTTCGGCATGTATGTAATGCGTTTCCGTTTTATGAGCAAGGGGCCGCTGTTCCTGTTCGGCTCGATGGGCGTGGTGTGTCAGAGCGTAATGCTCAATTTTATGAGCTACCCGACCACCAACTGGCATACGCTGCTGTTCTCCAATATGGAAGCCAGCGTCATGGCGGTGGCGCTGAGCGCTTTATTCCACTATCTCATTCCCGATGTCGAACCACGTAAGCTGCCGCCGCTGATTGAAAAAGACGCCGCGCGCGTGCGTCATGAATCGCTGCTGTCGGGTACGGTGGCAACGATGCTGTTTATCGTCTTTCAGATAAGCGACTTGCAGGACTCCTTGTCGGCGCTGATGGCGGGGATCTTAATTCTCTTCCCCATGCACTATCGCGGCTCCGTGGTCAGTTCTCTGTGGCGCGTGGTCGGTGTGGTGCTTTCATGCCTGTATATTCTGGTGGTGCAGCTGATTTTGTACGATCACAGCTGCCACATGATTTTGATGATGCCGCTGATTGGGCTGGGCCTGGCATTCAGCGCGCGAATGCACGTGATGGAAAAAGTGGGCGCTGGCGTCGGTTTTGCCAGCATTACCACCATCGGCATCATGTTCGGCCAGAACCTCCAACCGGATCAGGATCTGGTCTTCAGTGACATGTACCGCGTGACGTCTGTTACCGTTTCGTTATTAGGAACGCTCACCATGGTGTTTCTGGTACACCGAATTTTGAACTGCTTCCAGGCAACGCGTTTTATTGTGAAGTAGCGCACTTCCGGTCCCAGACGCTGCGCTGCGTTTGTGCTTAGAATAGCTCCCCCGCAATGGATGGAGAAGGACGATGTGGCAAACGCGCGCACTGGAACTCAATAACCAGGAGTTCTGGAACTGGGATAAAGCCTGTGAATTAGTGAAGTGGGCCATCAATCACGACTTCAATACGGTGATTGTCGGCCAGGCCAATTTGTTCGACAAACTGGTTTCACCAAAAGGGTTCACGCCGCATCAATACAATGATGGCCTCTCCAGCCATCAGCGCGCCCGGTGTGTTTACCTCAACCGCCTGGCGGGTTTCTGCCAGCAGCATGGCCTGAAATTTTACCTGCAAGCTAAAGAGCTGAGTTTTCCCGTTGACCTGCTGGCGGCGCATCCTGAACTCCTGAATAAAAAGGGCGGCGTACATTTCGACGCGGAGTTCTGGTGTCGCTACCTGGCGGACAAAATGACGCTGCTGTGTCAGCGCATTCCGCTAATGAGTGGGCTGCTGGTGGCGCTCTCTAACACCGATGGCCTGCTGCCTATCTCGCGCCCGAACTGGGAACTGACCGGGCATGACGATCCTTCCCCTCATATCGATCCGCGCAGTTTATCGCTCTACAGCCAATGCTTCAGCGCGATGGCGCGGGCGGTGATGCGCGAAGGCAAGCATCTGGTGCTGCGCGCGTTTCCGGCGGGCAATCACGATATCAGCAACGTTCTGGAAGCGATGAGCACGTTACCGGAAACCGTTTCTGTCTCGATTAAAATCACCCCGGAGCGTTTCTGGCCCAACTTTCCCAATAACCCGGCGCTGCAATCGGTACAAAATCGCGACGTGTGGGTCGATCTCGATCTGGTTGGCGAAGAGGTGGGTTGGGGTATTTTCCCGTTTCCGCGCATCGACGAATTGCAGGGGCGTCTGTTGTGGTGCCGGGGGAATCCGGCGATTCGCGGCGCGGTGTGCAAAGCCAGCTGGGAAGGCGTGGATAATCACTGGATTATGGGCACGTTGAGCGAGTGTAACCTGGTCGCCTGTAGCCAGCTGCTGGCGCACCCGGAAAAAGCCGTAACCCGCACCTCGCTGATGATGCACTGGCTGGATGAATGTTATGGCTGGCGCCCGGACGACGAGACGTTCGCTGAATTTCAAACTCTGTTAGAGCAGGCCGGGCAGGTACTCTATCGCGCCATTTACGTGCGCGACCACGTTTTCCATCGCCACAGCCAGGTGCCGGAAAGCTACGGGCAGGGGGTGTGGAGCCTTTACGGCCAGCTTAACCGTAACCACTGGCTGCCGGGTTCCGAGCGTGATATCGCCTTTAGCCCGAATGATGTCGCGACCGCCGGGCGCAATTTGTCGTTGATTGCTAAAGAGAAAGATGAAGCCTGGCAGGAGGCGCAAACGCTTCAGGCCGAGGCGCTGAGTTTTGCACAGCGCGCGTCTTTCCCCCATGCGCTGGCTTGCCGCTGGCAGGAAGAGTGGCAGGGCTTTGCCCTTTACTGCCAGCTGTTTATGCACGCGCAAAAGGCCTTTTTTACCCTGCATTATGCCACGGTGGTGGAGAATCACTGGAGCATGCGCGAGATTTGTCAGGTGAATATTCAGGAGCTTTACCGCTGCGCCGTCGAAATGGACACGTTTTGCGCGAAGCACCCAGAGGCATCGCCGGGCATGCACGTTATCTTTGACGCCTCGCGCGTGCGGGCGCTGGCAGACAGCCTGCATCATCAACTGACTCAGCTAAAAGCGTGACTAAGATCACATTGAAAAACAGCGGATCGCGGAATAAATGCGATCCGCGCCGTTTTCATCCCCTACGGCAACCAGCAAAATGTGATGAAAATCTCATTTGTCTCCCCGCACATCGCTGGATTGTGAATCCCCAGGCAGATCCATAAAACCCCGCGATGACTCACATAGCCCCAACGCCCCTGAATCCTGATGATACGGCGCTAATACAAGCGTAGTAAGCGAGGAGTGAACATGAGGCTGGCAGCGGGTGACGCAGTCATGCGTTTTACAGTTTCAGCGCCGCAACATGAGCGGTTTGCTGAGTTTTATACGGGGGAAACCCTGGATGCTTCAACGGGATACGTGGTAACCGACGACGCCGGGCCGGAACAACGCTCATTCTGCCGTCGCGTATTTCATGATAACGCTGCCCAACGCACCGTGCCGATCTCCCGCGCCTTACCTGCCTGCTATAGGGTGCAGGCGGACGCGAGCGGGATGGTTAACTTCTCAGTGTTTAAACCCATCGCCACCCACAGTCAGTGCTGGTTGCGCGTTACTCTGCATGCCGAAGAAGCCGATGAATATGCCTTTCAGCTGGCGACTTGCGGCGGGGTACGCATGTGGGTTAACGGAGCCGAAGCCGCCAGCTTCACGCCTTTTACCCGCAATATCCTGCAAATCTGCCAGGTACGTCTGCCTTTACAGCAGGGCGATAACTCGCTGCTGATCCATCTTGAAGAACTTTGCGAACGTGAAACGCAGTTTGTGCTGCGCATGATTTATCAGGGGCAGTCCCCGCTCGACGCGCGTCTTAATGAACAGGACGACGCGCTACCGTTGTATCAGCCGCCGGTTGCCGCACCTCGCGAAGATGAGGGCCGTGCGCTGCTGGCGATGCTCAACCAGGGGGACGCAGGCGAACAAGCGCAAGGGCTGCTGGTGCGCCTGTTGCAGCGGGTTAGCGCCAGGGAAGAGGGCTCAAGTTCTGCGCTTATTTCACTGCTGTGGGTATGGCATGACTATCACGGCGAACGCTTTGCGCCGGTGCTGTGGCGTCGCGTGCGCTCGGCGGTGTTGGGTTATCGCTACTGGTTTGATGAACTGGGCAATGACGTCATGTGGTTTACCAGCGCAAATAGTGCCTTAAGCTTCCACACCGCGCAGTATCTCGCCGGGCAGATGTTCCGCGATGAATGCTTCACTGCGTCTGGCCGCCTCGGGCGCGAGCAGCAGGAGATTGCTGCGCAGCGCCTGGCGTACTGGTCGGTGAACGTCGCCGCGCAGGAAGGCGCTTCTCCCAGCCTGCTCGCACTGTCGCAGCTGGCGGATGACGCAGGGCTTCGCGCGCGAGCGCAGCGTCTGCTGACCCATTTAACTTCCTTACATGCAGGAGCCGCATAATGCGCCGCGCTGAATTACATCAAATTCTGGAACAGGTCGTGCAGGGCTTCTGCCGCCTGAAAAATATCGGCGAAGTGAGCAGCGGCGAAGGGTTTGCCATCAACTTCGAAGAGTGGGAATGGGAAGTGGGCGTCGGGCTGTATGGCTTCTGGCAGTACGCGCTATCGCAGAATGATGCCGGGTTGCAGCAGTCGATTCTGGCCTGGTATGAAGGGCAACTGGCGAAGGGCCTGCCTGCGGTACAAATTAACACTACCGCGCCGATGATCGCGCTCTCGCTGGTGGCTGGGCACACGGGCCGCGAAGATCTGCTGAAGGTCGTCAACGACTGGGCGGATTCGCTGCTGCAAACGCTGCCAAAAACGGAGGAGGGCGGTTTTCAGCACGTCGTCAAAGAGCAACCAAACACCGGGCATTTGTGGGATGACACGCTGTTTATGACCTGCCTGTTCCTCGGCTCGGCGGGCGTGGTCCTTAAGCGTAAAGACCTGATTGACGAGGCGTCGTATCAGTTTTTGCTGCATACCCGCTATCTCAGCGAACCGGCCAGCGGCTTGTGGTATCACGGCTGGACGTTCATCGGCCAGCATCATTTTTCCGGCGCGTTCTGGGCACGCGGCAATGCGTGGATCACTGTCGCCATCCCGGAATTTATCGACCTGCTCGGCGACAGCCTGGACGCCAGCGTGAAGCGCTATCTCTCGCAGGTTGTGGCGCGGCAGGTGAAAACTCTGTGCCAGATGCAGGCTGAAAACGGCATGTGGCACACCCTGGTGGACGATCCGCTCTCGCCGCAGGAATCATCCGCCACGGCGGGGATCGCCTACGGCATGCTACGCGGCGTGCGGATGGGAATTCTGGACGCTGACGTTGCCGGTTCGGCGTTGCGGGCATGGGGCGCGTTGCGCGATCGCATTGATGAACGCGGGATCGTGCTGGAAGCCTCGAAAGGCACGATGGTAGGGCCGGATCTGCAATATTACTGTGATATCGAAATGGCCCCGGTACCGTACGCGCAGGCGCTGATGATGCTGCTGTTGCTGGAGTTGCAGCAGGGGGAGTGGCTGGCGTAATTGTGCCTGGATTTTGCCGGATGCGGCTGCGCCTTATCCGGCCTACGGGGAGGCGATCTGTAGGTCGGATAAGGCGTTAGCCGCATCCGACATCGCCGCATTCTCCGCCCCTTATATCAACGCCGGTATCTGCGATAACAGCCACAATACCAGCCCGATCGTCCCGCCGACCAGCGTGCCGTTGATGCGAATAAACTGCAAATCCTTGCCGATATTAAGCTCGATCTGCCGCGACATATCGCGCGCATCCCAGCTCTTCACCGTGTCGCTGATATGGCGGGTAAGGAAGGCGGAAAACTCCGGCGCCACGCGCATCGCCGCCTGTTCAAGATGGTTGTTGAGCGACTCACGCAGTGCGGCGTCGTGAATCAGCGTTTCGCCAAACCATTGCCCGGCTTCGGCGATCCGTGTTTTCACCCGCGAATCGTCAGAGGCCATATCGTCCTTAATCCACTGGCGATAATCGGCCCAAATCTGCCCCAGATAGCGGTTAAAAGCCTCATCGTTTTTCAGATAGCTTTTAATATTTTCAGCTTTGGCTTCCATCTCCGGCGACGTCTTCAGATTCTCAATAAAGCGGAAAATCACTCGATCAAACGCCTGGCGGATCTGATGATGACGATTTTCGGTAATATCGTCGAGCACCGAGTCCACCGCATCGGCGACCAGATCTGCCCCCTGATCGCCCAGCCACTCCGTCGGAAGCAGACGCGCTTTGATCGGATGCTCCTGCTCCATCCAGTGCACGATCAGCTGTGCGATCGCATCGCGCGTGCTCTCCTTACGCAGCAGCGCAATCAACTGCGCCACCAGAGAATCCAGTAGCTTCTGATGGCGATTATCTTTGGTCATGCTCTCAAGGATCACCGCGCTGGTCTGGGTGAGATCGACCTTATCGATAGCCTTATGCACCGCGCGTTTCAACAGCCCCTGTACGCGTGAATCATCCGTAAGCTCAATAAAACCGCTCATCACCTTCACCAGATTCTGCCCAACGCGCGCGGCGTTCTCCGGCTGACTGAACCAGTTGCCAATCAGCAGCGCCGGCTCATGGCGGCGAATCAGGGCAATCAGCGATGGCGTATCGAGGAATTTCTCCTGTACGAACTGGCCAAGATTGTCGCCAATTCGGTCCTTATTGCGCGGGATAATCGCTGTATGTTGCGAAATAAACGGCAGCGGCACGCGACGAAACAACGCCACCACCGCGAACCAGTCCGCCAGCGCGCCGACCATCGCCGCTTCGGAGATAGCCTTCAGTGCGCTGACCCACGGCGCAGGCGGCAGCATCAGCGTGGTAACAAAAATGGCTGCGGCAATCAGCAGCAGCGACAGCGCCAACAGCTTGGCGCGTTTAAGCGAAGTGAGTTTTTCCATGGAGTAAGCATATAACCTGACGGCGAGAACGTCATGTTAGCTGCTGAAGTTGCTTGTGAATTTACGAGAAGCCTTCCGGGAAAATGTCGCCGTTGCAGGCGATGAAAAACCTTTTGCGAGGCGTTACGCAGAGGCTGACATTGCCGGGTGAAGCCTCTTCAGACCTGCGTTAGAGTCCCGTCACTTTTACAACAGGCAAGGGATAGCCATGGCAAATAACAACAGCACGACGCCACATGACACGGTGTTCAAACAGTTTCTTCATCAGCCTGATACCGCACGGGATTTCCTCGACATTCATCTACCCGCGCCATTACGCAAGCTATGCGACCTGGCTACGCTCAAACTGGAATCCGAGAGTTTTATCGAAGAGGATTTACATAAGTGCTACTCCGACGTGTTGTGGTCAGTGCAAACTCAGGATGGGCAGGGGTACATTTATGTCGTCATTGAACATCAAAGCACACCCGATGAACTGATGGCATTTCGCTTATTGCGTTACACGGTTTCCGCGATACAGCGGCATCTTGAAGCCGGGCATAAAACCCTGCCGCTAGTGGTACCGATGCTCTTTTATCATGGCGAGAAAAGTCCGTATCCGTACCCGATGTGCTGGCTGGATCTCTTCCCGCAGCCAGACGTGGCGAAAGCGCTCTATACCACTGATTTTCCGCTGGTTGATATCACCGTCACCGATGATGACAAGATTATGCAGCATCGCCGTATCGCCTTATTGGAACTGATTCAAAAGCATATTCGCCAGCGGGATCTCACTGTGCTGGTGGAGCAACTGGTTGCCCTTCTGGCATTGGGATACACTAGCGACGCTCAGGTGAAAACGCTGTTTAACTATATTTTCCAGCACGGCGGAGCGGCTCGCGCCAGCGCAATTTTTCGCGAAATGGCGGAACGCTCGCCAAAGCATAAGGAGGAGCTGATGACGCTTGCTGAGAAGTTACACGAAGAGGGAAAAGCTGAGGGTTTGCAGATAGGGCGACAGGAAGGCCGTCAGGAAGGTCGACAAGAAGGGCGACAAGAAGGCCGCCGCGCTGAAGCATTGAGAATTGCCCGTTCCATGCTGGAAAACGGGCTTGATAGTGAAGCGGTGACAACAATTACCGGCTTAACAGCCGAAGACTTACAGACTCTCACGCATTAATTTAACGTGCCGAATGCGGGCTCGCGATTCGGCATCCTTCCCTTTTCTTAAAAGTCCGCCGTGTCTCATCAGAACACTCCGTTTCTCTCCCTAAGCCAGATATCTCAACTACTCTTAATACTTTGAATGGCATTTTTGACTGCTTTCATCACTTAACCAGGAGCGAGATATGGCCTATCAGACAGTAAATCCTGCTAACAACCAACTTATTAAAGAGTACACCCCACACAGCGACAAGGATATTGAGGCCGCGTTGCAAAAAGCCGATGCGCTTTATCACTCAGAGTGGGCAAAAGGTGATATCAGCCAGCGTCTGCCCGTCTTACATAAGCTGGCCGATCTTATCGACAGCCGCGTCGAGGAACTGGCGAAAATCGCCAGTCAGGAGATGGGCAAGCTTATCGAACAGAGCCGTGGCGAGGTGAAGCTTTGTGCGCAGATCGCCCGCTACTACGCGGACAACGCGAAGCAATTCCTGGCACCGGTACCGTATAAAACCGAGTTTGGTGACGCATGGGTCGAGCATCACCCGATTGGCGTGATTATGGCGGTGGAGCCATGGAACTTCCCGTACTACCAGTTGATGCGTGTACTGGCCCCGAACCTGGCTGCCGGTAACCCGGTGCTGGCGAAGCATGCGAGTATCGTTCCGCAATGTGCCGAGACCTTTGCGCATCTGGTGCGCGAAGCAGGCGCGCCGGACGGGGCATGGACCAACCTGTTTATTTCCTCCGATCAGGTGGCGAATATTATCGCCGACCCGCGTGTTCAGGGGGCCGCGCTAACCGGTTCCGAAAAAGCGGGCAGCGTGGTCGCCGCGCAGGCCGCGAAGCACGTTAAAAAATCGACCCTCGAGCTGGGCGGTAACGATGTGTTCGTGGTGCTGGACGACGCCGACCTCAACAAAGCAGTGAAAATTGGCGTGCAGGCGCGACTGAACAACGCCGGGCAGGTCTGCACCGCGGCAAAACGCTTTATTCTGCATGAGAAAATCGCCGATAAATTCCTCAGCGCATTCACTGACGCCTTCAGCAAGGTGAAGGTGGGCGATCCGATGGATGCCTCAACTCAGCTTGGCCCGCTGTCGTCGAAAGACGCGCTGGAGACGTTGACCAAACAGGTTGATAACGCGGTAAAAAACGGCGCGAAGCTGCACTTTGGCGGCAAGCCGCTGGAGAGTAAAGGCAACTTCTTCGAGCCGACGATTCTGACTAACATCACCCGCGACAACCCGGCCTATTTCGAAGAGTTCTTCGGCCCGGTGGCGCAGATTTATGTGGTGAAGGATGACGATGCGGCGGTGAAACTCGCCAACGATTCCCACTACGGCCTCGGCGGCGCGGTGTTCAGTGAGGATATCGAACGCGCCAAACGCATGGCCTCGCGGATTGAAACCGGGATGGTCTATATCAACTGGCTGACCGACACCGCCGCAGAACTGCCGTTTGGCGGCGTGAAGCGTTCCGGGTTCGGGCGCGAGCTTTCGGACCTGGGGATTAAAGAGTTTGTGAACCAGAAGCTGGTGGTGGTGAAGAAATAAGTTGTTGAGAGTGGCGCAGCGCCGGATGCGGCTGCGCCTTATCCGGCCTGCGATTGTTACGATCCTGTAGGCCGGGTAAGCGAAGCGCCACCCGGCGTTATTTACCCGCACCGCTTGCCCGTCAGGTCACAACAAACTGCCACAATATCCAGCCGCCAAAACCTATCAGGATGCCGCCAGCGGTGCGCTCAATTTTCCAGATCAGATTGCCTAATCGGCGTTGAACCTGTGGCAGGGCGATAAGCATAACCAGCAGTAAGTCCCACAGCAGAACCACGCTGGTCATCCACACTCCACAGATGGCCTGCTGCGCCACGGTGACATCCGGCCCCAGTAGCGCAGTCATCAGCGCCAGATAAAACAGCGCGTTTTTTGGATTCAGCAACGAAGAGCCTAGCCCGAGAAGCAGCTGGCGTGACAGCGAAGGGCGCGCTGATTCAGTATGCTCCCACGCCACTTGCCCGGCGCGGCTTCGCAACAGTTGACGGCCCACCCACAGCAGATAGGCGGCTCCCAGCAGCTCAATGACGGTGAACAGCAGCGGCACCTCGCGCATCAGGCCAGAGCCGATGACGACCAGCAGGATATATAGCCCGTTCCCTGCCGCGATGCCCAGACACAGCCCGATGCTGCCGCGCAGCCGATAGCGCACGGCGTAGCCCACCAGTAAAAAGAAGTCCGGCCCGGGGCTGAGCAGCGCCATAAAATGCGCCAGGGCCAGCGCGGGAAACGCCGGCGGAAATAACGTAGTGACCTGTTCCATAGCGACCTCAGTAAAAATACGGAGGTCAGCTTATGCCTGCTGTCGCGCTAATTATTGTCAGATATTGATCGCCCACGCGCATACTGCCGTGGCGTGGCCGCCGTGTAGCTGACGAAGGTTTTATGGAAATGACTCTGGTCGGCAAAGCCGCTCTGGTAGGCGACATCGGCGATATCGTCCCCGGCGCGCAGCCGCGCTTTGGCGTATTCCACTCGCGAGACGTTGAGAAAGCTGCCTGGAGTCAACCCCGTGTCCTGTTTGAAGGTGCGAATTAAAGTCTCTTTGCGCAGCGAGAATCGTTGCGCGAGCTCGTCAAGAGAGGGCGGATACACCGGATCGGAAAGCAGCGCCTGCTGTACCTGCTGGCTGGTCGGGCGCAGCATATCACCGGCGCCCACCCGTAGCGTGAGGGCGGCTAACAGCGCATTCACCGACGACGTTGTCATCTTTTCAACCACGGCAAGATAAAGCCCGAACAGCGATTCGCTACGAATATGCTGCTGCGCGAGAGGTAACTCGCTGTCCAGATAGAGCATGTGGTAGCTACGCGCCTGCCCCTGCACCGGGTTACAGCTGTGCGGCGCACCTGCGGGAATAACGATGATATCGCCGGGGCTCAGCAGATACTCCTGGCCGTGGCAAATACAGCGAGTTTGCCCCGCCAGAATAGCACCAATAGATAGCTGCGCGTGGCTATGGCGTTTATAGGGCACGGTGCTTTGCCAGGTACTGCGCAGCTCCAGCCCAGGATGGCGGGTGAATGTCTGCTGAATGTCGCGTGCGGTGGTCATAGGATCATCCGGACAGTTTTGGGTTTTTATATCACACTCCGGGATACAGGTGGCGGTTAAGGAATATTCCTCGCAATAAGTTGTTGATGAAGGGCGCAGTGCCGGATGCGGCTACGCCTTATCCGGCCTACGATGGTGACGATCCTGTAGGCCGGGTAAGCGAAGCGCCACCCGGCGCTTTTACATCACCTTCCGCGTTTTACCCGCAATCACCCCAATAAACTCCTGCACCTGCTTTTGTTTACGTGCCGACAGTTTGCACGCCTGGCGCAGCGACTGCATCAGTTCGCTCTCTTCGGCGGCGGGTGGTTGAGCGGTGAGGACGATGCAGCCTTCCATCACTTTGACGTCAACGGGCGTGCCGGTGGCAAAACCGGCGGCTTCCAGCCACTGACCTTTCAGGGTGATGGCGGGAATACGGCTGTAATCCGGGTAGCGGCTCGCATAACTCACGGTTAATTGACGGTTATTTGCCGGGGAGACTTCTGCTTCGAACGGTTGTGCAATAGAATGCGTGTCAGTCATAACTGCTATTCCTTGGAAAATAGTGATTGTGATTAGCGGTGCGGGTGTGTTGGCGCACATCCGCATCGCGCTAAATAATACCTGTAAATCTAACCAGTAAAACAACCACAATCCAGTTAAAAAAAACGGACCTTGAATTAAGATCCGCTTCAAACACCTGCGATCAAAAAAGGATCACGACACCCCTTTCAGCAAATCAAACACCACACGCGCAAAGCCTTTTGCCAGCGCCGGATTCGACAAATATTGCAGCATCATATCCTGTTGGGCGTCATTACTATCCATCACCGCATCATCAATCGCTTTCGGAAAATCGCCCAGCATTGCCTGCTCGCGAGTGTTATTGGCGATTTGCGTCATCACAGCCTGGTTTTCCGATAATTTATCGCGCACGGTAAAGGCATAATTAATCATGTCTTTGTCCGTCAGATTGTCCGTCATAAATAACTCATTCAGGCGTGCCAGAATATGGGAAAGAAACTCCTCTTTCTTATCCTTAGGTTTCGCAGTGCCGACGTCATTGCTGGGATCGAGGGTGTACTCTGCGGCATCTTCCTGTAATCTAAGATGCTGTTCGTGGATTTTCGATAAACGATAGTGACTCATCTCCACATTACTGAGATCAATTTCATCCTCTTCCAGACGTTGCTCATGCAGCATCGGGCGTAAAAGGCGGGCAAACAGGCTTAGCTTTTCCAGATCCTTGTCATCGTACTCGACGATCTGTGACATAAATTCGTAGAAGCGAACAAAGCTGCCGAGATCTTTCTTGAAAATCTCCAGACGATCTTTCTCCTGCTTACAGGCTTTAAAACTGTTTTCCGCATTGGTGATTAACACCGTATCGCCCGTTTTTTTGGTGCGCTCGAACATCTCTTTGGCGGTCAAATAGGCGTCTATCGCCATCAGATAACGCTTTTTCCAGCGTTCTACCGCTGGTTTGCAGATATTACTGATCGCCGCATTCGATTTATTTTTGATGAAGTATGCCTCGCTGAACTGCTCGACTTCATGCCACTGAAAGATCTGCGTGGCGCGCAGTTTTTCAAACAGATCGAATACCTGCTGCGGATCGCTGACATCGGTCAGTTCCGCCGTCTGGAAATAGGGCTGGAATGCGCCGAGGATCTCGTCCGGCTCGTTATAAAAATCGAGGACAAAAGTGCCCGATTCCGCTTTGCCCGGATAGGTGCGGTTCAGGCGGGAGAGCGTCTGCACGCACTCTACGCCGCCGAGGGCTTTATCCACGTACATCGCGCACAGCTTCGGCTGGTCAAAACCGGTTTGGAATTTATTAGCGACCAGCATGACCTGATAATCATCGCTGTCGAAGGCTTTGCGCATATCCCGCCCTTTCAGGCCGGGGTTCATGTTTATTTCAGTAAATTTCTGGTTTAACAATGCCAGGCTGTTAGGGTCGCCTTCCTGGAATTCAACTTCCCCGGAAAACGCCACCATCGCGCTGATTTTCTGGTAATTGTTCTCGCTAATGTATTTATCAAATGCCAGCTTATAGCGCACGGCGGCTTTACGCGAACTGGTGACCACCATCGCTTTGGCCTGGCCGCCAAGCAGATGCATCACATGTTTGCGGAAGTGCTCCACAATCACCTTCACTTTCTGCGAGATATTGTGATCGTGTAGTGTCACCCACTGGTTGAGCTTTATCTTTGCCTTCTTGCTGTCGACTTCGCGGTCCTTGTCTTCCAGCTTTTGCAGCAGCTGATACGCCACTTTGTAGTTGGTGTAGTTTTTCAGCACGTCGAGGATAAAGCCTTCTTCTATTGCCTGGCGCATGGAGTAGACGTGGAAGGCCTCAGGTTTATTGGTTTTTGACGCCGGTTCATCGGGACGTGGACGTCGACCAAAAAGTTCGAGGGTTTTGGATTTTGGCGTGGCGGTAAAGGCGTAGTAGTTCAGGTTACTGCTGCTTTTCCGGGCGGCAATGGTCGCATCCAGGATATCTTCCGACGACAGTACCACGTCATCATCCCTCTCTTCGCTCATCAGCACTTCTTTAAGCTGACGGGCGGTGGAACCGCTCTGCGAGGAGTGCGCTTCATCGGCAATCACCGCATATTTACGCTGCTTCAGGCTGACGCTGTTTTCGATTGCTTTCAGCACGAACGGGAAAGTCTGGATGGTCACGATAATAATTGGCTGCGAGTTTTCCAGCGCGTTGGCGAGCTTTTCCGATTTAGAGCCGTCGCCTTCTTTGTTATTGATGCGCCCGACCACGCCGTCGGCATGTTCGAACTGATAGATGGTGTCCTGAAGCTGGTCGTCCAGCACCGTACGGTCCGTCACCACGATAACGGAATGAAACTGTTTTTCCCCGTTTGCGTCGTACAGACGAGAAAGCTGGTGGGCGGTCCAGGCAATCGAGTTCGACTTACCGGAACCGGCGCTGTGCTGGATCAGGTATTTATGGCCGGTGCCTTCGACCGTCGCGGCCTCCAGCAGTTTGTTGACCACATCCCACTGATGATAGCGCGGGAAAATCAGGCTCTCTTTCTTCGCTTTCAGCCCGTTCCAGTCCTCTTTTTCTTCAATCTGCAAATGGACGAAACTGGCAAGGATTTTTAATAAGTTGTCCGGCAACAGCACTTCATTCCACAGGTAATCGGTGGCGTAGCGGTGGGTATCTTCGGGTATATCATTGCCCGCACCGCCATCTTTGGTACCTTTGTTAAACGGCAGGAAGAAGGTGCTGTCACTCGCGAGTTTGGTAGTCATAAAAACGTCATACTGGCTGACGGCAAAATGCACCAGCGCGCCGCGCTTAAAGGCCAGCAGCGGTTCGGGTTTATTGGTAGCGGGATCTTTCGGCAGGCGGGTCTTTTTATACTGGGCAATGGCGTTCTGAACCGCCTGTTTAAATTCGGATTTCAGCTCCAGCGTGGCAACCGGCAGGCCGTTGATAAACAGCACCAGATCGATACGCCATTTTTTGGCTTTCACGCCCGTTTCTGTAAAGACGCTATTTGAGGCATACGGGCTGTAGACCAGTTCCGGCACGATACGGCAGATATTCTGCTGATAGCGCGCCAGCGTTTCCGGGTTGAGGTTGTGTTCCGGTTTAAACTGGCACAGCGAAAAACGGGCATTGCGGATTTTCAGGCCGTGGCGAAGTACGCCGAGCGTACCCCAGGTGCGCGACTGGATATCAGTGGCGTTGCTGTCGGCTTTTTTAAGCTGCGCGACCAGTGCGTCGAGGAAATGGCGCTCGGTGTCGTTGGGGTAAACGCGGGTAAATTTCTCCCACTCCTGCGGGTGGGTGGTTTTTACGAAGTTTAAGGTGTCTTGTGTGTATAGCGCACGCTCTCTGTCGTAGGCGTCACCTTTGCCGACAATCCAGCCTTTTTCCACCATCTGCGCGATGATGTCGTTTTGCAGGTTAACCTCTTTTGTAATGTCGTTGCTCATGCGCTGGCCTCCGTGGGTGTTTCCGCTTCGGGGATGGGGGCGGCCCAGTTGCGTAGATCGATTTTGCCGGTGACGGCTGCGGAGATAAGGGCGGTGCGGCGTTCTTTGAGGAGAGCGATTTGTTTTAGCTGTTTTTCAGTTAGGGCATCTATTTTAATTAATGATTTTTCAATGCTATTAATTATTAGTTTTTGCTCACTGAGGTTGAATGATAATGAAAATGAGTAATTACCTAAGTGTTCTTGAGTCATACTAGGCAATGCGGTGTTAGTTGCATAACGATTAAACTGGATTGTCAGTGCTAAATAATATAAATATTTCTCTATAATGCAATCAAATATTTCCGTGTAATACATTGTATCGACGGTCCAAAATGCCTTGTCTATATACAATGGTTTATCAATTGTACCCTTTCTACCCAAGAGGACTGATGGTTTATCATATAGAAAAGTATTCGCCCATGCAAACTGCCCCCCGGAGCCTATTACTGGATAACCGGTTTCTGCTTGAACGAGTTTATAATCCTGTCCATTACATATTTTAGCTAGGTTTTTTAATTTGCATATCCTCCAGTGTTCAGGGATTTCGCCCAACCACTCAACCCCAGAATCTTTCATCGGCACATCGGGATTTAGCCCTTTGGTCACAGCATGGCTAATCACGGCCTGACGTTTCTCTTTCAGTAGTTCAATAAGTTGTTGTTGTTTCTCGATCAGGTTATCGATTTTTGCGGTTTCGTGGTCGAGAAAATGAGCAATTATTGACTGCTCTGGAAGAGATGGTGAGGGCAGTGTTATTGCACCAAATTGTTCATAATTAATCGATTTTCCATCTCTCAAACTATCAGTTGACGCTTGCAAGGCTGAGATATAAGGCTCGCTTTTTAAAAGATAGCGATAAAAAGAAAAGTTTATGTTATTAACATTTTTCAATACAGTGTATGCTGGTGAGACGCAACCTTGGTAGTTACTGTGCTCAATTCCTCCTTCAAAGCTACGCAGACTTATAACAAAATTATTTTTTTCTACATGCCGAAATGAATCTGTACCCTTTAATGCCAACATTACTTTAGAGTCATTAAGTTGCATCATTAAAGTTTGAGGAATAACGCCATACTTTTGACTGGCAGCAAGTTGTTCATCATTAGAAAGAGCCGGAGTTCTAACACTACTAAACAGTCGCTTACCTGTGTACGCCTGCCAAGTGCGAGGTATCTCCCCCAACCACTCCACCCCAGAATCCCTATACTCCGGGTACGCCTGATACTTATTTAACCCTGCCATCAGGAATGTACCTCCTGCAACAGTTTCATAATCTCAGCGCTTACCGCATCCAGGTCCGCATCAATCTCCTCCAGCGGCCTTGGCGGCTGATAAACATAAAAATGACGGTTAAACGGAATTTCATACCCCACAATCCCGATATCACCATCCTTCGCATCGCGCTTATCGGCATTGATCCACGCATCCGCAACGTGCGGCAACACTTCCGCTTTGAAGTAACCCTCGATCAACTCGCTGGTAGATACAGACGGATTTAACGGCACATTCTCGTTATCACGCAGGTCGCCATCCGGCTCAAACTCTACAACCTTTCCGTGGTACTCAAACGCGCCGTACAGCGGTTGGGCCGCCTCTTTCAGTACCTTGCTGATTACCGGCTCGGCGTCCGGGTTTTTGCGGGTAATAGCATCGATAAACTGTTTATTCTCTTTCGCATCCAGCTTCACGGCTGCGGTTTTGAACGCCTCTTTCAGCGTCAACTGGAACTGATTAAAGTCATTGCTAACGGTCTCTTTACCACCCGCCTGCATTCCCATCGCCGTCTGAATACGCTGCGCTTTTTCCATTAATGCGCGCTGGGCCAGCCATAATTTGCTGTCGAGCAGATCTTTAATTTGCTTCTCTTTCAGTTCGCTAAAATCGGCTTTGAGAATGGCGCGGGCTTCATTTTCTACCCCGGAGAAGTCACCGTAGTTACCGTCCTGCCACTGGAAGGCAAAGGCGTCATACAGTTGGGCCATCGGCGCGTTAAACGGCTTCGGCGCAAAGCGCAATGTGGCAATGGCGTCATCGGTCATTTGAGCCGACAGGCGTAACGGGCGCTCAACGGTGATGCGACGATAGCCAAAATCGGTGCTGTGAAAGACTTTGCTGGCAAAGGTTTTTGCCGCCTCGGCTTTGGTTGTGGTGGGCTGGCGTCCCCGGCTGGATTTTTGCTCTGGTGCTTTCTCCATGCCTAACGCCGCAAGCGTGGTGGTGGCAACGGGTTCGAAATCGCCAAACGTGCGGGTGATTAAGCGAATATCCTCCTCCCCGAGAATATTGCGTTTTGACCCCAGCGATTTACGCATCTTGCCGCACAGGTTGCTGCCGTCGATTAGCTGGACTTTACCTTTGCGTTCTGGCGCTTTTTTGTTAGACAGCACCCAAACATAGGTAGCGATACCGGTGTTGTAAAACATGTCGGTGGGCAGGGCGATAATACCTTCCAGCAAATCCGCTTCCAGAATGTAGCGGCGGATCTCGCTTTCACCACTGCCCGCGCCGCCGGTGAATAACGGTGAACCATTAAGAATAATGCCGATCCGCCCGCCACCGCTTTTGGCATCGCGCATTTTGCTGATCAGGTGCAGAAGAAACAGCAACGAACCGTCGGAGACGCGGGGCAGGCCGGGGCCAAAGCGACCATCGGCACCTTTGAGTTTGTGCTCGTCGTTGATGTCGCCTTCGATCTTTTTCCAGTCCACGCCGAAAGGTGGATTAGAGAGCATATAGTCGAATTTTTCTGCGGGGAGTTGATCGTTGGAAAGGGTATTGCCGAGTTTGATAAGGCTGACGTCCTGGCCCTTAATCAGCATGTCGGCTTTGCAGATGGCGTAGGATTCCGGGTTTAACTCCTGACCAAACGCGCGCATCACGGCATTGGGGTTTTGTTTGTGGACGTATTCCATGCCGGAGGAGAGAAAGCCGCCGGTTCCCGCAGTTGGGTCGTAAATGGTGCGGATGATGCCGTCTTTATTGAGCGCGTCATCATCATCGAAAAACACCAACGAGGTGGTCAGATTGACGATATCACGCGGGGTAAAGTGCTCCCCAGCGGTTTCGTTAGAACTCTCGGCAAAACGTCGTATCAGCTCCTCAAACACCAGCCCCATATCGTGGTTGGTAACGTGCTCCGGGTATAAATCTGCTTTAGCGAATATTTGCACCACTTTAAAGAGCAAGTTCGCATCAGCGAGCTGCCCGACAAACTCGCTGAACTTGAAGTGTTCGAAAATTTCGCGGGCGTCCGAAGAGAACGACTGGATGTAGTTTTCCAGGTTGTCCTGTATGCCATTTTGCCCCATTTTGCTGAGATCCATCGCTGAGGCGTTAAAGAACGTCAGGCCATTGGTCGCCCGCAGGATCATTTTCTCCTGGGCTTCCTCCGGCAGTTTCATGGCTTTTACTTTTTGCGCCTCGGCAATGACCGCGTCTTTCGTTGTTTCGAGTACGCATTCCAGACGACGAAGAAGAGTGAAAGGGAGAATAATTCGCCCATATTGTGATTGTTTAAAATCGCCGCGTAACAGGTCGGCGACAGACCACAGGAAGGCAGCGATCTGAGAGAAGTTTGTCGATGACATAAGGTATTCCTTACCTTTAGGCAACGCCTTTTTATAATAAAAGATAGATGGCTATTTTTATCGTAAAATGCACGTAAGTCGATCATTTTATTGGATAAAAATCATTGTTAATATTGATTTAAATATGTGAAATGATCCGTTTTATGAATATTTAAAGGCTAATTAACGGCTGGCTAGTCAGGAGTTATTTAGTATTTGAATATTTCTATATCTATTGCCCGATTAGAAATAATGGATGTTTAGATTGCGTCCTATGAAAGGAGTCATAATTTAATGAAAGCCACCGAAGCCCGATTACTCGATTTTTTAAAACGCTCGCAGCAATTCGTTATTCCCATTTATCAGCGCACATATTCGTGGACGCTGGAGCAGTGCCGCCAACTGTGGGAAGACGTGATGCGCGCAGGCCAGCGCGATGACATCCCGGCCCATTTTATCGGCTCGGTGGTGTATATCGAACAGGGGCTGTATCAGGTTTCCGGCATCTCGCCGCTGCTGGTGATTGACGGTCAGCAGCGTCTGACGACGGCGATGTTGTTACTGGAGGCGTTGTCCCGGCATTTGGGCGAGACTGAGGTGATAGACGGTTTTTCCGCCATGAAGCTTCGCAATTACTACCTCCTTAATCCTTATGAGTCTGGCGAGCGTGGCTACAAACTTCTGCTAACGCAAACGGACAAAGAGAGCCTGCTGGCGTTGATTCGGCAAAAGCCGTTGCCAGAAAATTGCTCTCTGAGAGTAAGGGAGAATTTTGAGTACTTTTATGACCAGATAAGCAAGCTTCACGGTGACTTTATGGCGCTGTGTCAGGGATTATCCAAACTGTTGATTGTCGATGTAGCCCTGAATCGTGGTCAGGATAATCCACAGCTTATCTTCGAAAGTATGAACTCAACGGGAAAAGCGTTGAGCCAGGCAGATTTGGTGCGTAACTATGTGTTGATGGGGCTGGAGCCAGAGCATCAAACGCAACTGTATGATGACTACTGGCGACCAATGGAGCTGGCGTTTGGTCAAAAAGGATATAGTGACTATTTTGATAGCTTTATGCGCAATTATCTCACAGTAAAAACCGGTGAGATCCCGCGTATTGATGATGTATATGACGCCTTTAAACGCTATGCGCGAAAACCTGCTGTGATGGAGGCGGGTATGGAGGCGCTGGTGGCGGACATTCGCACTTATGCCGACTATTTTTGTGCGCTGACGTTGAATAAAGAGAGTGATAAAACGTTGGCGATGGCGTTTCAGGATTTACGTGAGCTGAAGGTAGATGCCGCCTGGCCGTTTCTGTTGGTGCTCTATCATGACTACAAGCAAGGGGTACTGTCATCTACGGATTTCCTGAGCGCTACCCGTTTAATCGAATCCTATATTTTCCGCCGCGCCGTCTGTGCCATCCCCACGAACTCTTTTACCAAAACCTTCGCCACGTTTTACAAAGTGCTGGATAAAACGCGTTATCTGGAAAGCATACAGGCGCATTTACTCAACTTGCCTTCTTACCGGCGATTTCCCGATAACCGTGAATTTCAGCACGAACTTAAACTGCGAGATCTCTACAACTTCCGTAGCCGCAGTTACTGGCTACGTCGGATGGAAAACCATGATCGCAAAGAGAGAGTATGTGTGGATGAATACACGATTGAACACATCATGCCGCAAAACAAAAATCTTCCGATGAACTGGCGCAAAGAACTTGGGAGTGACTGGCAGCGAATTCATTCAAGGCTTTTGCATACATTAGGCAACCTGACGTTAACGGGTTACAACTCGCGCTACAGCGATCGCTCTTTTGCTAAAAAAAGAGATATAGAAGGCGGTTTTAAACAAAGCCCACTGCGCTTGAATGCAGGATTAGGGCAATGCGAGAAATGGGACAGGGCTGCAATGCAGAAACGCGCCCAGCGCTTAGCCGATTTTGCGCTTGAAGTATGGGAAATACCGAGTCTTTCAGAAACTGTGCTTGAAAGCTATCGAGTTTCAGCAGAGAAGGGGGCTGACTACAGTCTGGCTGATTTCCCGCAGCTAGAGGAAGGGACGCATAGCCGGGTACTGTTCGATGCACTTTCTCAGGAAGTGATGAACATGGACGCGGGAGTCACGCGAGAGGTACTTAAGCTCTATATCGCGTTTAAAGCGGAAACGAACTTTGTGGATGTTGTGCCGCAGAAAAGTCGGTTACGCTTAACGTTAAATATGCCATTTCCTGAACTCGTCGATCCTAATGCTATGGCCCGCGACGTTACGGAGATTGGTCGTTGGGGAAATGGCGACGTTGAAGTTGGCTTCAGCGATCTATCTGAACTCCCTTATGTTATGGGGCTGATCCGACAAGCATTTGAAAAGCAGATGGATAACGCAATGGTTTAATATGAGATAATATCTTACTAACGAAAGCAACAAAGGATTGGACCATGACCCAACTGCTCGAGCTAACCTGGGATGCCACCGTAATCCCGGCGATGCCAAACGTTGGCACGCGCGTCGCGCTGTTTACCTTCAAGACGCATATGGCGGGTTTTGTCTGGGATGCTGCGCAACTGGAAAATAACCCTTATACCTTCGTTGAAGTGAAAACGCTGCTTGATGGCGTCACCGTTGGCGGGCACAAGGTCAGTGACACAGAACAGGTATTAAACCTGGCGGACAGCGCGAAAAAACTGATCGAGCTGGTGCAATCGGGCCGTTTTGAACTCGATAAAAAAACGTTCACTTTATTGCACGGTATCATTGCCCGCAATGAGGCGCTGGAGTGGGGTGTTTTTCGTGGTGAGGGGGAAGAGTTGCACTACAATGCGCGCGTTCACCTCGGCGAATTGGGCACCCATTTCCCTCCTGCTACCGAAGCGGGTGCACCAGAGCTGAACCGCATTTTTACTGAAGGTGTTGCGCATATTAAAACGCTTCCCCCGTTTGAAGGCGCGCTGGCGATGTTCCTTTTTGGTGCCTACTATCAGTTTTTCTTCGACGGTAACAAGCGCACCAGCCGCCATATGATGAATGGCTGGTTAATGATGCACGGCTATAATCCAATCAGTATTCCAGCAGCGAAAGCACTGGAATTTAACAGCAAAATGGTACGCTTTTATCACAGCAAAGACGCGACGGAGATGATGGCGTTTTTGCTGGAGTGCTATCAGCTCTGAGCAGATGCCGGATGCGGATGCGCCTTATCCGGCCTACAAAACCTTACTTCCTCAACCCCGCAAACGCCGCCCGAATCTCTTCTTCCGGCAACTGTATCCCAATAAACACCAACTGACTGCGCGGCGTTTCATCGCCCCATGGCCTGTCCCAGTCGGCGCTGTAAAGGCGTTGTACGCCCTGGAACAGCAGGCGGTTCGGCTCGCCGTCAATCCACAGCATGCCTTTGTAGCGCAGCAGTTTGTCGGCGAACTGTAGCAGCAGGTTTTCCATCACGCGCGACACGTCGCTGATATCGACGGGGTAATCCAGCTCCACCACAATCGACGACACATCATTCTGCTTATCCGCCATAAAGTGGAAGCGCGGTTTGCCCGCCAGCACGTTCTCTTCCAGCATAAAGCCGCTGGTGTTGAACAGTTGCGCCAGGTCGATATCGCCATGAACGACGGTGTAAATCGGCGCGCGGGCGTTGATGCGCGCCAGACGCTCTCGCAGTTTCTCGATGTCGCCTGCTACGTCGGTTTTGGTCAGCAGGATGCGGTCGGCATAGCCAACTTGCGACTGGGCGATGGTGAACTGGTTCATCTGCTCGTTGGCGTGAACCGCGTCGACCAGCGCAATCACGCCGTCCAGCAGGTAGCGCTCGCACAGGACGTCATGAGAGAAAAAGGTCTGAATAATCGGGCCGGGGTCGGCCATGCCGGTGCACTCAATCACCAGGCGGTCGAATTCAATTTCGCCGCGATCGCGGCTATCGAGCAGGTCGAGCAGGGCGTCTTCCAGTTCATTGGCGCGGGAGCAGCAGATACAGCCGTTGGTGAGGGTTTTGATTTGCGTGGCGCGGTCGCCAATTAGCTGGGTATCAACGGAAACTTCGCCGAACTCGTTCTCAATAACGGCGATTTTGAAGCCATGCTGTTCGTTGAGGATATGACGCAGCAGGGTGGTTTTGCCCGCGCCAAGAAAACCGGTAAGTAGGGTAACTGCAATCGGGGTCATGTTCTCTCCTTCTAACAGCAGCGCATGCCGCCTTTTCCGTCTCCGCCGTAGCGCGCCTGTTGCCGCTCGCGGAAGAACTCTTCGTAGGTCATGTACGGCTTGTCCGGATGCGTGGCTTTCATGTGTTCGACGTAATTGTCGTAGTCCGGGATGCCAATCAGCATCTTCGCCGCCTGACCGAGGTATTTTTTCGCCTGACCTAAGTTACCAAACATTGTCTCGTCCATACATGAATAAAGCCGGATGGCGGCTAGCGCCTTATCCGGCCTACGCGTGTGGAACAGGTAGGCCGGATAAGCGTAGCGCCATCCGGCAATCTGTTAATGGTGTGAAGAGGTCTTCACGCCGCCTTCCGGCACAGGAACGTAAGGCGTTTCTTTGTCGGAGCGTTCTTCGTTATTACGCACCTGCATCCAGGTTTTGAAACCGTAGAAGATGATGCTGTACACCACCACCAGGAACAGAATACTCAGGCCGGCGTTGGTGTAGTTGTTGATAACGATGTGGTTCATGTTGGCGATTTGCTGCGCCGTCAGTTCACCACCTGCCGCAATTTTCGCTTTGTACTGGCTCGCCATGTAGAAGAAGCCTTCCATCTGCGGGTTGGTGCTGAACAGTTTCAGACCCAGCGCCCAGGTGGTGCAGACCAGCAGCCAGAATGCCGGGATGATGGTAACCCAGACATATTTGCTGCGTTTCATCTTCACGAGGATGACGGTGCCGAGAACCAGCGCCACAGCCGCCAGCATCTGGTTAGAGATACCGAACAGCGGCCACAGGCTCTTCACGCCGCCCAGCGGGTCGACAACGCCCTGATACAGCAGGTAGCCCCACAGGCCTACGCAACCTGCGGTTGCCACAACGCCTGCTACCAGAGAATCGGTTTTCTTCAGGAACGGAATGAAGTTGCCCAGCAAGTCCTGCAACATGAAGCGGCCCGCTCGGGTACCGGCGTCCAGCGCGGTGAGGATGAACAGCGCTTCAAACAGAATACCGAAGTGGTACCAGAAGCCCATGTCCGCCCACGGCAGCACTTTGTGGAACACGTGAGCAATACCCACCGCCAGCGTTGGCGCGCCACCGGCACGGTTCAGAACAGACGGTTCACCGATATCTTTCGCGGTTTGCAGGATCTCTTCCGGCGAAATTACGAAGCCCCAGGAGCTCACCGTTGCCGCTGCATGAATGGTCACTTCTTTCAGCTGCGCCGCAATCATGGCCGCATTTTCACCGCCCATTTCGTGCAGGTTCGGCATGGTGATGCCAAGGCCAGCAGGCGGAGTGTTCATCGCAAAGTAGAGGCCCGGTTCGATAATGGATGCTGCAACCAGCGCCATAATCGCCACGAAGGACTCCATCAGCATTGCGCCATAACCGATGAAACGCGCGTCGGTTTCACAGGCCAGCAGCTTCGGCGTGGTGCCGGAGGAGATCAGCGCATGGAAGCCAGATACCGCACCACAGGCGATGGTGATAAACAGGAACGGGAACAGGGCACCTTTCCACAGCGGGCCAGTACCGTCGATGTACTGGGTAACGGCTGGCATTTTCAGATCCGGGTTGAGGATCACGATGCCGATCGCCAGGCCGACAATAACGCCGATTTTCAGGAAGGTGGCGAGGTAGTCGCGCGGTGCCAGAATCAACCAAACCGGCAGCAGAGCGGAGATAAAGGCATAACCGATCAGCGTGAAGGTGATGGTGGTGTCTTTAAAGGTCAGCGCCGGGCCCCAGTACGGGTCGTGAGCGATGACGCCACCGAACCAGATGGAAGCAACCAGCAGCACGATACCGATAACGGAGACTTCCCCCACGCGGCCCGGGCGAATAAAGCGCATGTAGATACCCATCAACAGCGCAATCGGCACGGTCGAGCAAACGGTGAACACACCCCACGGGCTTTCGGCCAGGGCTTTCACCACGATCAGCGCCAGCACCGCCAGGATGATGATCATAATCAGGAAGCAGCCGAACAGGGCGATAGAGCCTGGCACGCGGCCCATCTCTTCTTTGACCATCTCACCCAGCGAAGAACCGTTACGGCGCGTGGAGATAAACAGCACCATAAAGTCCTGCACCGCACCGGCAAGCACCACGCCTGCCAGCAGCCACAGGGTACCGGGCAGGTAACCCATCTGGGCGGCCAGTACCGGCCCAACCAGCGGGCCCGCGCCTGCGATAGCCGCGAAGTGGTGGCCGAACAGCACGTAGCGGTTGGTCGGCACGTAGTTCAGGCCATCATTGTTAATGACCGCCGGCGTTGCGCGCGTTGGGTCGAGTTTCATCACCTTCTGGGCGATGTAGAGGCTGTAGTAGCGGTACGCCACCAGATAAACAGAAACCGCCGCGACCACGATCCACAGGGCGCTAACGTGTTCTCCCCGACGTAATGCCACAACGGACAGGCAAAACGCGCCGATGATTCCAAGAA
>CAJYVI010000139.1 GCA_913778145.1 uncultured Pseudocitrobacter sp.
TTAGCGGCGATTTTCGCTTCAGCGCTGTCCAGCGTAGAGGCGGTTGCAGAGACAGTCTGTGCAGCGAAAGAACCAAAAGAAGCAGACAGAGCGATAACAGCGACAAAAGTTTTGATGCTTTTCATGATATAAACCCTTTCACTTAGTTGTTTGAGTAAGGCACCGTGCCTTGATGTGATAAATGATAGGTCGATTCATCACCAACTAAAAGCGGAAGGATTTGCCCATCTTAGTCAAAATATTTGATTATAAATTATTCACCCGTTAATCGCTGCGGATGCGTGTAAATCGTCGCTCTGCCAGGTTTGCAAAACCCTACCAGCGTCAGGTTGCAGCGTTCGGCCACTTCCACGGCAAGCGTCGTCGCGGCAGAGACCGCAAACAGGATTTCGACGCCGCACATGGCGGATTTCTGCACCATCTCATAGCTGGCGCGGCTGGAAACCAGCGCGGCGCCGTGTTGCCAAAGGTCGCCCTCTTTCGCACGATGACCTAACAGTTTGTCGAGCGCCACGTGACGCCCCACATCTTCATGCCCCCCCGCCAGCTCACCCGATGGCATCACCCACGCTGCCGCGTGCGTACAGCCAGTTTCGCGGCCTACGGGCTGCACATCATTTAAATGTTTGAGCGCGTGATCGAGATGTGAAAGGTCAAACGTTTGGGTAAATGGCAACGGCTTGATGGGTTTGCCGATGTCGTTGAGCTGCTCAACGCCGCAGACGCCGCAGCCGGTACGCCCGGCCAGTGCGCGACGCCGTTCTTTAAGGCCCATAAAACGACGGCTTGAGAGATCGATTTGCACTTCCAGACCGTTGCAGGCCTGAGTGACTTCGATTCCAAAAATTTCCCGTGGGTGCTCAATAATGCCTTCTGAAAGCGAAAAACCGATGGCAAACGCTTCCAGATCTTTCGGCGTCGCCATCATCACGACGTGAGAGATGCCGTTGTAGACCAACGCAACGGGAATTTCTTCAGCAAGAATATCCTGACAAGGTTGCATAATCTGTGGCCTTCTGAAGACAGAACGTTCCACAGCACCGATAAGCTGCGACGATGGTTTGACTTCATCTTTTACATTAAACACGGCAAGTACTCTGAACAACGACGGAAAAGGAAAGGCGTCTATTCCATCACATCCGGAGGGAATCAGGGCTTATTATGGATCAAGTTTCTGGTGCAATAACACTCAATCTTCAGTTTCACTCATCCATTCGTAGCAAAAAAACGAAAAAAATATAATTACCACCAATGAGTTAACCACGTTAAATGCATGGTATTTTTTGCGCGTAATTCGCATTAAATGCGATCAACATCACAATTCAATGTTAATGCGGGTAAAGTTTGTTCACCCACCGTTAACCACATTGGAACAAGCCTACCGAAATTGTGGTATTCTCACTCAACGCCCTCCAGGAACTGAGGACGCTAACTATTCAGCATCTTTGCGGCGCACGCGGCGAAGAAAAATTACAAGCAATGACAATGTCGAAACAAGGAGCAAACCATGCAGGTCAGCAGAAGGCAGTTCTTTAAGATCTGCGCTGGCGGTATGGCAGGCACCACGGCAGCAGCGCTGGGATTTGCCCCCAGCGTTGCACTGGCGGAAACGCGGCAATATAAGCTGCTGCGCACCCGTGAAACCCGTAACACCTGCACATATTGTTCTGTCGGCTGTGGGCTGTTGATGTACAGCCTCGGCGATGGCGCAAAAAACGCTAAAGCGTCCATTTTCCATATCGAAGGCGATCCGGACCATCCGGTAAACCGTGGTGCGCTTTGCCCGAAAGGCGCCGGCCTGGTGGATTTCATCCACTCCGAAAGCCGCCTGAAATTCCCGGAATATCGCGCGCCAGGCTCCGATAAGTGGCAGAAAATCAGCTGGGATGAGGCATTTGACCGCATCGCGAAGCTGATGAAAGAAGACCGTGACGCCAACTACGTTGCGCAGAACGCCGAAGGCGTGACCGTTAACCGCTGGCTCTCCACCGGGATGCTGTGTGCTTCCGCGTCGAGTAACGAAACCGGCTATTTAACGCAAAAATTCTCCCGCGCGCTGGGTATGCTCGCGGTCGACAACCAGGCGCGTGTCTGACACGGACCAACGGTAGCAAGTCTTGCTCCAACATTTGGTCGCGGTGCGATGACCAACCACTGGGTCGACATCAAGAACGCCAACCTGATCGTGGTGATGGGCGGTAACGCCGCTGAAGCTCACCCTGTAGGGTTCCGCTGGGCGATGGAAGCGAAAATTCACAACGGCGCGAAGCTGATTGTTATCGATCCTCGTTTCACGCGTACGGCGTCAGTGGCCGACTTCTATGCGCCGATCCGTTCCGGTACTGACATTACGTTCCTGTCGGGCGTTATGCTGTATCTGCTGAACAACGAAAAATTCAACCGCGAATACACCGAAGCCTACACCAACGCCAGCCTGATCGTGCGTGAAGATTTTGGCTTTGAAGATGGCCTGTTCACCGGCTATGACGCGGAAAAACGCAAATACGATAAAACCAGCTGGAACTACGAGCTGGACGAAAACGGCTTTGCCAAACGCGATACCACCCTGCAACACCCACGCTGTGTATGGAATCTGCTGAAAACGCACGTTTCCCGTTATACGCCTGAGGTGGTTGAGCAGATTTGTGGTACGCCGAAAGCCGACTTCCTGAAAGTGTGCGAATACATCGCAGAAACCAGCGCGCATGATAAAACCGCGTCGTTCCTGTATGCCCTCGGCTGGACACAACACTCCATTGGCGCGCAGAACATCCGCACCATGGCGATGATTCAGCTGCTGCTCGGCAACATGGGGATGGCAGGTGGCGGCGTGAACGCCCTGCGCGGTCACTCGAATATTCAGGGTCTGACCGACCTTGGCCTGCTGTCACAAAGCCTGCCTGGCTACATGACGCTGCCAAGCGAGAAGCAAACCGACCTGCAAACATACCTTGCCGCCAACACGCCTAAACCGCTGCTGGAAGGCCAGGTGAACTACTGGGGCAACTATCCGAAATTCTTCGTCTCGATGATGAAAGCCTTCTTTGGCGACAAAGCGACGAAAGAGAACGACTGGGCCTTCGACCTGCTGCCTAAGTGGGACAAAGGCTACGACGTTCTGCAATATTTCGAGATGATGAACCAGGGTCTGGTGAACGGCTATATCTGCCAGGGCTTCAACCCGGTGGCGTCGTTCCCGAACAAAAACAAAGTGGTCGCATCACTGTCGAAACTGAAGTTCCTGGTGACCATCGATCCGCTCAATACCGAGACTTCTACCTTCTGGCAGAACCACGGTGAGTCGAACGATGTCGATCCATCGAAGATTCAGACTGAAGTGTTCCGTCTGCCATCAACCTGCTTCGCGGAAGAGAACGGCTCGATCGTCAACTCTGGCCGCTGGTTGCAGTGGCACTGGAAAGGCGCGGACGGCCCAGGCGAATCTATCACCGATGGCGAAATCCTCGCCGGTATCTTCCTGCGTCTGCGCAAGATGTATGCCGAACAGGGCGGCGCGAACCCGGAACAGGTGCTGAGCATGACGTGGAACTACTCCACGCCGCATGAGCCGAAGTCCGAAGAAGTGGCGATGGAGAGCAACGGTAAAGCGCTGGCCGATATTATCGACCCGGCAACCGGTGCGGTACTAGTGAAAAAAGGCCAGCAGCTCAGTACGTTTGCGCATCTGCGCGACGACGGCACCACCTCAAGCGGTTGCTGGATTTTCGCCGGTAGCTGGACGCCAGAAGGCAACCAGATGGCAAATCGCGATAACGCCGATCCGTCGGGCCTCGGCAATACGCTGGGCTGGGCATGGGCGTGGCCGCTCAACCGCCGTATTCTGTATAACCGCGCCTCCGCTGATCCGCAGGGTAACCCGTGGGATCCAAAACGCCAGATTCTGAAATGGGACGGCGCGAAATGGAGCGGGATGGATATTCCTGACTACAGTGCCGCCGCACCTGGCAGCAACGTTGGGCCGTTCATCATGCAGCCGGAAGGGATGGGTCGCCTGTTTGCCCTCGATAAGATGGCGGAAGGTCCGTTCCCGGAACACTACGAGCCGTTTGAAACGCCGCTGGGCACCAACCCGCTGCACCCGAACGTTATCTCCAACCCTGCCGCCCGTATCTTTAAAGGCGACGCAGAAGCGCTGGGTAAAGCCGATAAGTTCCCGTATGTGGGCACGACCTATCGTCTGACCGAGCACTTCCACTACTGGACCAAGCATGCGCTGCTTAACGCCATCGCGCAGCCGGAACAGTTCGTGGAGATTGGCGATGCGCTTGCAAATAAACTCGGCATTGCCCATGGCGATACCGTGAAGGTTTCCTCCAACCGTGGCTACATCAAGGCCAAGGCGGTGGTAACCAAGCGTATTCGCACGCTGAAAGCGGATGGAAAAGATATCGATACCATCGGTATTCCGATTCACTGGGGCTATGAAGGTGTTGCTAAGAAAGGCTTTATTGCCAACACGTTAACGCCATTCGTCGGTGATGCGAACACGCAGACGCCGGAGTTTAAGTCCTTCCTCGTAAACGTGGAAAAGGTGTAACGGAGACGACCTATGGCTTATCAATCTCAAGATATCATCCGTCGTTCCGCGACTAACGGTTTCACCCCCGCGCCTCAGGCGCGGGACCACCAGCAGGAAGTGGCGAAGCTTATCGACGTGACCACCTGTATCGGCTGTAAAGCCTGTCAGGTGGCGTGTTCAGAGTGGAACGACATCCGCGATGAGATCGGCAGTAACGTCGGGGTGTACGACAACCCGGCGGATCTGACCGCCAAATCCTGGACGGTGATGCGTTTCTCGGAAGTGGAGCAAAACGACAAACTGGAATGGCTTATTCGCAAAGACGGCTGTATGCATTGCGCGGATCCGGGCTGCCTGAAGGCGTGCCCGGCGGAAGGGGCGATTATTCAGTATGCCAACGGCATCGTCGATTTCCAGTCTGAGCAGTGCATCGGCTGCGGCTACTGCATCGCTGGTTGCCCGTTCAACGTGCCGCGACTGAACCCGGAAGACAACCGCGTCTATAAATGTACGCTGTGCGTAGACCGCGTGAACGTCGGGCAGGAACCGGCCTGCGTGAAAACCTGCCCAACCGGCGCTATCCACTTTGGTTCCAAAGAAGATATGAAAGCGCTGGCGGGCGAGCGTGTCGCCGAGCTGAATACCCGCGGTTACGAAAACGCCGGGCTGTACGATCCGGCAGGCGTTGGCGGTACACACGTGATGTACGTGCTGCACCACGCCGACAAACCGAATCTGTACCACGGCCTGCCGGAGAACCCGGAAATCAGCGCCACGGTGAAATTCTGGAAAGGTATCTGGAAACCACTGGCGGCGGTCGGTTTTGCCGCAACGTTTGCAGCGAGCATCTTCCACTACGTCGGTGTCGGCCCGAACCGTGCGGAAGAGGAAGAAGACAATCTGCATGAAGAGAAAGACGAGGTGCGCAAATGAAACGACGTGACACCATCGTGCGCTACACCGCGCCGGAACGTATCAACCACTGGGTCACCGCCTTCTGCTTCATCCTGGCGGCGGTGAGCGGGCTGGGGTTCTTCTTCCCCTCCTTCAACTGGCTGATGCAAATTATGGGGACACCGCAACTGGCGCGCATTCTGCACCCGTTCGTGGGCGTGATCATGTTTGCCTCGTTTATCATCATGTTTTTCCGCTACTGGCACCACAATCTAATCAATCGGGATGATATCTTTTGGGCGAAGAATATTCGTAAGATCGTCGTCAACGAGGAAGTGGGTGACACCGGGCGTTATAACTTCGGCCAGAAATGCGTATTCTGGGCGGCGATTATCTTCCTGGTCCTGCTGCTGGTAAGCGGTGTGATTATCTGGCGTCCGTACTTTGCGCCTGCTTTCTCAATCCCGGTGATCCGATTTGCGTTAATGCTGCATTCATTTGCCGCAGTAGCGTTAATTGTGGTTATCATGGTGCATATCTACGCCGCCCTTTGGGTGAAAGGCACCATTACCGCGATGGTGGAAGGATGGGTTACCCGTACGTGGGCGAAGAAACATCACCCGCGCTGGTACCGTGAAGTCCGCCAGAAACAGGAAAAGTCATCTGAATGAGTATTCGCATAATCCCGCAAGATGAGCTGGGTTCGAGCGAGAAACGCACGGCGGAGTACATTCCGCCGTTATTGTTCCCCAGACTCAAGAACCTCTACAACCGCCGCGCCGATCGCCTGCGCGAACTGGCCGAGAACAATCCGCTGGGTGATTACCTGCGCTTCGCCGCGCTGATTGCCCACGCGCAGGAAGTGGTGCTGTACGACCATCCGTTACAGATGGACCTTACCGCGCGCATCAAAGAAGCGAATGAACAGGGTAAGCCGCCGCTGGATATTCACGTTCTGCCGCGCGATAAGCACTGGCATACCCTGCTGCGCTCGATGATTGCTGAGCTGAAACCGGAAATGACCGGGCCGGCGTTAGCGGTTATTGAGAATCTGGAAAAAGCGTCTGAGCAAGAACTGGAGCAGATGGCCAGCGCGCTGTTTGCATCTGACTTTGCGTCAGTGAGCAGCGATAAAGCGCCGTTTATCTGGGCCGCGTTGTCGCTCTACTGGGCACAAATGGCCAGCCTGATCCCGGGTAAAGCCCGCGCAGAATATGGCGAACAGCGCCAGTACTGCCCGGTGTGCGGCTCGATGCCGGTCTCCAGCATGGTGCAAATTGGCACCACGCAGGGCCTGCGTTATCTGCACTGCAACCTGTGTGAAACCGAGTGGCACGTGGTGCGCGTAAAATGCAGCAACTGCGAGCAGAGCCGCGATTTGCACTACTGGTCTCTCGATAACGAGCAGGCCGCTATCAAAGCGGAAAGCTGCGGTGACTGCGGCACTTACCTGAAGATTCTGTATCAGGAAAAAGACCCGAAAGTTGAAGCCGTTGCCGACGACCTCGCCTCACTGGTGCTGGATGCGCGTATGGAGCAAGAAGGGTTCGCCCGCAGCTCTATTAACCCGTTCCTGTTCCCGGGAGAGGGGGAGTAAGCTTCTGTATTATCGGGCGGCGCGAGTCGCCCGATTTCGGGCCATAACAAAACTCCTGAACAGGCGGCACTATGCCGCTTTCACATGAGTTCTGAATGCCTCTGTTTTCTGCTTTCCATATCTTTCACTTCCTTAACGACTCAGTGCCTGAATCACATGCTGTGGATCGTTAGCTATTGCACGTAACAATGCTTTCGCGGGCCCAGTAGGTGAACGGCGACCTTGTTCCCAGTTACGCAGAGTATCTACACTGACGGATATCAGTTCAGCAAACTTAGATTGAGATAAACCAGATGCATGACGAATCTCTTTAATTTTAAGCGCATCAATGTGAAAAACCCTGGAAGGTTTACGCTCACCAGCAACAATCTCATTCATCTGAGCCATGCTTTGGGCTAACCGCTCGAACAGCGCTTTATCCATCTACCACCTCGCATTTAACATTCGTAGCATCGCCTTTTCCTGGGCAGTAAGATCATCTTTAATTCCCTTTTTATAGATTAGGAGGAATCGGATCTCACTCTCTGAAGCGCGATAGTAATAAATGACGCGCACGCCGCCCCGCTTTCCTGTTCCTTCCGCTACCCACCAAATTTTTCGCAAACCACCCGTTTCTGGAATGACGTCTCCATGAAGAGGATTCAATGTAAGAAAAATCTGGAGACGTCCGTATTCATCGTCATTCAGTAGCTTTTGAACATCTTCAGTAAAAAAATCCGTTTCGATGAAGATCATAATAATACGCCATTGGCTTAGAGAGACAACCCTTCATGTACGCCATTGACGCACATCATTTATTGAATAGCCTACCGCCCTAAAACCAGCAAAACCACATTCTCGCGCTCTCAATTTCCCTTCTGCGAGCCGCTTTCCAAAATTCATATTTGTCGCCACTCCCCTCTTCCCATCCGCCAAAAGCCAGCGTATAAAACTGTACATTCATACAGCAAAAAGGATTTCGACATGAAGCTGGAAAAAGGTATCGCTGAGCAGGTTGAAGCGTTTATTGCCGCAGGCCGCCCCTCTTCACGACAGCAGAGTATTGATGACCGGAGGACAGGCTATCTCACCAGTACAGCCCTGGCAGGTGAAACGGAGCAGTTCGTCTCTATCCAGACCATTGAGCTGGAAGAGATGACATTCCGCGTCTATTCACCAATGCAAAGCCCAACGCATCTTCCGGCAGTTATCTACTACCACGGTGGCTGTTTTATCAGCGGCGGCTTTGCTACGCACGATAATCAGTTGCGCCAGCTGGCGGTGTATGGCGGGTGTCGTGTCATTGCGGTGCAGTATCGATTAGCGCCTGAACACACCTTTCCTGCCGCACATGATGATGCGCAACGGGGAGCGGAGCTGGTGTGGCAACATGCCGAACTATTTGGCGTAGACAGAGATCGCATTACCCTCGCTGGCGATAGCGCAGGCGGGCATCTGGCGCTGGTCACGGCGCTGAGGCTCAAAGCAGCCGGTTCCTGGCAACCCAAACAACTTATCCTGGTTTATCCCATGGTGGATGCGACAGCTCATTTCGAAAGCTATGTCCGCAACGGAAAGGATTACATCATCACCCGCGATACGCTGCTTAGCGGATATGAAATCTATCTACCGGGCGTCGATCGACGTCATCCGGAGGCCAGCCCGCTGTGGCGAGATGACTTCAACGGTCTGCCGCGTGTCCATATCATCACCGCAGAATTTGACCCGTTGTGCGATGAAGGCAAAGTGCTGTATCAGCGAATGACGGAACAAGGCGTGGCGTGCACCTGTCAGCAGTATCTTGGGGTGATTCATGGCTTCTTTCAGTTGGGTGGAATCAGCCTCGCGGCGAGAGATGCAGTGAAAGATGTGGCGTATCGGGTGGGGAGGTAAATCCGGATACGGACCTCATATTGTTTTCAACTTGAAAACGTCGTATTCCGCGTTACAATGTTTTCAGGTTGAAAACTTCAGTAGGGAAACTGAAGCATGCACGTTATCAGCCGAAAACCTTTCTATGAAGCCATAGAGAATTTTCCACATTGCGCTCAATCGATAGCGGACTTACTGAATGTGCTCGAAAAGAGAACCTTCAATACACCAATCGAAATGCGAGAGCAGCTCACTTCATTGGATAACTTTAAATTTAGAAATAAATGGTGGGTCATCGATATCGCCGGTAATCATCTGAGGCTCATCGCCTACATTGATTTCAGGTTTCAGAAGCTTTTCGTAAAGCATATTGTCACCCATCAGGAATACGAAAGATTAAATCACTTCTATCGGGGTCATAAAGAATGAAAATGCGGCATACTCCAACGCTAAACAAAAGACACGCCGAAGAGATGGTGAATACCTTTATGCTGGCGTTGCAGGCCATCCCTTTGATGGGAGAATCCTGTAATGAGAGAGACTACCTTAAGGCGCTGGAACTCATTGAGTTTCTTGTTGATCGAGACCAGATAGACAACCCTTTATTCGAACTACTCTCGTCAAAAATTCATGAGTATGAACAGCATGCTCCTGAATTTTCACATCTCAATAAGGTGCTGAACAATACCCCTACTGGCGTTGCGATGCTACGCACGTTGATGGATCAAAATGGGCTTAAACCCGCTGATTTAGCCAATGAGCTGGGTTCGAAATCCAATATCAGCAACATTCTCAATGGGCGCAGAGCATTAACCGTTCGGCATATCAAAGCGCTTTCCGAACGTTTTAAGCTCCCCGCAGAAAGCTTTATCGACTAAGGCTACTCCTCCTCATTCCCCCCTTCCTCATACGCGCCAAACGGCTTCGCGGGAAGCACAATGAAAGTCCCTTCAAACACGGCGCCAGGATTGTCATCGCCGGACAACTCCACCAGCAGCTGCACGCGCGCTTTACGTCCACGCGCTAATCGGTCCAGATCGCCGCTCAGTGAACCGAGGTCGGCCACCGCCTGCGGTTTGCCGCTGATGGGATGACTGTAACGGATATGCGCGTCAGCAAGGATGATCGTGCCGCCCAAATGGCGTTCGCGCAGCATCAGCCAGATAAGGCCCCAGCCGGTAAGCGTCGCCAGCGAAAACAGGCTGCCCGCAAACAGCGTATGGTGCGGATTTTGATTGCCTGTTTCAGGCATGGTGGTGATAAATTTCTGCCCGGTATACTGCTGAATGCGTACGCCCATTTTTTCACTGAGCGGAATATGCTCGTACCAGGCCTGCTGAAGCTGCCCGCACCAGTCGCCGCGATGCAGAATATCATCCAGCGAGGCTACCGGTTTGATCATCAGAAAATGGCGAATGGGCGTGGTAGTAGGCGTTGTGATTTCGCCCTGATTCACAAATCCGAGCTTGGCAAAGAACTCGACTGCATCTTCGCGCGCGCTACAGGTTACACGCTTCACACCTTCCTGACGCGCGACAGATTCCAGCGTCATCGCCATCAACGTACCGAGACCTTTATCCTGCACGGACGGGTGCACCGCCATAAAACGAATTGAGGCTTCAAAATCGGCATTGATGTACAGCCGCCCAATCGCGACCAGATTGCCCTCTTCATCCACCACCATTTGATGGTGCGCCATCGCATCCCAGGCGTCACGTTCTGAACCTTTTGGCTGATGAAGGGGTTTACGCAGCATCTCCCAGCGGAACTGGTAGTAGCGGTCTAACTCTTCTTCCGTTTGCGGCACTCGAAGGTGATACATAGCAGCACTCTCTTTTGTCGCCCGTAACCTCACTGGAAGTTGGTTCATACCTGCAACCAGAAGGTAACGGGGCCATCATTGACCAGCGAAACCTGCATATCGGCAGCGAATCGCCCGGTTTGGGTGTTCATCTCTTGCTGGCGACAGCGTTCTACAAAATAGTCATACAGCGCTTCTGCTCTCTGCGGCTCTGCGCCTTTAGAGAAACTCGGACGCATGCCGCGCTCGGTATCTGCCGCCAGCGTAAACTGCGACACCACCAGCACGCTTCCGCCCGCCTGCTGCACGTTGAGATTCATCTTGCCTTCCGCATCGCTGAATATGCGATAGCCCAGCACGCGCTCGCACAGGCGGTTGGCTTTTTGCTCGTCGTCATCCTTTTCGACACCTAATAACACCAGAAGTCCTGGCCCGATTTCACCCGTCACTTCATCCGCCACGGTGACGCTGGCCCGGGTTACGCGTTGAATCAATGCAATCATGGTTGTTCTGCTTCTTGTTGTTCTGTTTTAAGTTTTCGGTATTCCCCGAGAGTGACAGTTATTTCTGCCCCAAGCAAGACGATACACCAGGTCCAGTAGACCCAGACAAACAGAATCGGCACGACGGCGAGCACACCGTAAATCAGCTGATAGGAAGGGAACGCGGTGATATATAACGCAAAAGCTTTCTTACCGAGCTCGTAAAGCAAGGCCGCCACCAACGCGCCGATAATCGCATCGCGGTTCGGCACACGCGTCGTCGGCACCACGCTGTAGAGCAGCCAGAACGAGATCCACGACAGCAGAAGCGGGAAGATGCGTAGTGCGTTATCCACCGCGCTATTAAACTCACTCGCCCAACGCAACGAGAGCAGGTATGAACTAATTGCCAGACTGGCCCCCGCCAGCAGCGGCCCAAGCGTGAGAATCATCCAGTAAATCGCAAACGAGTAGACTTTTGGCCGCACGCGCTTGCTGCGCCAGATGGTATTCAGCGCGCTGTCGATGGAATACATCAACAGCAGCGCCGTGACGATAAGCCCGCAGGCACCGACCGCCGTCATGCGGTTGGAGTTGGCGACAAACTGTTCAATGTAGCGCTGGATAACGTCACCGGTCGCCGGAATAAAGTTGGCAAAAATGAAGTGCCGAATCTGAACGCTAACTTCAGAAAACATCGGAAATGCGGCGAACAGCGCAAAAACGACGGCGACTAGCGGTACCAGGGAAAGCAACGACACATAGGCCAGATTCCCGGCCAGCGTCGTCATATTATCTTCGTCGATGCGCCGCCAGAGGAGCTTTCCCCATGCCACCAGCGGCCGGGTATGATGAATGGTTTTTTGATGAACGATTTTTAACATAACTGCTTCGTAAAGTAGCGAGGTATCGTCTCTTTCCCCGTTACCAGGATAGAGGTGATCCCCAATTGATTGGCTCCCTCTATATTATCGGCATTATCATCAAAAAAGACCGTATCGGCGGCAGAAAAACCTTCCGCTTCAAGCACCCGCTGGTAGATACGCGCTTCCGGTTTACGCATCCCCATCTCTTGCGACAGATAAACATGGTCCGCCGCGGCGTGAATTTCCGGGTATTCATCCGGCCAAAAGGTGGTGTGCAGGCGGTTGGTATTAGAGAGCACCACCACACGATGACCCTGCTCGCGCAGTTTATGCATGATCTCAATCACCTCCGGGCGCAGCGAAACAAATATCGCCTGCCAGCCGTGAGAGAACTGCTCATAGCTCAGCGGTAAATCCATCTCATGACAAATCGCCTCGGCAAAGGCTTCATCGGTAATTTCACCGCGTTCATGCTGGTGGAAGGCTTCGCCCATGGTGAAACTCTGTTTTAACGTGGCCAGTGGCACACGGGTCAGATCGCTCCATGCGCCGAACACACGGTTGAAGTCGATGTCGACAATCACATTACCTAAATCAAAGATATAGAGCATTTTCGCCTCCTTTCTCGCCGTGGAAAATTAACTGTAGCGGGAAAGGCGGGGTTTGACTATGAGGTGAACAGGATAAGTGTGAGGCATAAGAGAAAAGGCCGCCAATTTGCGCGGCCCATTTGGACGTAGAATCAGGCCTCCGCTGTCAGCATCTCTTTCTTACGCTGGCTAATGCGCTTAACCAGCATCACCGAGACCACCGCGCCGCAGAAGGCGAAGCAGGCCATAATGCCAAAGACAATCTTGTAGCCGACGATGCCTGGGTTTAAATCCAGAATGTAGCCGTAGAGGCTAAAGCAGAACATCGCCGGGGCGTAGCCAATGAAGCTGCCGAGCGCCATCGCAGCACCGGTCTGGTTTTCGGCGATTTTCGCTTCGCCAATTGGGGCGAAGAAGACGGCGCGCTGGGTGAAGACGATCGCGCCAAAGCCCAATGTACACATCATGCCGAGGTAAACCGGCATGCTTTCATGCGGCAGCATAATCAGCAGAACCAGTGACACGGTGCTGATTACAAAGGTGTAGCACAGGTATTTGCTGGGTGATTTCAGGATTTTGTCGGAAATCATGCCGCCAACCGGTCCGCCGATCATTTTCAGGCAGTACTGGTTAATGATGCCATACGCCCCCACCAGCGCGACGGGCAGCATGTAGATGTTTTTCAGGAACGGAATGAAGAACGTCAGACCGCAGTACACCGCGTACACAAAGAAGACGTTAAAGGCGATGAGCCAGATGGTTTTGTCTTTCAACACCGACGTCATGCTGGTGTTTTCGTCCTTTTTCACCTCAACCGATGGTGCCTCTTCTTTGTCATTCAGTACGAAGAAGATGATAACGCCGACGGCAATCACAATAATGGAATAGAACCAGATACCCGCTTTGAAGCCCAGTAAGCCACTGCCAAACCAGGCGAAGACGGCCAGCGCGGAGAACGCGACAACGGTGTCTACGATGCCGCGCCCCGTTTCAAAGAAACCAAACAGACGGCCCTGCTGCTCACTGTTACCCAGCCGACTTACCGATTTCAGCAGTACCGGCCAGTTCATCATATCGCAGGTGACACCGAACAGCGCCCAGACAAAAAGGATGCCCCAGTAACCCGGCATGGTCGTAAGATAAACGCCCAGCAGCCCGGTCGCGATGAGCGAAAAAGACATGGTGTATTTACGCGGCAGTTTGTCGGCAAAATAGATTGAGAGGAAAAAGCCGATGGTCGTAACAAAGGAGTTTACCGACATCGCATTACCTATTTGACCATTGGTCAAATGGAAATACTCCTGCATCGGAATATAAAACGCATCTTTCAGTGAGGGTAATTTATAAATCGTACCGCCACACAGCGTTAACAAACTAAATAACGCCCATTTCTTTTTCTTGAGCATAACATCCCCTATGCGATTTTTTAAATCGCTGTCTTAAAAGGCAATAGGATACCGGCCATCCCTGCAGGATGGTTTTTATTAACTGCTAATCAATTTAAAGCTTATTAATGAGTTAGAAGATGCATCGCCTCTTGTTTTATTTGTTGCAGCACGCTCCGAACATAATTTATTTGATTCACCGCATCCTGCTTTTCTTTGCACAGCCGCGCTTCCAGCGCATTTTGTTCAGGTAACGGCGTTTCACTCATTTGACGATAGGGGATCCACGGATTATCACCTTCGTGCTCAAAACGAAATGCCGGAGCATAGTAATCCACTTCTTCTTCCAGGCCGTAAGCCATCACCTGCGGCTCTTCATCGCCCAGGCAGATTAGGTCGGTTAACAGCGCTTTGAATGGCATGTCGCCCTGCCCGGAAATACAGGCTTTATGCCCGAGACCACCGTCTTCATTGACGATCAGCGCATCTTTAATATGCACCTGGGTGATATGCGGGGACATGGTTTTAACGCGTCCAAAGGATGTTCGTTGGCGTTAATCATGTTTGCAAAATCAAACAGTAAAGAGAGAGAATCCATCCCGCTTTGCTGAATAAGCATCGCCAGCTCGTGGCTCTTCAGGTCTTCATGCTGTTCAAGAGTGAAGGTCAACCCGCTGTCCTGATAGGTATCGCGAATGTACGCGATATCACGGGTAATCATCTACATCACTTCCTGCAAATGTCCTTCGTAGCGCGGATAGAAACGGACCGATGACGCGCCCGTTTTTAAGGCAATGCCGGCAGCCAGATCGATCGCTTTTTTATCGGAAGCGCTAGTTTCGATATGCACATCCAGATTGAGCTGACGCGCTTTCTCACCAAAAGCGGCGAGTTCATTATCGCTCATATTTTCCAGCGAGAAACGCTCGCCATCCAGCACGTGAATTTTCACCCCGCGCAGTTGATTCTCATGAGCAATATCCAGTAAGTCACATGGTAATATTCTTTCCAGACGCATATTTAAATGATACGCGTAGGCATGCAGATAAAGAGGAAGATTATCGACACGTTGTAGAATTTTTCTTGCGTTATTTATTGTGAGCATAAAACACCTACAGATTAATGATGAGGTCAACTGCCTCAAACCGCCAATATTCAATGTCTACTTGTACAATATTGCCATCCTGGTCGGCGCGGTGCTTTTCAATAAGAATCGCAGGCATACCGGCTGAGCCACCCAGATATTTACTGATATCGCCCGGCATTCTGACGGGTTTAAACACTAATTTTTTTACGATGGTCTCTTTTTGATAGCATTTTTCCCAGACCGCGGAAAAAGAGTGATTTTCAAGTTGATCGATAAAGCCTGGCGCCACTTCAGGATTGATATACGTTTCGTGATAGAAGACTTTATGGCCTTCCAGCGCGCCCCAGCCGGTTACGCGATAAAGCGTCTCAGAGGGCGTCGCCGCCGTCAGAGGCAGCAGCATTTCCGGCAGGTCCGTAATCCGGGTTTTCTCCGTAAATCCCCAGGAGGGCTCTCTACCCTGCTCAATGGCCGCGCGTTGAAAGCTTGCCGACACCTCGGGGCTGTAATTAAAACGCGGCTGCGTGACAAACCAGCCTTTACGGTCTTTGCGGAAGATTTTTGATTCCGCCTCAAGGTTCAACAAGGCCTGGCGCAGCGTCATACGTTTGATGCCCAGCAGCTCGCACAGCTCTCTTTCAGAGGGGAGCTTTCCGCCTGGCGTAGTAATGCCATCTTTTAACCACCGATCTAACTTCTCTTTGGCATTCTCAACGGTGGACTGATTTTCCGTCATTGTTTGTTTTAATCCTATTGGTTTAAACCAGATAACGCATCTTACGCTCACGGTGAAAATGAACGCAAACAGCGCCGCAGAACTTTGCGGATAATTGTGACAAAGCTCTCTTAAGCAGTAACCCTGTTGACGTGAGGGCAAAAAAAAACCTGCCATCGCTGGCAGGTTTTTCATGCGTGAAAGAGGAGGATTACTCTTCTTTCGCACCGCGCATCGCGCGTTTACGGTCGTTCTCGGTCAGGTGACGTTTACGGATACGGATAGACAGCGGGGTCACTTCTACCAGTTCGTCGTCATCGATGAACTCAAGAGCCTGTTCCAGCGTCATTTTAACCGGCGGAACCAGAACCGTTGCTTCGTCTGTACCAGACGCACGCATGTTGGTCAGTTTCTTACCGGTCAGGCAGTTTACAGTCAGGTCGTTAGAACGACTGTGAATACCGATGATCTGGCCTTCATAAACTTCAGCACCGTGACCCAGGAACAGCTTACCGCGGTCCTGCAGGCTGAACAGTGCGAACGCAACTGCTTTACCCTGGCCGTTAGAGATCAGTACACCGTTCTGGCGCTGACCCACATCACCCGGACGAACATCGTCGTAGTGGCTGAAGGTGGAGTACAGCAGACCGGTACCGGAAGTCATAGTCATGAATTCTGAACGGAAGCCGATCAGACCACGGCTAGGGATCACGTAGTCAAGACGTACGCGGCCTTTGCCATCTGGATTCATGTTTTTCAGGTCGCCTTTACGCTCACCCAGAGCTTGCATCACAGAACCCTGATGTTGTTCTTCAACGTCCAGCGTGACGTTTTCGAACGGCTCTTGTTTACGGCCATCGATTTCGCGGAAGATAACTTTCGGACGGGAAACCGCCATTTCGAAACCTTCACGACGCATGTTTTCGATCAGAACAGACAGGTGCAGTTCACCACGGCCAGAAACGCGGAATGCGTCTGCATCCGGGGTTTCTTCAACGCGCAGCGCAACGTTGTGGACCAGCTCTTTGTTCAGACGATCAAGGATCTGACGAGAGGTAACGAATTTACCTTCTTTACCACAGAACGGAGAGGTGTTGACGTTGAAGAACATGGAAACGGTCGGTTCATCAACGGACAGCGCCGGCAGCGCTTCCACGTTTTGCGTATCGCAAATGGTATCGGAGATGTTCAGTTCGCCAAGACCAGTGATTGCGATGATGTCGCCAGCTTCCGCCTGGTCGCTATCGATACGTTCCAGCCCCAAATGGGTCAGAACTTTACCGACTTTCGCGTTACGGGTTTTGCCTTCGCTATCAATGATAGTGACCTGCTGGTTCGGCTTCACTTTACCGCGTTTGATACGGCCGATACCGATAACACCGACATAGCTGTTGTAGTCCAGCTGGGAGATCTGCATCTGCAGCGGACCGTCGAGATCGACGTCCGGCGCAGGAACATGGTCAACAATCGCCTGATACAGCGGGGTCATGTCTTCAGCCATGTCTTCGTGATCCAGACCCGCGATACCGTTCAGCGCAGACGCATAAACGATCGGGAAGTCCAGCTGTTCGTCGGTCGCATCAAGGTTAACGAACAGGTCGAATACCTGGTCAACAACCCAGTCAGGACGCGCGCCAGGGCGGTCAACTTTGTTGATAACAACAATAGGTTTCAGGCCATAGGCAAAGGCTTTCTTGGTCACGAAGCGCGTCTGCGGCATCGGGCCGTCAAATGCGTCAACGACCAGCAGCACGGAGTCTACCATGGACATTACACGTTCAACTTCACCACCGAAGTCGGCGTGCCCTGGGGTATCAACGATGTTGATACGGTAGTCATTCCATTTGATAGCGGTGTTTTTCGCGAGGATGGTAATCCCACGCTCTTTCTCCAAATCGTTGGAGTCCATCACACGCTCTTGAGTTTCGGCACGTGCATCAAACGTACCGGATTGCTGCAGCAGCTTATCAACCAGGGTAGTTTTACCATGGTCAACGTGCGCGATGATGGCGATGTTACGCAAATTTTCGATCACAACTTTGCCTCGGGCATTAGAAATAGCGCGTTATTGTACACGGATTAATCGCAGTACAAAACAGGATCACAAACATCCTCCGCAAACAAGTATTGCAGAGTTCCTTTGTGATCGCTTTCACGGAGCGAAAAAAGGGCACCTTAACGCAAATTGCACCAATATGGTGCTCTATGTTCACATACAAGCACTATACTGGTGCAATGACACCATCGTGGTGCAGCCCTTTTGCACTATGATGCGCATCATACCGCCTTTTGGGGGTAATTTAAAAGTTGGCACAGATTTCGCTTTGTATATTTCAGGGCAACAACGCCACTTTTAAGAAGTGTTTGAAGACCTCGTTACCACGACGACAATGACAAATCCGGGAGATGTAAAGTATGTCCGCTGAACACGTTTTGACGATGCTGAATGAGCACGAAGTGAAGTTTGTCGATCTGCGCTTCACCGATACCAAAGGTAAAGAACAGCACGTCACTATCCCTTCCCATCAGGTTAATGCCGAATTCTTTGAAGAAGGCAAAATGTTTGACGGCTCCTCTATCGGCGGCTGGAAAGGCATTAACGAATCTGACATGGTTCTGATGCCGGACGCATCTACCGCACTCATTGACCCGTTCTACGAAGAACCTACACTTATCATCCGCTGCGATATCCTGGAACCCGGTACCCTGCAGGGCTATGACCGTGACCCGCGCTCCATCGCAAAACGCGCTGAAGAATACCTGCGTTCTACTGGCATCGCCGACACCGTACTGTTCGGGCCAGAGCCAGAATTCTTCCTGTTTGACGACATCCGCTTCGGCGCATCCATTTCCGGTTCTCACGTGGCTATCGACGATATCGAAGGCGCGTGGAACTCTTCCACCAAATACGAAGGTGGTAACAAAGGTCACCGTCCGGGCGTGAAAGGCGGTTACTTCCCGGTTCCGCCGGTCGATTCCTCCCAGGACATCCGTTCTACTATGTGTATGATCATGGAAGAAATGGGCCTGGTTGTTGAAGCTCACCACCACGAAGTGGCTACTGCGGGCCAGAACGAAATCGCGACCCGCTTCAACACCATGACCAAAAAAGCGGACGAAATTCAGATCTACAAATATGTCGTTCACAACGTTGCGCACCGTTTCGGTAAAACCGCGACCTTCATGCCAAAACCGATGTTTGGCGATAACGGTTCCGGTATGCACTGCCACATGTCTCTGTCCAAGAACGGCGTAAACCTGTTCTCTGGCGACAAATACGCGGGTCTGTCTGAGCAGGCGCTGCACTACATCGGCGGTGTTATCAAACACGCAAAAGCAATCAACGCCCTGGCGAACCCGACCACCAACTCCTACAAGCGTTTGGTCCCGGGTTACGAAGCACCGGTTATGCTGGCTTACTCTGCCCGTAACCGTTCTGCCTCCATCCGTATTCCGGTTGTTACTAGCCCGAAAGCGCGTCGTATCGAAGTGCGCTTCCCGGACCCGGCAGCTAACCCGTACCTGTGCTTCGCAGCACTGCTGATGGCTGGCCTTGACGGCATCAAGAACAAAATCCATCCGGGCGAAGCGATGGACAAAAACCTGTATGACCTGCCGCCGGAAGAAGCGAAAGAGATCCCGCAGGTTGCAGGTTCTCTGGAAGAAGCACTGAAAGAACTGGATCTGGACCGCGAGTTCCTGAAAGCCGGTGGTGTGTTCACTGACGAATCCATCGATGCTTACATCGCGCTGCGCCGCGAAGAAGATGACCGTGTGCGCATGACTCCGCACCCGGTAGAGTTCGAGCTGTACTACAGCGTTTAATTTAAGTTAGTCATTCTCCGCCCACTTCTTGTCGCCGCCTGGCGGCAAGAACAAGCTGAGTAAGTTGTTGCCGTGGAACGTTTAGCCCATCTCTGGATGGGCTTTTTTCTCCACAAAAACGCGTAGTTAGCGCCTTTTTCCCGTCCATCCAGCTATAATGCACTAAAACAGTGCAATCTAAGGAGACTGCTAAATGGCAACCGGCGCGCTGCCCGATGCTGGGCAGATCCTCAATTCTTTAATTAATAGCATTCTGTTGGTCGATGACGACCTGGCGGTGCATTACGCCAACCCGGCAGCGCAGCAGCTGCTGGCGCAAAGCTCGCGAAAACTGTTCGGTACGCCGTTACCGGAACTGCTGAGCTATTTCTCGCTGAATATCGGTTTGATGCAGGAGAGCCTGCAAACGGGCCAGGGCTTCACGGATAACGAAGTGACGCTGGTGATCGACGGACGCTCGCATATCCTCTCTCTGACGGCCCAGCGGCTGCCTGACGGCTTTATTTTGCTGGAGATGGCCCCGATGGATAACCAACGTCGTCTGAGCCAGGAGCAGCTACAGCACGCCCAGCAGATTGCGGCACGTGATTTGGTGCGTGGCTTAGCCCATGAGATTAAAAACCCGCTCGGTGGCTTACGCGGCGCCGCACAGCTGTTAAGCAGAGCGCTGCCCGACCCATCGCTCACCGAATACACCAAAATGATCATTGAGCAGGCCGACCGCCTGCGCAACCTGGTCGACCGCCTGCTGGGGCCGCAACAGCCGGGCATGCACGTGACTGAAAGTATTCATAAAGTGGCCGAACGCGTCTTTTCGCTGGTGTCGATGGAACTGCCAGATAACGTGCGGCTGGTGCGTGATTACGATCCGAGTTTGCCGGAGTTACCGCACGATCCCGACCAGATTGAGCAAGTTTTACTGAATATTGTTCGCAATGCGTTGCAGGCGTTAGGGTCAGAAGGCGGCGAAATCATTCTGCGCACGCGCACCGCGTTCCAGTTAACGCTGCACGGCGAGCGCTATCGCCTGGCGGCACGCATTGACGTTGAAGATAACGGGCCGGGCATTCCGTCCCATTTACAGGATACGCTGTTCTATCCGATGGTGAGCGGCCGCGAAGGCGGCACCGGGCTGGGTTTATCCATCGCCCGCAGCCTGATCGATCAGCATTCCGGCAAAATTGAATTTACCAGTTGGCCAGGCCATACCGAGTTCTCGGTTTACCTGCCAATTCGAAAATAAGGTGTGTTTATGCAACGAGGGATAGTCTGGGTCGTAGATGACGATAGCTCCATCCGTTGGGTGCTTGAACGCGCACTCACCGGGGCGGGCTTAAGCTGTACCACATTTGAAAGCGGCAACGAGGTGCTTGACGCGCTCACCACCAAAACGCCGGACGTGCTGCTGTCGGATATCCGTATGCCGGGCATGGACGGCCTTGCGCTGCTCAAACAGATTAAACAGCGTCATCCGATGCTTCCGGTCATCATAATGACCGCCCATTCGGATCTGGACGCGGCGGTCAGCGCTTATCAACAAGGCGCATTTGATTACCTGCCCAAACCGTTCGATATCGATGAGGCAGTGGCGCTGGTTGAACGCGCCATCAGCCACTATCAGGAACAGCAGCAGCCGCGCGACGTGCCCGCGTTCGGACCTACTGCCGATATTATCGGCGAAGCGCCGGCGATGCAGGACGTCTTTCGTATTATCGGGCGACTCTCCCGGTCATCAATAAGCGTGCTGATTAACGGCGAATCCGGTACCGGTAAAGAGCTCGTCGCGCATGCGCTGCATCGCCACAGCCCGCGCGCGAAGGCGCCGTTCATCGCCCTGAACATGGCGGCGATACCGAAAGATTTGATTGAATCCGAACTCTTTGGCCACGAGAAAGGCGCGTTCACCGGTGCGAATACCGTACGTCAGGGGCGTTTTGAGCAGGCGGACGGCGGCACGCTGTTTCTCGATGAAATTGGCGACATGCCGAACGATGTGCAGACCCGTTTGCTGCGCGTGCTGGCCGATGGTCAATTTTACCGCGTCGGCGGCTATGCGCCGGTAAAAGTGGATGTGCGTATCATCGCGGCGACCCACCAGAATCTGGAGCTGCGCGTTCAGGAGGGGAAATTCCGTGAGGATTTATTCCACCGCCTGAACGTGATCCGCGTACATCTGCCGCCGCTGCGTGAGCGTCGCGAGGATATTCCGCGTTTGGCGCGCCACTTCCTGCAAATTGCCGCGCGCGAACTCGGCGTAGAAGTGAAACTACTGCACCCGGAAACCGAAGCGGCGCTAACGCGTCTGGCGTGGCCTGGCAACGTGCGCCAGCTGGAAAACACCTGCCGCTGGCTGACGGTGATGGCCGCAGGCCAGGAAGTGTTGATTCAGGATCTGCCGAGCGAACTGTTCGAAACCACCGTTCCGGATGGTTCGACCCACACGCAGCCAGATAACTGGGCAACGCTGCTGGCGCAGTGGGCCGATCGCGCGCTGCGTTCCGGTCATCAAAACCTGTTATCAGAAGCGCAGCCGGAAATGGAGCGTACACTGCTGACAACCGCGCTACGTCATACTCAGGGGCATAAACAGGAAGCCGCACGGCTGCTGGGTTGGGGGCGTAATACCCTAACGCGCAAGCTGAAAGAGTTGGGGATGGAGTAGCACAGCGTTGCGCCGGATGGCGCTTCGCTTATCCGGCCTACAAACAACGAGGCGTTGTAGGTCCGGTAAGCGCCAGCGCCACCGGGCAATGACTTAAATCACGCGTGAGAACTGCTGCATCCGCGCTTTCTGGCGCAGATAGGCATCGAAGCACATGCAGATATTACGAATCAACAGACGACCTTTTGGCGTCACCTGAATCCCCTTTTCATCCACATCCACCAGCCCATCTTTCGCCAGCGGCGCCAGCAGTTTTAAATCTTCTGCAAAATAGTCAGCAAAATTCAGATCCCACTGCTGTTCAACAGCGGCGTAATCCAGACGGAAGTTACAAATCAGCGCCTTAATCACATCACGACGAATGCAGTCATCGCGCGTTAAGGCAATGCCGCGCCACAGCGCATCGCCGCGCTCATCAACCTGCTGATAGTAGAGTTTCAGCTCTTTTTGGTTCTGCGCGTAGCAGTCGCCAATCATGCTGATCGCCGACACACCCATGCCGAGAAGGTCGGTATCACCCTGCGTGGTGTAGCCCTGGAAGTTACGATGCAGTACGCCTTCACGCTGAGCCACGGCCAGCTCGTTATCCGGGCGGGCGAAGTGATCCATACCGATAAACTGGTAACCGGCGTCGGTGAGCGACGAGATGGTTTCCTGAAGGATATCCAGCTTCTGCTGGGCGGAAGGTAAATCGGCATCTTTAATTTTACGCTGCGCGGCAAACAGGGTTGGCAGATGCGCGTAGTTGAAAACGCTCAGGCGATCCGGGTTCAGCTCCGCTACGCGTTTAAGCGTAAAGGCGAAACTTTCCGGCGTCTGCTTCGGCAGGCCGTAAATCAGGTCAATGTTGGTTGAGGTAAAACCAATCTCGCGTGCGTGATTCAGCAACGCGAAGATAAATTCTTCATCCTGTTCCCGATTTACCAGACGCTGAACCTCTTTGTTGAAGTCCTGTACGCCCATGCTCAGGCGGTTAAAGCCTTCGGCACGCAGATGGTCGATAACGTCCAGCTCGATTTCGCGCGGGTCGACTTCAATGGAGATTTCAGCATCAGCGGTGAAATTGAAATTTTCACGCAGCAGGTTCATCAGGCGGCTGATTTGCGCCTTGTTCAGATAGGTTGGCGTACCGCCGCCCCAGTGTAACTGGGTAACATGGCGCTCAGTGAACAATGGTGCGCGGTGGCGAATTTCCTGCTCAAGCGCATCGAGGTACTGATCAGCTTTATGCTGCTGGCGAGTGACAATTTTATTGCAACCGCAGAAATAGCAGAGCTTATGGCAGAATGGGATGTGTACGTACAGCGACAGCGGCCGCTCGGGATAACGTGCAACCGCATTCAGAAACTCGCTTTCGCCGAACGCGTCAGAAAACTCCAGCGCGGTGGGATACGAAGTGTAACGTGGCCCGGAATAGTTATATTTCTGGATCAGGGCCAGATCCCAGTCGATTAACTGCACAGACATGCTTACTCCTTCCAGTGACGTCGCTAACGACGACGGCGTGCCGGCCTGGCCCCATGTTGAGCCATTAGCCGGTTGCGCAGCCGTTTTTGACGCCGCGACAACCGTTGTAGTTTAACGAATAACCACACCAGATAACATATAACCAGAAGGGTTATACACGTCACCATTCACATTGCCTCTGTTTTGGCTGCGCTCTTTCGCCCCAGTCACGTACTTTTGTACGCTCCTGGGGACTCACTCGCTTGCCGCCTGGACGCACTGTGAATGCTTATGTGTATATAAGCAGGACCGGGAAACCGACTGCATGCAAACGTTAGTTTCCACCCTTAAGCAGACGCATCATGTCTTCCTTGCCTTCGTCTTCCTCTTCTTCTTCGTCATCGTCGTAGGAGAGGCCGAGCTGCTGCATCAGTTCGTCGATACGATCCAGTTTGGCATCGACCCAGCTTTGCTCTTCGGCATTCAGTTTTCCGCCTTCTTCCAGGCGTTCCAGCAGCGCATCCAAACGCTCATCCGTTTCTAACTGCTCCAGCTCAGCCTGCGGTGAAAGCATAGGTTTCTCGCTTTTTGGTTTTTGCTGACGAGGGGGTGTCTGCGCAGCGGTAACGCCCAGCTGAACAGGTTTTTTACTGCCAATACGGGGATCTTTTTCCTGACCTTTTTGGCCCGTGCGACCTGACTCACCGCCGCCATTTGCACGGCTGCCCGGCGTATGGCCACGATGCTTCTTCTGGCGCTTACGGTCGCGCGCTTCCTGGTCCAGTTCTTCGCGGGTTTTGCGGCGCGTTTTGGCACGCGGTGCAGATGTTGGTTTTTTCATGGTGTCGTCTTATAGCCGTTTTATTCAGTATAGAATTGAGGCGGAATCTAGCAGAATACCAACAAAGAAAAAAGGCGACAGAGTAATCTGTCGCCTTTTTCTTGACTCTCCACCCTTAACGGGCGCTACATTCCATGTTAGCTATCGACACACCCTGTCTTTCCTTTAGCCTGGAACAATCCCTGTACGATTCCATTTCCTTTATCTACGTCTCCGGACGTTTGTCATCCTGACAATCCTAAGTCTTCGCCTCCTGGCGCTCCTGACCCTCATCCTGAGTTAGAAATCCTTCCGGCGTCCTCGCCAATGAGTGATACTTTACCTTGTTGAGCTAAACTAACAAGCAACGAAACGGCACATAAATATAAAATCAGAGTTTTCCTCAACATTAACTCTATGATTTATCTATTTTTACCGATTTTTTCATCTCAAATTTCTCTGAAATTTCGCATAGGGTTTATGGGCGATATCTCACAAACTGTAGGGGTTTTGCTTACATCATGTAGACTCGCTGAGGAAAATCAGCCTTTTTTTACCGATCGGGTATAATCGCCAGCATTGCCTGATTCAACGGAGACGACCGTTTTGACTAACTGGAATTACCAACTGACGCACTTTGTGACCAGCGCGCCAGATATCCGCCATTTACCTTCCGATACCGGAATCGAAGTGGCATTTGCAGGCCGCTCCAACGCCGGGAAGTCCAGCGCCCTGAATACGCTGACCAACCAAAAAAGTCTGGCCCGTACGTCAAAGACGCCTGGCCGTACGCAGCTGATTAACCTATTTGAAGTGGCTGACGGTAAACGTCTGGTCGACTTACCGGGCTACGGTTACGCTGAAGTGCCGGAAGAGATGAAAATCAAATGGCAGCGTGCGCTGGGTGAATACCTGGAAAAACGCCTGTGCCTGAAAGGGATTGTTATCCTGATGGACATCCGCCATCCGCTGAAAGATCTCGATCAACAGATGATTCAGTGGGCCGTAGACAGTGAAATTGAAGTGCTGGTATTGCTGACCAAAGCCGATAAGCTCGCCAGCGGTGCGCGTAAAGCGCAGGTTAATATGGTGCGCGAAGCCGTGCTGGCCTTTAACGGTGACGTGCAGGTTGAAGCGTTTTCATCGCTGAAAAAACAGGGTGTAGATAAGCTGCGTCAGAAGCTGGACACCTGGTTTAATGAGATTCCGCCAGAAGTGGCGGCTGAAGAAGCCGAAGAGTAATCGTTTTGCCGTCGGGCGCGGTGCCCGACCCGGATTTCACGCAAAGCTGCCATTCGGCGGCTTTTCTTTCGCCCAATAAAAAACGCCCCGGTCATTACTGACCGGGGCGGCTAAAATATTCAGCCAAATCCGATTACGTGAAGTAAAAGGTCTGAAAGATAGAACATCTTACCTCTGTACCCTACGCGACTAACTCTACTCTTTTTTTTTGGTCACAGAAAGCACTTTTTGTAGTTTTTTTTCACTCATTACATAGCGAATTCTAATGTTCATCACAAAACGCTATAAGTTATGTTGCTTACTTACCAAAAAAGCGCTTGGTCGCCGAAAGCTTAGTGCGCCTGATCCCAGTTTTCACCGCTGCCCACTTCCACCAGCAATGGCACATCCAGTTTGGTGCTGTTTTCCATCAGTTCGTGGATTTTCTTCGACACGGCATCCACATCATCTTTATGCACTTCGAACACCAGTTCATCGTGTACCTGCATGATCATACGCACGCGCGGTTTTTCGCTCTCAAGCCAGGCATCGACAGCAATCATCGCACGCTTGATGATATCTGCGGCGGTACCCTGCATCGGGGCGTTGATCGCGGCACGTTCAGCCCCGGCACGACGTGCGCCGTTGCTGGATTTGATGTCCGGGAGGTAAAGTCGACGGCCATCCAGCGTTTCAACGTAGCCCTGATCTTTCGCCTGCGCGCGGGTGCGCTCCATATATTCCATAACGCCAGGGTAACGCTCGAAGTAGAGATCCATATACTTCTGCGACTCTTTACGCGGAATGTTGAGCTGGCGAGAAAGGCCAAAAGCGCTCATGCCGTAGATCAGACCGAAGTTAATCGCCTTCGCGCTACGGCGCTGCTCGCTGCTCACGCTTTCTAACGGCAGGCCAAATACTTCCGCCGCCGTCGCGCGGTGAATATCTTTCCCTTCCGCAAATGCGGTCAGCAGGCCCTTATCACGCGACAGATGCGCCATAATGCGCAGCTCAATTTGCGAGTAGTCCGCAGAGACAATCACATAATCTTTCGGCGCAATAAACGCCTGGCGAATACGACGCCCCTCATCATTACGTACCGGAATGTTTTGCAGGTTCGGATCCGTTGACGAGAGACGCCCGGTTGCGGTGACAGCCTGATGATATGAGGTATGCACGCGTCCGGTTTTCGGGTTAATCATCAGCGGCAGTTTGTCGGTATAGGTGGATTTCAGCTTCGCCAGGCCGCGATATTCAAGAATAACTTTCGGCAGCGGGTAATCCAGGGCCAGTTCCTCCAGCACCTCTTCCGAGGTAGACGGCGCGCCGCCAGGGGTTTTCTTCAGCGGCTTGATGCCCTGCTTTTCAAACAGAATAGTTTGCAGCTGCTTCGGCGAGGAGAGGTTGAACTCTTCACCGGCAACCTCGAAGGCTTTCTGCTCGAGCTCCACCAGCCGTTTCGCAATCTCCTGCGAATGTGCATGCAGCACGGCCGGGTCAATCTTCACGCCGTTGCGTTCGACGCGCGACAATACGGGTACCAGCGGCATCTCGATATTTTCAAAGACGCTCAGCGGCCCCTTCTCCTTTTGCAGCTTCGGCCACATTTTCAGATGCAGTTGCAGCGTGACGTCGGCATCTTCCGCCGCATAGCGTCCCGCTTCTTCGAGAGCGATCTGGTTAAAGGTGAGCTGTTTTTTACCTTTCCCGGCGATCTCTTCAAAGGTGATGGTTTTATGCTTCAGCCAGCGATCGGAAAGGCTATCCATGTCGTGGCGGCCCGCAACGCTATCCAGCGTGTAGGATTCCAGCATAGTGTCATAGGCAATCCCACGCAGTTCGATGCCATAGTTCGCGAGGATCCCACGGTCATATTTCAGGTTCTGCCCGACTTTCAGGCATTTTTCATCTTCCAGCAGCGGCTTGAGCAGTTCCAGCGCGCGTTCGCGGGAAATCTGTTCTGGCGCGTCAAGATAATCGTGCGCGACGGGGATATAGGCGGCAACGCCAGGTTCAACCGCGAACGATAAACCCACCATATTCGCAGAGACGTTATCGAGGCTGTCCGTTTCCGTATCGAAAGCAAACAGCGGCGCTTTTTTCAGTTTCTCAATCCAGTCGAGCAGGGTCGCCTCGTCCAGGATCGTGACGTAGTTATCAGCACTCAGGGTGGCGGTGGTTTCGACGTCATCTTCCACCACAATGGTTTCCGCAGGTTTAGCGGCGGATTTCGTCGGCTTCGCGCCTTTCGCCTGCAACCATTTACCGGACTCAACATCGGTTATCCAGCGTTTAAACTCGTACTTTTTGAACAGGCCCAACAGTTCTTCCGCCGCTGGCGGCTGCACTTCCAGCTGTTCGCAGGTCAGTTCCAGCTCAACGTCAGTTTTGATGGTCGCGAGCTTATAGGAGAGATAGGCCACCTCTTTATTCTGTTCGAGCTTTGCGGCCATGGTTTTCGCACCACGGAAGCTTAATCCGGCGATTTTCTCCGGTTCGGCATACAGCGTATCCAGCCCGCCGAGGCCCTGAAGCAGCGCCTGCGCGGTTTTTTCGCCCACACCCGGCACGCCCGGAATGTTATCCGAGGAGTCGCCCATCAGCGCAAGGAAATCAATGATCAGTTCCGGCGGCACGCCGTACTTGGTCACCACTTCTTCCGGGCCAAGAATAGTGTTGGTCATGGTGTTGATAAGGGTGATCCCCGGTGTCACCAGCTGTGCCATATCTTTATCGCCGGTGCTGATCAATACCGGGCGACCCGCCGCTTCCGCTTCACGCGCCAGCGTGCCGATCACGTCATCCGCTTCAACGCCCGATACAGCCATCAGGGGCAGACCCATGGCTTTGACCATCGCGTGCAGCGGCTCGATCTGTGCACGTAGATCGTCTGGCATCGGTGGGCGATGGGATTTGTAATCTTCAAACAGTTCGTCACGGAAGGTTTTACCCTTCGCATCAAACACCACGACTGCATGCGTCGGCTGGTATTGCAACAGCAGGCTGCGCAACATATTGAGCACGCCATACATCGCGCCGGTCGGTTCGCCTGCGCTGTTGGTAAGCGGAGGGAAAGCATGATACGCCCTGTAAAGATACGAGGAGCCATCAACGAGGATAAGGGGATTTTCGGGGATCTGAACCATAATTTCCGTGCCTGTTTATCAGATTATGGTTAAAGGATGCCACAGACAGCATGAAAACATGAGTTTTTCGCCCCAATTACGCGAAAAGATTTGCAGATCTTCTGGATCACTCGCAAATCAAATCTGTGGATAACTTTGTGCATAGTTTTATTATGCTAATAACATGTGATCGTTCACGTCTGCACAACTCACAAATATAGTTTATTTTTCATATAGTTAAATAAAGATCATCACCTCAGTACATGAGGTGGCGACAATTTATGCTATGTGGATATAAGCAGAGGTTATTTTTCTGCTCAGGTAAGACCCATCATAAGGTGTGTTTTCTGATAAGATCAGCCCCTTGTGCGTTTTGCCTGCGCGCGTTAAATGACTAACTATCTGAAAAAACTAATTATGTCGAGATTGCTTGCGGCGATAACGCTTCCAATAAGTATCGCGCTTACTATTTTACTGACCATTTTGTGTTCCGTGCCGATCATCATCGCCGGGCTTGTTAAGCTTATTTTGCCCATCCCGGCGATCTGGCGCTCAGTCTCCGTTTTTTGCAATTTCATGATGTATTGCTGGTGTGAAGGCCTGGCAGCGCTGCTGCAGCTTAACCCGCATCTGAAGTGGGAAATTGAGGGCCTGGAAAAGCTGAACAAAAAGAACTGGTATCTGCTTATCTGTAACCACCACAGCTGGGCCGATATCGTGGTGCTGTGCGTCATTTTCCGTAAGCACATCCCGATGAATAAGTATTTCCTGAAACAGCAGCTGGCCTGGGTTCCTTTTATCGGGCTTGCCTGCTGGGCGCTGGATATGCCGTTTATGCGCCGCTACTCGCACAGCTATCTTATCCGCCATCCGGAGCGCCGTGGGAAAGATGTAGAAACCACACGCCGCTCGTGCGAGAAATTTCGCACACATCCCACGACTATCGTGAATTTCGTTGAAGGCTCACGCTTTACCGAAGATAAACACCGCCAGACCCGTTCACCGTATAAAAACCTGCTGCCACCAAAGGCAGCGGGTATTGCGATGGCGCTGGGCGTGCTGGGCGCGCAGTTCGATAAGCTGCTCGATGTGACGCTGTGTTACCCGGAAAACAATGACAGCCCGTTCTTTGACATGCTGAGCGGCAGACTGACGCGCATCGTGGTGCATGTGAATCTGCTGCCGGTGACGGAAGAATTACACGGTGATTATGTCTCAGACAAAAACTTTAAGCGCCGTTTCCAGCAGTGGCTGAATTCGCTGTGGGAAGAGAAAGATGCGCTGCTGACGTCTCTCATTACGCCGCATTCACAGAAGAAATAATATCTTTATCTCGCCTCCTGAATGGCAGGAGGCGAGATAATTAACTTATTGCAGGAAACGACCACCTCGCGCCATAAACTCTTCCGCCGTCATCTCTTTGCCATTAAAGACAACGTTGCCCTGCTGATATTCAAAATCAAGCTTCGCCGCTTTGTCGTCCACGCTGATGACATCCATCATTTTGCCTAGCGTCGTCGTATTTTTGACTTCTTTCTCTGCTTGTTTCTGAGCAGCAGCGTCATCCTTACCTTCTGCCAGCTTAACCTGCTTCGCGGTATAAGTGATGACATCCAGAGGCAGCGTGACGTTTGCCGCGATGGTTTTGACATTATGATCGACAGATTCGGTTAGCGAGCCTGGTATGAAGGTAGCTTTGGCCGGATCGGCAATAGCGATATTCAGATTGGCGGTCATTTCGCCTTTCTCATTTTTCCAGCTAATAGGGAATTTGATGACAGGTTCGCTTTTCTGGATATTGGCAATATACTTCTCAAGCAGTTTCAAACTGACCTCGCCCAGCGCGTCTTCATCTTCACTTAGCGCAGGATTCGCCACCATAGCCTTACTCAGTTCCGCATTGTATTCAGTGAACAACTGGCGAAGCGCGACAGGGTCAAGATTCTCTACGATCAGCGCAAATTTACCGCTTCCCAGATTCTGTTTTTCACGAATCAAATCCTTGATGCCATATTCCTGGGTGTAGTTAATGTGTTTTTTATCACTGGATAAAGCCAGCGCCGTCGTTCCAGTGAATGCATTAACCTGTACTAAATCTTTGCCATTAGCATTTATCCGAATGTTATTCAATGAGACATCCGCACTCCCAACGGGAATATCGTCATTTACCTTATGACCAGTTGATGTGATAGTCATTGAATCTGAATAAATTTTAACGTCGTTGCTATCCTGGCTAATAACGATATTTTTTAATTGCCCATTAACCTGCACATCATCAAACGATAATTTATCGCCAGATAAATTAAATTCGCCACCGTCAAAAGCAAACGTCGTTTTGGTATCTGAATAGGACGCCGGTGCTACGACAATCTGAGTCGCCAGTGATTTATCATAACTTGCACGAATATTTGCATCGATTGGCGAGCGCCCTTTAGCCGCATCAAAGAGCGGTTTTGTGATCTCACCGTTAACCAGCGACACGTTCATGGCCGCCATTGCTGGCCCGAGGTTTCCTTTTGCCAGTGAGGAAAGCGGGAAAGGCCCATGGTCAACATCGACATTAAACGCGATGTTCTGCCCGGCTTTAATGCCGCTGGCTTCTGCGCCATGTTCAAACGTCAGCACCACCTGAAAATGAGAACTCAGTAAGCCGCTGGAAATTGCTTTGTAGCTTAATGTCATCCCCATTTGAGATGATTTCGCTTTACTGGCCTGATTAAACGAAGAAACAAATTCGGCAACTTTTGGTTCGATCTGTTTTCCGGTATACCATGCGCTTCCCATCCAACATACACCCAAAGCAACTACTACGCCCGCCGCTACGACACTCTTTTTCATGACAATCATCCCTAATAAATATGTTGGGATATTATATAAAAGAATATCTGGAGCCTGTATATTTGTTGGGCTTAAATGCGAATTATCAGAATGTGTTTATCCATCGAGTATAAAAAAGGCCCGCAATAATTTGCGAGCCTTATATATTATTAATTAAACTTATTTTTTCTCAATAAGTTGTTTTACCGTGTCAGCATACTGCTGAACAAAGATTTCCATGGTGCTGGCGTCCATACCCTGCGGGTTCAGCTGATATTTGCCGTTAACAAACATTGCCGGTACGCCTTGCAGTTGCAGGTCAGCAGCCGCTTTTTCCTGCTGCGCTACCAGGGATTTCACCACAAAGCTGTTCCATGCGGCATCGTATTCTTCGCCTTTTACGCCAGCATCGACGAACACCTTACGGATATCAGCAACATTCTGAACAGTCTGTTTTTTCTGAATAGCTTCAAACATCGGGGCAGTGATTTTATCTTCCACGCCCAGCGCCATCGCAACCGCCCACGCCTGAGTCAGGTCTTTGCCCAACGGGCCCAGGAACTCAACATGGTATTTAGTCATTTTGGTGCCTTCCGGCAGTTTCTGTTTCACGGTATCGGAAACATGCAGCACTTCTTCGAACTGATAGCAGTGCGGGCAGTAGAACGAGAAGAACTCCAGCACCTGCGGCTCGCCGGCGACCGGTTTTTCGAGGGTGGTGTATTGTTTGCCGTCGGTAATCTGAGCAGCGGAAGCGCTGAATGCCAGAATCATACCTGCCAGCGCAAGCCAAATCTTTTTCATAACGAATTCTCTCCTGAATATGTCAAATTAATACATTGGCGTTAACTGAAGAGGGGGTTCCTGAAGAACCTTCACCTGCTCAATAAATATCGAAATCTGCCGCAGCCAGAAATCTTCCCCGGTAAGCCAGGGGAAATTCTGAGGAAACGCAGGGTCATCCCAGCGCCTGATAATCCACGCAAGATAATAAACCAATCGCATCGCGCGTAAAGGCTCAATGAGCGCCAGCTCATCCAGATTGAAATTGCTGAACTCCTCATAGGCTTCAACAATCATCTCCATCTGCATCCGCTGCTCGGCACGATCGCCATTCAGCAGCATCCACAGATCCTGTACGGCGGGGCCGGTACGCGCATCATCCAAATCAACAAACAGCGGCCCGTCACGCCAGAGAATATTCCCCGCATGGCAATCACCGTGCAGACGCAGCGTGTTAAAGCGACCGTGCCACTGTGCCATCACCGCGTCAAAGAGATCGTCAGTCGCTTTCAGAAAACGTGCTTTCAACGCGGCGGGAACCAACGCAGAATGCTCAAAAACGGCGCGCGGTTCAATAAGATACTCTTTCACGCCGATTTCCGGACGGGCAATAAAGCGAGACTTACGGCCCGTTTGGTGCAAACGGCCCAGATACCGCCCAACCCACTCCATTTGATCCAGATTATCGGATTCAAACTGACGACCACCGAGGCTTGGGAATACAGCGAAATAAAACCCCTGATGGGTTAGCAGCGTTTGGTTGCTGAAAGCGATGGGAGCAGCAACAGGCACTTCATCATTAAGAAGTTCCTGGGCAAAGTGATGTTCTTCCAGAATTTGGTCAGCCGACCAGCGTTCGGGGCGATAGAACTTCACCACCATACGGCGGCGATCTTCATCCTGAAATTGATAAACCCGGTTTTCATAGCTGTTTAACGGGGTAAGGCCAGAATCCACCCGAATACCTTGATCGAATAATGCATCAATGATGGTATCCGGATGTAATGTCTGAAAAGTGAAAGCCTTGTCGTTCATCCTGCCAATCCGACTAACTATACGAATAGTTCAGGATATCATTTCGTAGCGCTTTCAGCGGCTGTGCTTACAACCTTTTACTCTTTAATCACACCGCGGGCGCGTAATAGCGCGGTTTTAAAGTCTTCTTCGTAATCTTTCTGAATTCCAGGGATCACGGCGTCTTTTGCCGAGTCACGCATTTTCAGGTGATAGATCAGAATATCATCCGTTAAATCCGCCAGTTCACCCTCATAACCTGACTCCTTCGCCAGTTTCTGCAAAAATTGCATCAGGTTCAGTTCCGGCTCTTTCTGCCAGGCTGGCTGGAGGAGTTCAATAACTTCATTGAGACGTTTACATTTCATGGTCGTGCTCCTTACTCTTGATTAACACACGGTAGCAGGGTCAAACCCACAATAAAAGAGGCGATATAGTGAATATAACGGGTGTGGTGCTGGCGGGCGGTAAAGCGTCACGAATGGGCGGGCAGGATAAGGGGTTGGTAACACTGCACGGGAAACCGCTGTGGCGACATGTGGCGGATCGTTTACAGCCGCAGGTGAGCACCGTGGCGATCAGCGCTAACCGCAATATTTCGGTGTATCAAGCCAGTGGTTTTCCCGTTTATCAGGATACACTTGCCGATTTTCCGGGGCCGCTGGCCGGGATGGCCTCTGTCATCAGGCAAGCCGAGGGCGAGTGGTTCCTGTTCTGCCCCTGTGATACGCCGTTCATTCCTACCCATCTGGCTGAGCGTCTACAATCCCAGCGTAATGAGGCGCCGGTGGTGTGGGTTCACGATGGCGATCGCGATCATCCGGCAATCGCGTTAGTTCACCGCAGAATCGCTGCAGATATTGAAGCTTATCTTGCACGTGGCGATCGCCGGGTGATGGTCTTTATGCGTGAGGCAGGCGGGCACGCAGTGGACTTTAGCGATTGCCGGGATGCGTTCAGTAACGTGAATACGCAGGAAGATTTGGCCTGGTATGAGGCGCATTCATGATTCCCTTATTAGCGATAGCGGCATGGAGCGGAACCGGGAAGACTACGCTACTTAAGCAGTTGATCCCCGTACTATGTCAGCGCGGGATACGTCCGGGGCTTATAAAGCATACGCACCACAATATGGATGTGGATAAACCGGGCAAGGATAGCTATGAATTGCGTAAGGCTGGCGCGGCACAGACGCTGGTCGCCAGCACGCAGCGCTGGGCGCTGATGACGGAGACGCCGGAGGAAGAGGAGCTGGATCTCGTATTCCTGGCCAGCAGAATGGACGCATCAAAGCTGGATTTAATTCTGGTAGAGGGATTCAAGCATGAGGAGATCGCGAAGATTGTGTTGTTTCGCGAGGATGCCGGGCATCAGCCAGAAGAACTGGTGATCGATCAGCATGTTATCGCGATGGCCAGTGATGTTTCGCTTAGCGTGGATGTGCCGTTATTGGATATAAATGATGTTGAGGGGATAGCGGATTTTGTTGTGCGGTGGATGCGGGTGTTGTGAGTTATGCGCGCGGTGTTGCCCGGTGGCGCTTGCGCTTACCGGGCCTACAGTGTGCACCGCATCCGGCTTGTTTTTTTTCGCACCAGCGCAAAAAGGCCATCCTTTCGGATGGCCTTCTGCTTTATTTGATGCCTGGCAGTTTATGGCGGGCGTCCTGCCCGCCACCCTTCGGGCCGTTGCTTCGCAACGTTCAAATCCGCTCCCGGCGGATTTGTCCTACTCGGGAGAGCGTTCACCGACAAACAACAGATAAAACAAAAGGCCCAGTCTTTCGACTGAGCCTTTCGTTTTATTTGATGCCTGGCAGTTCCCTACTCTCGCATGGGGAGGCCCCACACTACCATCG
>CAJYVI010000140.1 GCA_913778145.1 uncultured Pseudocitrobacter sp.
CGACAGGGCGATGTTGAAGGTAAACAGCAGGTCGAGAACAAATGCCGGTAGCGGCAGCACCATCATCGACAAAATCAGCAGGATCAACACCGGCCCGGCGAGAACCTGCCACTGGGTCGATTTAAAATTGTCGGGAAGACGCAGCATTGCAGCCAGATTAGCCATCAGAGTCCTTCTCATTCAAAAAATCCAGCGCCTCGGGCACTGGCAGGTTATCAGGTTTTTTCGGCGGCGTTCCGCCCGCCAGACGCCAGCGTTTTAGCTGCCATACCCAGGCAAGCACTTCCGCCACCGCGGCATACAGCTGGCCGGGAATTTGCTGCCCCACTTCCGCATGACGATACAGCGCACGCGCCAGCGGCGGGGCTTCCAGCATCGGCACGCGGTTTTCTTCGCCCAGTTCACGAATGCGCAGCGCCACCAGCCCGGCGCCTTTTGCCACCACGCGCGGGGCGCTCATTTTGTTTTCGTCATACTGCAACGCCACCGAATAGTGGGTTGGGTTATTGACGATAACGTCCGCTTTCGGGACGTCCGCCATCATGCGTCTGCGCGCCGCCGCGCGCTGCATCTGGCGAATGCGCCCTTTCACGTGCGGGTCGCCTTCGCTCTGCTTGAATTCATCGCGAATGTCCTGGCGCGACATGCGCAGTTTTTTCAGGTGGCTGTAGATCTGCCAGAAGACGTCAAATCCCACCATCGGGATAATCGCCAGCACCACCAGAAGGGCGCAAAACCCGACCATATTCAGTGCGTTGCCCATCGCCACCAGCGGGGATTCACTGATAAGCCGCATCATGTCCGGCCAGTGCAGCCACAAAAACAGCCCGGCCATGCTGCCCATCAGCAGCGATTTCATCACCGCTTTCATCAGTTCCGCCGCCGTTTGCGCAGAGAACATACGCTTAATGCCCGGCAGCGGGTTAAGTTTGTCGAGCTTAAACGCCAGCGATTTGGTACTGAACACCAGCCCGCCGAGCATTACCGGGGCCACCAGCGCCACCACCACCACGCCAACAATCAGCGGCATCAGCGCCAGCATCGCCTCTTTCAGCAGCAGGATTATCTGCCCCAGAATGAGATTCGGATCGTTGATAATCGAGTGATCAAATCGCAGGCCAGAGGAGAGCAAGCTGGCTAAACGTCGGGCGAGCGACTCTCCGCCAAGCCAGATGACGCAGACGCCCACCAGCAGGATCAGCAGCGAGGTTAATTCGCGGGAACGCGGAATTTGCCCCTCTTCCCTGGCTTTCTCTAACCGTTGGGGTGTGGGGTCTTCTGTTTTGTCGTCGTTTTCTTCTGACACGCGGTGGCTCTCGCAGACTCATCCACGGTCATTATTACGCGAGGGGAAAAGAACAATCGGAGGAAAAGCGGCGTAAAACGGGGGGAGCTCCCCCGTTTAGGCCACGGGCGTTACGCCAGCAGGTAGGTAAAGGTATAACGGCCAGAGCCGAGCGCCGCATGCATACCATCGGCGCAAGCCGCGAAAACAACGCCGTCATCGTGCAGCACGCGCTCAGCGCCATCCAGCACCACATCCGCACGGGTATTCGGCGGAATAACCACCGAGAGCGTCAGCGCTTTTTCGCCGTCGCGCTGCCAGTGCACACCAATTTCCCCGTAGTTTGATTGATACGATGCCTTCAGCCAGCGAAGGTCGCCCCCCGGCAGCGGACGCAGATGAATGCGCTTAAAGCCCGGTTCGCTTTCGTCCGGGTTGATGCCCGCCGCCGCGCGATACAGCCATTCGCCAATCGCGCCATACGCGTAGTGGTTAAAGGAGTTCATATCCGGGCTCCACATGGTGCCATCGGGCTTAATACCATCCCAGTGCTCCCAAATGGTGGTCGCCCCGGCATGAACCTGGTAAAGCCATGAGGGGAAGTCCTCTTTCAGCAGCAGTTGCCAGGCGGCCTGAGTCTGGCCGTTTTCGCTCAGTGCGTGACAGAAGTACGGCGTGCCGACAAAGCCTGTCACCAGATGTCCATCGTTCTCTTCCAGCAATTGCAGCAGCGTTTGAACTGTGCGTTCGCGAAACTCGGCAGGCACAAGGTCAAAATAGAGCGCGAGGATATGCGCCGTTTGCGTACGCGCAGCCAGACGCCCGGTCGGGGTGAAAAACTCCTGCTGGAAGCGCGCGACAATCGCATTGTGCAGCGCAGAATACTCTGCATAGTCGGCCTCGTTGCCCAGCGCCTGCGCCGCCCGCGCAAAGAGTTTAGTCGACAGCGCGTAGTAGGCCATGCAGGTCAGCTCGTTCGGCGTTGCGCCAAAATAGCTGCCCTCTTTCGCATCCAGCGCCACCCAATCGCCAAACTGCAGGCGATAGCTCCACATATGATCCACCGCATGCGCGCGCATAAAATCGACCCACGCTTTCATGCTGTCGTACTGCTGGCGCAGAATCGCTTTATCGCCATACATCAGATACAGCGTCCACGGATTTATCACCGCCGCATCGGCCCAGGCTGCGGCGGAGTGCGTCCGTCCGTGCGACAGAAAACGGTCGTTATCGCACTTCCCGGTGAGAATATCCGGCACCACGTGCGGCACGCCGCCCTCTTCCGTTTGATCATATTTCAGATCGAGCAGCCATTTGCTGAAGAAGTTACGCGTCTGCATCAGGTAGCTGGCGGTGCGGCAGAAAATTTGCGCGTCTCCGGTCCAGCCCAAACGTTCATCACGCTGCGGGCAGTCGGTGGGCACATCGACAAAATTGCCTTTCAATCCCCAGAGAATGTTGTGATGCAGCTGGTTAAGATCACCCCGCGAGGTTTCCAGCGAGCCGGTAGGCTGCATGGCGGAATGCAGAACAACCGCGTGGAAGTCATCACATACCGGCGTTCCCGGCCACGCGTCGATGCGAACGTAGCGAAAACCCTGAAAAGTAAAATGCGGATGATAGTGTTCATCTTCGCCGCCGCGCAGGGTGTACTCAACGCACTGTTTAGCCGTGCGCAGGTTGTCGAGATACACGTTACCGTCGGCGTCCAGCACTTCAAAATGGCGCAGCACCACTTTTTGCCCGCGCTCGCCGCGCACGGTGAAATCGACCCAGCCGCTCAGGTTCTGCCCGAAATCAAGCACGGTATCTCCCTGCGGCGTCGTGATTATCGCTTTCGGGCGCAGGTATTCAATGGCCTGTACCGCACAGGACGTTTGTGGAGTCAGTATCGATTTATCCGCCTCGGGGAATGTGACTTCACGCCATAACGGCGCGGTGAATCCAGGCTGATGCCAGCCAGCCTGCTCCAGGCGCGCGTCGTAGATTTCGCCATCATAAAGTTCGGAGAATAAAATCGGCGCATCGGATGCCTGCCACTGATTATCGGTGGCGATAATCACTTCCCGACCATCACGATAACGGACCACCAGTTGGCCGATAAACGCCGTTTGTTCGCCATAATAGTTACGATAGCGGTTAAAGCTCATATCGCCTTTGTACCAGCCCGCGCCAACCATTGCGCCCAGCGCATTTTCGCCCGGTTGCAGCAGCGAAGTGACATCATAGGTTTGGTAGCGAAGATGATGATGATAGCTGGTCCAGCCAGGCGATAGCTCATCCTGGCCGACGCGCTGCCCGTTAAGATACAGCTGATACAGCCCCAGCGCGCTGGCGTGGATCACCGCCGATACCATCTCGCCTTCCGGCAACGTAAACTCGCGCCGCAGTAGAGTACCTTTCGAATTCTCTTTATCAGCGGGCGTTTCCGCCGAAATAAAAGCAGCCTGCCACTGCGCGGCCGGTAAACCGGTGATAAACCGCGCGGTCGGGCTCCAGCCGCTGTCATTGCCATGGTTATCGCGAATTTTGACCCGCACGACGTAGTGAGCCGATGGCGTTAACGCCAAGGCAGGCAGCGTAATATTCGCTGATTCAGCGCTATGAACCTCACCGCTGTCATAACACAACGACGTGAAATCCTCGCCCTGCGCTATCTGCACCTGCCATGCGGTTTGCTCTACGTTGCGCTGGTCGCTTTTAATAATCCATCCCAAAACCGGCAGCGTCTCAACGCCTGACAGGGTTGATTCATATTCTAAAGTGATTCTTTCTACCGCTAACATAATTATTCCCTTAATGATTAACTGTGAACATTCACGGCACCGTGCGCCGCTGACGTCTGCGAAGAGACGATCTCGCCTTCGTCATTGAATTCATTGCGCTGTTTACCGTGGAAGCACAGCCAGCCGATAACCATCCCAGCCACCACTATCGCGGTTAACAGACAGTAAAGAACGATTGGCCCGGCGGTCAGCAGAACCGGCGTAACAAACGCCAGCAGGCCGCAGGTCAGACGCGCGACGCCTACGATGACGCCCTGCGCGGTGGCGCGCAGCATGGTGGGAAACGACTCCTGCGCCCACACTTTCATGATCCCTTCAAAGGCAAAACCCGTGCCGATATTGGTGAACAGCAGGCAGCAGAACCAGGAGAGCGGCGAGAAGTTGAGCAGCACCGGCGTGAAATAGCCGACCGACATCATCACCGCGCCGAAGATAAAGAACGGAATACGTTTTGTGGTATCAACGATGCGCATAAACATTAGGCCCGATGCCACGCTAACCGGCAGAATCAGCAGCCCCCACAACGAGTTGGTGCTGACCGAAATACCCACCACGTTCACTGCAACATAGGTCCCAAACTGCCCGCCGGTATTCGCCGCCAGGTTGGTAAAGGTGTAAAACGCGCACAGAGACAGAAACGGCCAGAGGTATTTTTTATCCAGCAGATCGCGCCAGCCGTTTTTCTGCGCGCGAACGGTTGCCACGCCGCGACGCAGCTCATCGCGCGCCACCAGCCACAACGGCGATTCAGGGATTGACCAACGCAGAACCAGCAGCACCAGCGCGACCAGTCCGACATGCAGATACATAATTTGCGCACCAATCTTTCCCCAGTCGCCCACGATGGCGGAGATCCCCATCGTCGCGCCAATCCCCACCAGCCACAGCAGGTTAGACAGGCCGATAATTTTGCCGCGATTGTTGTCATCCGCCGCTTCCGCAATGGTCGCCAGGGAAACCGGTAAATCGGCCCCGGTCGCCAGCCCGACGAACAACGTGCCGATAACCAGGAATGGGAAGCTCAGGCCAAAGGCCATTGCCAGCGTACCGATCAAAATCATCGCCATCGTGATGATAAAAACATTACGTCGGCCGATACGGTCACCCAGTCGGCCACCGCAAAATGCCCCGGCAGCAATACTCAGGGTTAACAGGCCCGAGAGAATGCCGATTTCCAGCGCGGTAATACCAATCGTTTTTTGATAAATAACCAGCGCGGTGCCGTTTGATACAATTGCCGCAGAATCTATATATGATGCCATTCCTGACACCACCCCAACATACCAGGGGTTAGGTGTTTTATTTTTTGACATAACAATTCCTTAATTCAGAGCGAGTCAGTAGACACAACAACGCCTCTCGACCGGGGAGTGAAATATTTGATTTTGTTATTAACCTTAAATTAAATTATCGTCAAAATACGTGAGTGCAGTTCCCGTTCATGACTGGGAGAATAATTAAAATAACGCTTATAGGATTCTGTTAAACGAATACCATTCATAAAACCGCAGCGTACGGCAATTTCACTCACGGTTTTATCCGTGGTACGTAGCATCTCCTGTGCTTTCAATAATCGATACAACATCTGAAACCTGACCGGTGTATACCCGGTGATTCGCTTGATAAAACGAAAAAGTGTGCGTCTGGCAATCCCGTTTTCATCACTGACCGCGTTCCAGTCCAGGTGACGCAGACTGCTGGTTTTGAGGGTCCGAATCACGTTTGCCCGCCCTCTCTCTTCAGCGCTTAACGCTCGTGGCTGTAGACCACAATGGCATAGCGCATTGATGATGTTGAAAAATGCGGCTTCGATGGTTGAAAAATAGAGCACATCGTAGTCGTTGTCATTACGCGAGATGATCTCCTGACTCCAGCGAGAAATATCTTCCAGCACCGCTAAGGTTAAGGTCATTTCGTCTTGTCGTAATAAATTTTCTTTCACCCGTTCCAACAGCAGATCCATCTGCTGTAAAAAATAAAAACTTCTGACACGGCGCACCAGAATATTAATTACGGAAAGATTGTTGGTTGAGACATAACTGTGCGTGTCATTTGTCGTCACCAGAAAAAAGTCGCCCGCACAAATAAATCGCACCTCATCATTGATGATATGAAAACCGCTCCCGTTGCGGACAATAACAATTTCGTCGAAATCGTGGCCGTGCACACCTTCCATCAATTGATGATTCATTGAAAAAAGGCAAAAAGTATGTTGCTCAGAGAGAAAGAATTCACTATCCCGTAAAATTCGCATATCCCCTCCCGTTTTATTAAAGACAAGTTCTGGCTTTAATAAAGAATAAGGTTGCATACAATTAATATGAACTAATCTTGCGCTGAAGACTATTTAACCGCATTAATTATGACAAGTCTATATAGGGAAGTGACACTCAGACGTAAGCCGCTGTGACCTCGGCGTCATTTCGGGGAAAGAGGAGAAATAATGATTATAAATGGCAGCTTCGCTTTATCCGACATACCTGAAAGTACGCCGGGTAAGCGAAGCGCCCCCGGCATCAATCAGAACCCTAAACTGTCCAGCAAATCGTCAACCTGATCCTGACTTGCGACAACCCCCGCTTTCGAGGTGTCAACCTGCGGACCGTTGAGCAGGCTTTCATTCTCACGTTTAGTGCGTGACGCAGGTTCAGGCATATTTTCCAGTAGCACCATTAACAGCTGACGCTCAATCTCCTGGATAACATCCATCATCCGCTTGATAACCTGCCCGGTGAGATCCTGGAAATCCTGCGCCATCATGATTTCCAACAGTTGGGCGTTGGTAAATCGAGTGTGCTCTGGCACGTCGCGCAGATACTGACGCGTGTCGGTAACCAATTCGCGCGCGTCTGCTAACGCAATCGGGTTGTCAAACCACGCATCCCATCGCGTACTCAACGCATTCGCGTTTTTCTCAAGCGCATCCTGGTGAGGCTGCGAGGCTTCAACGCTGTTCAGCGCGCGTTCGGCGGCCTGCGCGGTCATTTGCACGACGTAGTCCAGACGATCGCGGGCATCCGGGATCGCTTCCGCCGCTTCGGCAATGGCTTGATCGAGGCCCAGCTCGCGCAGGCTGTCGCGCAGCATGCGGGTCAGGCTGCCGATGCGCGCAATGATATCGGCGGCGGAGTGTTCATCATCGGGCTTAATAAGGGGATGCATCATCGTCATTTCCTCACATGCCCAACTTCTCGAAAATTTTATTCAGCTTTTCTTCCAGCGTTGCGGCGGTAAACGGCTTCACCACGTAGCCGCTGGCACCGGCCTGCGCGGCGGCGATAATATTCTCTTTTTTGGCTTCTGCGGTCACCATCAGTACCGGCAGCGCGGCCATTGCGCCATCGCCGCGAATCGTTTTCAGCAGATCCAGCCCGTCCATATTCGGCATGTTCCAGTCAGATATCACAAATCCAAAACCGCCCGCCTGCAATTTATTCAGCGCATCAACACCGTCTTCCGCTTCTTCGACATTGTTGAATCCCAGTTCTTTAAGCAGGTTACGCACGATGCGGCGCATGGTGGAAAAGTCATCCACAACCAAAAACTTAAGCTCTTTATCCGCCATTCACTTCTCTCCTGTTATATACGTATTGCCTGTCCGGCACTGATTTTCGCCAGCATTTGCTGGCTTATCTGACTGAGATCGACCACTTCGCTGACGCCACCCATATTGATAGCTTCGCGCGGCATGCCGAACACCACACAACTCGCTTCATTCTGAGCGATAGTCCAGGCACCGGCCTGGCGCATCGCTCGCATTCCCACCGCGCCGTCGTTGCCCATTCCGGTGAGGATCACCCCAACGGCATTGCGCCCCGCGTGCTGTGCCACGGAATGAAACAGCACATCTACGGACGGACGATGGCGATTCACCGCCGGTCCGTCGTGAATTTTGATTTGATAGTTCGCCCCGCTGCGCGCCAGTTCCAGATGACGATCGCCCGGTGCGATATAGGCGTGCCCAGGTAAAACGCGCTCACCGTCTTCTGCTTCTTTCACGCCAATCTGACACAGCTTATTAAGCCGATCGGCAAAGGATCGCGTGAAGCCTGGCGGCATATGCTGGGTGATTAACAACGCCGGGCTTGTCACCGGCAGCGGTTGCAGCACATGACGAATCGCCTCGGTTCCACCGGTTGATGCGCCAATGGCGATCAGCTTTTCCGAGCTCAGCAATGGCCCACTTTTTAAGGTGGCGGGCGCAGCTAACGTTTTATGTGCGGAAATCTGCGCACGGGCCGCGGCGCGCACTTTGTCGGCAATCATTTCGCTGTAGGCCAACATCCCTTCACGAATACCAAGCTGCGGTTTGGTGACAAAATCTACCGCCCCCAACTCCAGCGCGCGCAGCGTCACTTCCGAACCTTTTCCCGTCAGCGAAGAGACCATCACCACCGGCATCGGACGCAGACGCATCAGCTTCTCAAGAAAGTCGAGGCCATCCATGCGCGGCATCTCGACGTCCAGCGTCAGCACATCGGGGTTAAATTTTTTGATCAGATCGCGCGCCACCAGCGGATCTGGCGCAGTAGCGACCATCTCCATATCGCTATGGCTGTTGATAATCTCGGTCATGATTTGCCGCATCAGCGCGGAATCATCCACCGACAGCACCCTGATTTTACTCATGCGTTTTCCTTACCCAGCGCGTAAACCGTTTGCCCCCGCAGGCTGAATTCATGCACGAGGTGGCTAAAGTTCTCCGAATGCCCGGCAAACAGTAATCCGCCCGGTTTAAGCAGCGGAATAAAGCGGCGGAGGATCGCCTGCTGGGTCGCTTTATCAAAATAGATCATTACGTTACGACAGAAGATCGCATCGAATGGCCCCGGAACGTTGTACTGTTTTTCCAGCAAATTGACGCTGGAGAAATCTACAAAATTGCTCAGTTCCGGGCGCACTTTCACCAGCCCGGCATGCGGCCCGGTGCCGCGCATAAACCAGTTTTGTAGCTGCTGATGCGTCAGCGTTTTCAACTCTTCCTGCCGATAGATGCCGGCCTGCGCTTTGTTCAGCACTTCCGTATCAATATCGCTGGCGTGCACTTTCCAGCGTCCCGGCGCGTTGCCAAGCGTCTGAGCGAGCGTCATCGCAATGGAATAAGGTTCCTCGCCCGTCGAGGCCGCCGCACTCCAGACCCGATATTCGCCGCGCCGTTTTGCCGCATGCTCGGCAAGCGTTGGGAAATGGTGCGCTTCACGGAAGAATGCCGTGAGATTGGTGGTCAGTGAATTGATAAACGCCTGCCATTCGGTGCTTTCGGTATTCCCTTCCAGCAACGATAAATAGTGACCAAAGTCATCAAGCCCGAGCGTGCGTAAACGCCGCACCAGGCGGTTGTAAACCATATCGCGCTTGTGATCCGCCAGCACAATGCCTGCACGCTGGTGAATCAGTTGGCTTATCCGACGAAACTGCGCGTCGGACAGCTCGAGGCGCTGCGTCATCGGTGTAGTTAACGACGAGGGAAGAGATGTCATAGCGCCTTCTTTATAACGTTCAGGAAATTGCAGGCTGTGCGTTCTGCACAACTCGCTCAGGGGAAGCAACATTCAGTTCTTCAATCTTAAAAACGGATACCAGGGAAGTAAGCGTATCCGCCTGCCCGGTTAGTTGTTCCGTTGCGGCGGCACCTTCTTCCACCAGCGCGGCATTCTGCTGCGTCACCTGATCCATCTGGCTGACGGCAAGCGCAACCTGCTCGATGCCGCGGCGCTGTTCATCTGACGCCGAGGCAATCTCGCCCATAATGTCGTTGACCTGGGTTACCGAATGAACAATTTCGCCCATCGTTTTGGCGGCGGTATCCACCAGCGCGGATCCTTCCTGCACGCGGGCAACCGACTCTTCAATTAATACTTTGATCTCTTTCGCCGCCTGGGCGCTGCGGCTTGCCAGGTTACGCACCTCACCCGCCACCACCGCAAACCCCCGCCCCTGTTCACCCGCACGTGCCGCTTCTACCGCCGCGTTCAGGGCCAGAATGTTGGTCTGGAAAGCGATGCCGTCGATGACGCTGATAATGTCGCCGATTTTCTGCGAACTGGTGGCAATGCTTTGCATGGTGTGAGCCACATTCGACGCCTGGTCGCCGCCCTGCCTTGCCGTGTGCGCCGCGTTGCGAGCGAGATCGGACGCCTGACGCGCGTTATCGGCGTTCTGCCCAACGGTGGCGGTAAGCTGTTCCATGCTGGCCGCCGTTTCCGCCAGCGATGCCGCCTGCTGTTCGGTACGCGATGAGAGATCGTTGTTGCCTGCGGCGATTTCGGAAATGCCCGTATGCATGGCGTAACTACTCTGGCGAACCTGGCTGACCGTGTTGCGCAACGCATCCTGCATCGCCTTCAGCCCGGCGAAAATCGCGCTGATTTCGTTTTTACCGTACACCGCAATCGGGCGAGCAAGGTCGCCTTTGGCGATGCTGTCAAAATGGTCGCTAACTATCTTCAGAGGCGACACAATCATTCGCCGCGACCACAGCAAAGAACCTGCCGTAATCAGCACCGCCAGCACCACCATGCCGATAAACATCAGCTGCGAACGCTGATAATCACGCTGGCTTTCCGCCCGCGCGTCATCAATATAGGCATCAATATGCCGCTGCCAGCCCTGGTAATCCGCATCAAATTTGGCCTGCATTTTTTGCACCGGCGAGCCGAGGAAATCGGCAAGCTGATTGGTTTCAAGCCAGGTGGCCTGATGCTCAAGGCCGTTACGCCAGGCGCTGAAGCTGGCTTCCGTTCGCTCGCCCAGCTGGCGGGACTCGGTGGATCGCTGTTCAATCGACTTAAAGGCAGCAAATTCGCTGTCGGCCAGTTTGAGCGCCTGTCGCGCGTCTACCATTCCGGCTTTAATTTCATCAAGCGGATAGCCCAGCGCGGTCAGTGTACCCGTGCGATTTAACACCTGGCTGGTCTGCAACAGTGCCGCACGCGCCGCCATCAGCGAGCTGAGCTGCTGTCCGCTGTGTTCAATTTGCTCAAGGTTTTGTTGACCGTCGCGAAAGGCCCAGAAAGAGAGGCCGTTGCTGCCAATCTGTAACAGGCCGCAAATTATCAAAATCAAAAACAACGTGGTCGAAATGCGAATACGAGTAAACATCACCACTCCTGTTACGCAGGCAATCGCGCCTGACACAAATTAAAAGGTTTCCCAGTTTTCTTCTGAACGCGCGACGGCAGGCTGTATGACTGGGGCCGACGCAGTTTTGGGCGAGGCTACCGCGCGCGCGGACGACGCCAGGCGAAACGCGCTGACGGCTTCACTCAACTTCCCGGCCTGTTCTTCCAGCGCAGCCGCCGCTGCAGCAGATTCTTCAACCAGTGCGGCGTTTTGCTGCGTGACTTTGTCCATTTCGGTGACCGCCAGTGCGACCTGGTCTATCCCGCGGCTCTGTTCATCAGAGGCAGACGAGATTTCGCCCATAATGTCGGTGACGCGCGTAACGGCATTGACTATCTCGTGCATGGTTTCCCCGGCGCTTTCCACCAGCCGGGAACCGGCATCAACGCGCTCGACGGAGTTGTCGATCAGCGCTTTAATCTCTTTAGCCGCCTGGGCGCTACGGCTGGCGAGGTTGCGCACTTCCCCGGCCACCACGGCAAACCCGCGCCCCTGCTCGCCCGCTCGCGCGGCTTCTACGGCCGCGTTCAGCGCCAGAATGTTGGTCTGGAAGGCGATGCCATCGATGACGCTGGTGATGTCGGCAATTTTCTGCGAGCTTCCCGCAATGTCGTGCATGGTGCTGACCACGTTATCGACTACGTCACCGCCGCGTCGTGCTGTTTCCGAAGCGCTTTGCGCCAGTCGTGAGGCCTGACGCGCGTTGTCGGCGTTCTGTTTTACCGTCGCGGTAAGCTGTTCCATGCTGGCGGCGGTCTCTTCCAGCGAGGCGGATTGTTGTTCAGTGCGTGAAGAGAGATCGTTATTCCCGGCGGCGATTTCACTGGTGCCGCTGTAAATGGCATCGGTGCCTTCGCGAACGCGGGTGACGGTGTCAATTAACGCGTGCTGCATATGATTAACGGTGTCGGCTAATTGGGTGAGTTCATTGCGCCCTTTTAACGCCAGTTCTGGCGTCAGGTCGCCGTTGGCGATATGGCGAATATGCGTCATGACGTGATTAAGCGGCGTCAACAGAACACGGCGAATACCAAACCACACGCCCAGCAGTACCGCCGCCAGTACCAGCGCCAGAATCAATAATTGCCAGCGGGCAAACTGATAATCATGGCTGCTGGTCGTGAAGGCTTGCTGATAGAGCGATTCACTTTGCGCGCGATACACGCCCATCGCCTCGCCCATAGCATTCTGTTTGCCCTGAGTCGGTTGGGCAAAATAGGCGTCCATATTTCCCTGCTCCAGGAAAGTAATCAGCTCCTGTAGGGCGGCGAAATAGGCTTCAGCTTGTTGCGCAACATGCTGGCTGGCCTGCGCCATTTCCGGCTCAACTGCCGCTTGATTAAATCGTGTAATATGCGCCTGAGCCTGCGCCAGCGTTGATTTGGCATTCTTCAGCAAATCGGTTTTGGCGCTGCTTTGGAGATTGCTGGTATCCATCATCATGCGCGCCGAGGAGCGGCTGAGGTTGATACGCGTTTGCAGCATCAGATCCCAGGCGTCCGTCAATTCGGTCTGCTGGGTGCGCAGGGCGTTAGAGAGCGCAAAACTGTGCTGGTTTTGCGAAAGCGATGAAAAGAGTAATCCCCCGGAGAGGAGCTGCAAAAGTGCGAAGACGACCAGCACCAACATCAGCAGGGTGACAACGCGGATACGGTTTAACATACAACACCTTCTCGATGACGTGATATCGGTGTTATCGGCATCGGGAAGTGAAACTTTAAGCAGAGAAACAGGATATTCCCGCACGAATGCGCAAAATTACAACATTTCCGATAAACCCTAAAAAATAGTTGTAAATCTGTCCGCTTTAATCCAATTTATACTACGAATGAATTAATGGAATTACATAATAAAAAATCATTGATCATCATGTTAATTATTCGTAACACGACGGGGAAATATTAAGTGGCAAACGCAAATAAACTCACGGTATTTATCGTGATTTTCATGCTGGCGGGGATTCTCACCGGCGCAATGATCCATTCCTACGCATCAGCAGACTCCATCACCGCATGGTCCGATAACATCACCCTTCTCACCGATATCTTCCTGCGACTCATTAAAATGGTTATCGCTCCACTGGTGTTCAGTACGCTGACCGTGGGGATTATGCGCCTGGGTGAAACTTCGACTATCGGGCGCGTTGGCGGTAAGGCGATGGTGTGGTTCATCAGCTCTTCCATTCTTTCCATTCTGGTGGGGCTTTTTATCGTCACCCTGGAACAACCGGGTAGCGGCCTGAACCTTGCCATTCCGGTTGATGCGGTTGAGACAGGCATATCCACCAGCAGCATGTCGCTGAAAGCGTTTCTCGCACACACCATTCCAACCAGTATTGCGGGCGCGATGGCGGATAACGAAATCCTGCAAATTGTCGTCTTCTCGATGTTCTTCGGTATTGGCGGCGCGTCGCTTGGACAG
>CAJYVI010000141.1 GCA_913778145.1 uncultured Pseudocitrobacter sp.
CCCGTACTGCAATTCAGGCTGTACGGGTAAAAGGGCATAATTGATTTACATAAAGTACGGCTTGTCGCCATCGGTCCCGGGCTGGTTAACACCGATATTTTCACCAATATGTTGTTCAGGTTTATCAATCATATCGCTGATTAATGCGGCAACGCTTTTGCGGGATACCACCGTGCCTTTGAACGGCTCATTGCGGGTAGTGAGCTCATAATCAACCGTATCTTCATCCGTCAGCCAGGCCGGACGCAGGATGGTGTAATCCAGCCCGGAGGCTTCAATCGCGTCAGCCGCACGGCGGAATGGCCTGAGCGGTTCGCCGATAGTGGCGTTATTCCACTCGCCGAATTTCCCCGGTACTTCATCATAAATACCGAGAGAAAGGACGAAAATCAGGCGTCTTACGCCAGCGGCTTTCATCGCCGCAATCACCGCCTTCGCCTGGAGATCCAAATCCTCCCCGGTCAGGTTGGCGTACACCACATCCTGACCCACCATGGCCTGTTCCAGCGCTGTATGGTTTAACACATCGCCCATGATAATCCGGCTATTGAGCGGGTGTGGTGTGTGGATTTTGACCGGATGACGGGCAAATAATGTCTGTGTGACGCCCGGTTTATCCGCTAATTGGTCGATAACATGGCGGGCAATCTGCCCGCTGGCGCCAAGTATCAGGACTTTTTGAATGATGTTTTTCACGGGGCATTACTCCAGGTGTGCGGCAAAGAACGGAAGCACTTTTGACATCGCTTCACGAACCGCTTCCGGTTTGTCATACAGTTCGTAATGCGAAAAATCGGCTAATGAGACTAACTGGCGGTCACGGGAAACGGCAGCCCGTCCATAGATTTCCAGACCATCACGGTAAGCCCCGAAAGCGCCCACTTTTTCACCGACCACCACCATCACGGGTTGAGTCAGCAACACTTCCGCAAAAGCGAAGGCATCCCAGGCCAGCGTTTTCTGCGCATGTGAGAACACCATTCGCGTTGCCCCACCTGGCTGCTGGCCGCGCGGCGTTTTGTAGTAGTCTGTTGCCTCAAACACGTCACGCTCAGTCAGTCCACTGGCCATTGCTATTTCCGGGCTGGCGGGGAGCAGTTCATTAACCTGAACTTCCCCTCCTCGGGCTTCATTTGTACGCTGTGCCGCCATCGCATTCAGCGCGCCAATAGGGTCGTAATTGCTGAAACCTTCGCGAAAAAGACGGCCGATGTTTACGCCGGTGATGCTCACCACGGCTTTAATACGCTTCTCCGTCAGTGTGGCATTAATGGCATAGCCACCGCCGCCGCAAATACCCAGCACGCCAATCCGTTCAGCATCGACGTAAGGCAGCGTTACGGCGTAATCAATAACGCGACTGATATCTTCCACGCGCTGATTCGGATCCTCCACCCAGCGTGGAGAGCCGCCGGATCCCCCCTGGAAACTGGCGTCATAGGCGATCGCGACATAGCCTGCTTTAGCCAACACTTTTCCGTAGACATTGCCGGACGTCTGTTCCTTACAGCTGCCAAAAGGGTGGACGCTGATAATTGTCGGATACTGTTTTGACTCATCGAACGCCGGTGGAAAATGAATGCTGGCCGCAATGTGCCAGGCCATATCGGCGTTCTGGATTTGAACATCTTTCATTACAGCGTCTCCTCAAAGAACGGGGCTAATACGGAAACGGCTTCCGCAACGTAGGCTTTACCGTCATACAAGTCCATGTGGTTGGCACCTTCGACAATGTGGTACCGCTTGTCCTGGCCTGAGGCGCGATCGTACAGGTCGTCACTCATCCATTTACTTCCCGCTACGCTACCCGCCACAATTTGCAGCGGCTGGGTCAGGTAAATCTCCGCCATATGGTACGCGTCGTAGGTAATGATCTGGTTGAGGCTGCGCAGCGTGGCGTATCCAGGGGCCGTCGGGTACTGTGCCCGTGGCGTGTGGTAGTACTCCCAGGCCTGGCGCAATTCTTCATTTGGTGCATCAGACTCTTTCATGGGCGCCAGCGGCATGGTGGCATACTCACCGCTGCTAATATCGGTACTACGGGCATTTGAACCCGCTTCAACGTACGGCAGCGCATCAATGGATTTCACATTGTTTTCCCAGCCGTTGCGGAACATCGAGCCGATATTGACGGCGCTGACGGTTCCGATGGCCTTGATACGGCGATCCTGAATCGCGGCATTGGCGGTGTAGCCCGCACCAGCGCATATTCCCATCGCGCCAATTCGCGCGGTGTCGACATAAGGAAGCGTGGTCAGGTAATCAATCACTGCGCTGACATCTTCGGTACGGATATATGGGTTTTCCAGCTGGCGCGGTTCGCCGCCGCTTTCGCCCTGATAAGACGCATCGTAAGCCACGGTCACAAACCCTTGTTCTGCCAGCTTTTCGGCATAGGTACCGGCGGTTTGTTCCTTAACGCCGCCCCCCGGATGAGAAACCACAATGGCCGGGTACTTGCGGCTTTCATCAAATGCGGGTGGAAAATAAAGTACAGCGGACAAAGAAATTGTCGGGATATTGCTGTTGGTGAAGCTGATTTTCTGGTTCATCATCCGGTTCCTCATTGGGCTGTCGGCTATCTGTCATGTTTGATGGGATAACTATAGCCATTGATCATTAAGATGATTAGCCCCAAAATAATGATTGGACTTATCATTTAAATGATTAATTGCCGGATGAAAACACAGAGATGAAACGCGATGAGATAGCCGATCTGATGGCATTTGTGGCCGTCGCCGAAGAGCGTAGTTTCACCCGGGCTGCCGCCCGTCTGGGCATGGCCCAGTCAGCGCTAAGCCAGATAGTGCGCCGAACAGAAGAGCGCCTGAGCCTGCGGCTTCTGACGCGTACTACACGCAGTGTTGTTCCCACAGAGGCGGGTGAACACCTCTTGTCTGTTCTTGGTCCAATGCTGCACGACATAGACTCGACCCTGGCCTCATTAGGCGATCTGCGTGACCGCCCCTCAGGCACAATACGCATTACCACAGTGGAACATGCCGCAAAGACCATATTGTTGCCCGCCATGCGCACGCTGTTGAAATCTCACCCTGACATTAATGTGCAGCTGCTCATCGATTACGGCCTGACTGATGTCGTCTCAGAGCGTTTTGATGCCGGGGTTCGCCTGGGGGGAGAGATGGATAAGGATATGATTGCTGTTCGAATCGGGCCCGATATCCCGATGGCAATTGTTGGTGCGCCAGAATATCTCTCGCGAAAAGGTATTCCAGTGTCTGTGGCGCACCTGGTCGATCATCAGGCTATTAATCTGTACCTTCCTTCATCGGGTACCGCGAATCGCTGGAGATTAGTGCGTGGAGGGCGCGAAGTCAGGGTTCGCATGGAAGGACAACTGCTATTGAATACGATAGACCTGATCCTCGATGCAGCGATTGACGGGCACGGCCTTGCGTATCTGCCTTATGACCAGGTTCAGCAGGCTATTGAAGAAAAAAAACTGACCCGCGTTCTGGAGAAATTTACACCCGACTTACCAGGGTATCATCTGTACTACCCACACCGCCGCCATGCGGGTTCGGCATTTTCTCTGTTAATTGATGTGCTTAAGTATAATGGATCTGTTTAGATATCTTTTCGATGATGAGTTCAGGCATTCAGGGGAAACTCGCGTGTTCTGTACAACGTCCGCTTCTGGCACGAAGCGGACATATCAAACCTTTCAATACCAGACCAGACTCGTTTCTCTAATCTATACCAGCCATTATGGCAAGTTGTTGCTGCGGGTTCTGCCATGTAACGCAGGAAACGACCCGTTGTTCGGTTAGCCATATCGGCGACCAACACCGCCGCCGATACCCTTATCTACTACAAATCCGGCCCTTTTTTCCCTTCCTCAATAAACGCTTCGTCAAGCTCTTCGGCATTACCTTCATGATCGCGGCCAGAGAAAAGATTCCAGCTGGCAAGGAACAGGGCGGCAATTAATGGGCCGATAACGAAACCATTAATCCCGTAAATTTCCATGCCGCCAAGCGTGGTGATAAGAATCAGGTAATCGGGCATTTTTGTGTCTTTTCCGACCAGCAGCGGGCGCAGAATATTGTCGACCAGACCGACGATAATCACAAAGAAGCCGATAATGAACAGGGCTTGCCACAGTTGGTGGGTAGCAAACAGGAAAATTGCCGCCGGCACCCAGACAATGGCTGAACCCACGGCAGGCACCAGTGACAGAAACGCCATCAGCGCGCCCCACAGGATACTGCCGTCAATGCCGACAATCGCAAAGGCGATACCGCCCAGCGCACCCTGAACAATGGCGACGACCGCCGTGCCTTTTACCGTGGCGCGCGTTACGCCAACAAATTTGGCGAACAGATGCTGTTTCACAAAGTCGGAAAGCGGCAGTGAATCCAGAATCTGATTCACCAGATACGGCCCATCTTTAAGCAGGAAAAAGAGCAGATAGAGCATGATGCCGAAACTAATGGCAAAGCCGAATGTCCCTTTACCAATCAGGAACGCGCTGCCCGCAAGATATTGCCCACCCTGCAATGCCACTTCCGAGAGTTTTTTCTGGATCTGCGCGGCGTCATCCAGATTATGCTCGGTCAGGAACCCACGCGCCCAGTCGGGGAGATGCGAGAATATCGCGGCCACCACTTCCGGGAACTGCGTATTGTTCTGCTGGAGCTTGGTGTAAACCACATTCAGTTCAAAGGCAAGCGATGAGAGAATAACCATCAACGGGATGAAAACGATGAGGCAAATAATCACCAGTGTAAGCAGTGAGGCTAATCCATTACGATCGCCCATGGCATCGCGTAATTTGTTTTTCACCGGATAGAAAATAACGGTTAATACCGCCGCCCATAAGATAGCGGAGAAGTACGGTGACAACACATCGAAGAAAGCCCAGGTGACCAGGGCCAGAATGAAAAGAAAGAAACCTTTGGTAAGTCCATTAAAGCGCATTAGTAAATCCTGTAGCTGAATGTCTGTATCGACTATAGAACTGTGTGGCGCATTTACCAACATTAAGATCGGTGGGGATTAATGTATTTAATAGCGCTAGAATGCTTGCACCTATGAAAATGATTCATCATTTCAGCACAATGTTCAGGGAGAGTGAGACGCGCCCATGCTTAAAGAAAATTTCAACGAGCTTCAGCTCTTTCTCGCCGTCGCACGTGAGCGTAGCTTCACCAAAGCAGCGGGTAAGCTTGGTGTTTCGCAGTCGGCACTCAGCCACGCAATGAAAGCGCTGGAGACGCGGCTGAACATTCGCCTGTTAACGCGCACCACTCGCAGCGTAGCGCCAACCGAAGCCGGTGAGCGGATTATCGCCTGTCTGGAGCCCCGGCTTTCCGAGCTGGATGAAGAGCTTGAACAACTTGTTCAACTCAATGGCGTTGCGGCGGGGAATATCCGTATTTCCGCAGGCGAACATTCAGCCAAATGTCTGGTGTGGCCAAAACTGAAACCATTTTTACGCCAGTACCCTGACATCAACGTTGAGCTGGTGGTGGATAACGGCTTCGTCAACATCGTGGAAGGGCGCTTCGATGCCGGTGTGCGTTTGGGCGAGAGTGTTGATAAAGACATGATTGCCGTGCGCATTGGCCCTGACGTCCGCCTGGTGGTTGCCGGTTCGCCGGACTATTATGCCCAGTATGGTGTGCCGAAAACGCCGCACGACCTCCAGCATCATCGCTGCATTAATATGCGCTTGCCTACGGCGGGCGGGCTGTATCACTGGGAGTTTGAAAAAGCAGGTAAACAGTTAAAGGTGAGGGTAGACGGTCAACTCACTTTTAATACCATTGCTGAACGAATCGATGCAGCCGAGTCGGGTTTTGGTCTGGCATTTATTCCTGAGGATAGCATTGGTCAGAAAATTGCCGACGGAAAGTTGGTCACGGTCTTAACCGAGTGGAGTCCTGTTTTTTCGGGATATTATCTCTATTACCCCAGTCGAAAACAGCACCTTCCCGCATTCGCCTTACTGATTGACGCACTCAGACATTCCGAATACCCCGATGTTGTTTGAGCGCATTTAACGCTGCCCCTTCATTGCCTGCTGAATTACCGGAATCGGCGTTAGCAAATGCTCACGCATTAGCTCGCTGGCGCGTGTCGCATCGCGCGACAGTATGACGTCAGTCAATTGCTGATGCTGATCGTGTTTATCTTCCAGCATTTCGACGGACAGCACCGTTCTGCGTAGCCAGATGAAGCGATAGCGCGCGGCCAGGTCAAATAACCGTTCGCGCATTTGCAGCAGATAATGAGAACCGCAGCCGGCGACAATCGCCGTATGAAATGCCTGATGGCGGCGATCCCACTCATCAAGCATATTTTCACTGGCGTCGTTGGCTTCCAGTTTGCTGAGCATATGCGCGCGCGCAAGGATTTCCGCTTCCCAGGCATCATCGCCACGTTCGATAGCCAGGCGAACCAGCATGGCCTCCATGTTGGCACGCGCATCGAAGATGTCGAGCAGCTCCTGTTCCGACATCGAGGCGACGTTATACCCTTTCTGATTAACCACCGTGACCAGCCGCTCTGCCACCAGTTGGGAAAGCGCCTCGCGCAGTGGCCCTACGCCAAGGCTGTAGCGAGCGGTCAGCAAGCTCATGCGCAGCTTTTCATCCGGTTGATAAACGCCGCGAATAATATCGTTTTTCAGCCAGCGATAGCCATCAATGGCCGTTGGTTGAGGAATAGCGGTCATGGCTTTGCTCCTGTGTAGAAATCCCGGCTTGCGCCGGGATAACAATCTATCGGGTATTGTGTAGTGGCGTTTTTTGCCACAATACCAGCTTTTTCCAGCGCGCCATAATCGGCACGGTACAGATTATCCCTATCGCTAATAAGCCGGTGGAAATGACCTCGAGTTGCTGCGCCGGGCGGAATAACATCACCACCAACACAAAGGTAATAAAGCCAATCACCAGCCAGGTGAGCCACGGATAAAGCCACATCCGCAGGCGGATTTCGCTTCCTTCCGCGAGCAGGATTTTACGCATCCGCAACTGTGAAACGGCAATTACCAGATAAACCAGCAGGGCGATAGCGCCGGAGCTGTCGATCAGAAATTTAAACACTTTCGCAGGTGCGTAATAGTTCACCACCACCGTTAAAAATGCTGCGCCGGTGGAGAGTAACACCGCCACGTACGGGGTTTTACTGCGGTTGATTTTACCCATTACCGCGGGCGCATCACCGCGACGGCTTAAGGAGTAGAGCATCCTGGAAGCGGTATACAGCGCCGAGTTCAGGCAACTGGTTACGGAAAGTAATATCACGCAGTCCATGATTAATTTCGCATGGGGAATATTGAGCAATTCCAGAACCGAGCGATAAGACCCAACGGCTTTCAGCCCCGGCATATTCCACGGTATTAATGCCACGACGACAAAAATAGAGCATAAATAGAAGATAGAAATACGCCAGATAACCGAGTTGGTGGCGCGGACAATATGTTTTTCCGGCGTGTCGGATTCCGCGGCGGCAATGGTGACAATTTCTGCGCCCATAAACGAGAACATGGTGATCAACATCGCGCTTAATACCGCGCCGAAGCCGTTGGGCATAAAGCCGCCGCTATCCCACAATCTTGAAATACCGCTCACGTCGGCATACGGGTAAAAACCGCTAATTGCGACTGCACCAAGGAAAATAAAGGCCAGGATAGCGATGACTTTGCACAGCGCCAGCCAGAACTCAAATTCGCCGTAGTTTTTAACGCTTAATAAATTACTGCCGGTTAAGGCGAGGGTAATGACGAGGGAAAATAACCAGATGGGAATGCCTGGAACCCACGAGTGCAGGATCATGGCGGCGATGTTGGCTTCCAGTGGGATAACCAGTACCCAAAACCACCAGTACAGCCAGCCGATGGTATAGCCCGCCCAGCGGCCAATGGCTTTATCGGCATAGGTGGAAAACGAACCGGTATCGGGCGTGGCAACTGCCATTTCCGCCAGCATCCGCATAATCATAACCACCAGTAATCCGGCGAACAGATAGGCCAGTAATACCGCCGGGCCCGCTTCGGCGATGGCGACGCTTGAACCGACAAACAGACTTGCGCCGATAACACCGGCAATAGACAACATGGTGACGTGGCGTGATTTCAGCCCGCCGCCTAACTCATGTGGTTGCGATGATTGCCCCATCCTGAATCCTCTCGAAAGTGTGTCACTTGGGAGAGCGCCCCGACATTTCCCGCGTCGGGTCACGCGTTTAATTGTTATTGATTCTTTTTGCCGGAGAGCGGCTCCGCCTTACCCGGCCAACATAGATTTCTTCCTGTTCACGTACAGATTGTCGGATGCGGCGTAAACGCCTTATCCGACCTGGATCCCCGTAGGCCGGACAAGACGCAAAGCGTCGCCTCCGGCATGGTGCGCCGAATGTCGGATGCGGCACGCCTTATCCGACCTACATTTCCGTAGGCCGGACAAGACGCGCAGCGTCGCCTCCGGCATGGGTGCGCCGAATGTCGGATGCGGCGTAAACGCCTTATCCGACCTGGATCCCCGTAGGCCGGACAAGACGCAAAGCGTCGCCTCCGGCATGGGTGCGCCGAATGTCGGATGCGGCGCAAACGCCTTATCCGACCTACATTTCCGTAGGCCGGACAAGACGCATAAGCGTCGCCTCCG
>CAJYVI010000142.1 GCA_913778145.1 uncultured Pseudocitrobacter sp.
CTCAACGCCCCCATAATTTTCAACTCCAGCTCATCCGGCACTTCGTTATACGACAGCACATGTAGCCCCGGCGCAAACAATCTCGCATAACGCGCCAGCAAAGGGCGCAGCTGCGGTGGCACCAGCAGCACAGGATCTTTCCCCGCCGCTTTCATCTGCTCCTTCACCTGCGGCATCGTGCTCTGGAACTGGTTGAGCATATTCGGGTCGACCGGCACGCTGTCGAGCATCACTTTGCCGCCCTGTTGCGCCTGATTCACCACGTTGGTCAGCAGATTTTCCAGCTCATTATTCAGCGTATACACCGTCAGCTCCTGCTTGCGAACGAACGGATGGGTAATGCTGCGCCGCAGCGCCAGGCGTACATCGGCTGCCAGCAGAATGTGATCTTTAGTCACCAAACTACTGGCGACCAGCACGGTGGCGATGGTGACGATATCGCGCAGGGAAACGCCTTCGGTCAGCAGTGCCCGGTACACTTTCAGCAACTGGCTGTAATTCAGCGCCGCGCTTAAATCCTCCGCCAGGCGCGGTGCCATCGACGACAAACGGTTATGCAGCTGCGTGATGTCATCATAGTTAAACAAATCAGGAATATAGCTGCGCACAATCTTATTCACATGGGTAGCAATCACGCTGGCGCTGTCGATCACCTGATACCCCATATTCAGCGCCTTCGCTTTCTGCGCGGGCTGGATCCAGGTGACCGGCATCCCGTACGCCGGGTCGTTCCCCAGCACGCCGTCTATCTCGCCGTAGGTTTCGCTGGAGGGCAGGGCCATCAGTTTATCCGCCGGAATATCCGCTTCATCAGCCTTAATGCCGTTGATGAAAATGGCGTACTGGCTGGGCTTGAGGCGGAAGTTTTCCCGAATACGGATCTCCGGCAGCAGCACGCCGTTACCGTCAGAAATCACCTGCCGCACGCCGCGAATCCGCTGGGTGAGTGGGTTGCCCTGCGCTTTGTCCACCAGCGCCACCAGTTTGTAGCCGAGGCTTAAGCTGATGGGCTCGATCAGCGGAATGGTTTCCCAACTGACCTGTTGCTCGCTGGTTTCGGTGATGGTGCGGGTTAGCGTTTCGAGGCTTTTCTCTTCCGCCTCTGCCGCCTGCGGGCGTTTGCTCATCCGCCAGCCGGTAAAACCAAGCAGGGCGCTGAACAGCAAAAACGGCAGGTGCGGCATCCCCGGCACCACTGCCAGCACGAACATGATCCCGGTAGCGGTGTAGAGCACCGACGGGCTTGCCAGCAACTGGTGGCGCACGTCATGGGCGATATCGCCGTTGTCGCTGACGCGGGTGACGATAATCGCCGCCGCGGTGGAGAGTAGCAGGGAAGGGATTTGCGCCACCAGCCCGTCGCCGATGGTCATCAGCACATACTGCTGGAAGGCGGCGTCGGCGCTCAGGTTGTATTTGAAGATCCCGATACAGACGCCGCCGATCAGGTTGATCGCCAGAATCATCATCCCGGCGATAGCATCCCCGCGCACAAATTTCGATGCCCCGTCCATCGCGCCGTAGAAATCGGCCTCGCTGGCAACATCTTTACGCCGGGTTTGCGCCTGTGCCTGGTTGATCAACCCGGCGTTAAGGTCAGCGTCAATCGCCATCTGCTTGCCGGGCATCGCGTCCAGGGTAAAGCGGGCAGAAACCTCGGAAATACGCTCGGCCCCTTTGGTGACGACGATAAAGTTGATGATCATCAGGATGATAAACACCACGAAACCGACGACAAAGTTGCCGCCAATCACCACCTGACCAAACGACTCAATCACCTTACCCGCCGCGCCCGCGCCGAGATGCCCGTGCAGCAGCACCACGCGCGTAGAGGCGACGTTAAGCGTCAGGCGCATTAAGGTGGTGATCAGCAAAATGGTCGGGAACAGGCTAAATTCCAGCGGTCGTTTCGCCGACACCGCCACCAGCAGCACCATCACCGCCAGCACAATGTTGAAGGTGAACAGAATATCCAGCAGCGCAGGCGGCAGCGGCAAAATAACCATCGCCAGAATACAAAGTATTACCAGCGGCACGCCGAGATTGCCGCCGCGCAGCAGCGCGAGGAACGATTTAGTTGTTTTCGCCATCCAGTTTAAGCACCTCTTTGGGAATGGAAATATGTCTGTTCAGGGCCGGGCGCGGCTGTGCGCCCTCGCGCCAGTGTTTCATTTGCAGGACGTAGGTCAGAACGTGGGCGATGGCCCGATAAAGCTGAAACGGAATTTGCTGGTTCACCTGGGTGGTGTAGTAAACCGAGCGCGCCAGCCGCGGGAACTCGACCACTTCCACCTGATTCTCTGTGGCGACCTGGCGAATATAGAGGGCGATTTCATCGGTGCCTTTCGCCACCACAAACGGCGCGGCGGCGCGTGACTGGTCATACTGTAACGCCACGGCGTAGTGGGTCGGGTTGGTGATCACCACGTTGGCTTTCGGCACCACTTTGCGGATTTGCCCCATCGCCAGCTGCCGTTGCAGCCGCCGCACGCGCGCCTTCACTTCCGGCTTGCCTTCCTGATTTTTGTACTCTTCTTTTAGCTCCTGCTTGGTCATCTTCAGCCCTTTGGTGAACAGGGCTTTCGCCAGCGGCACGTCGAGAAGCGCGAAGAAGATAAACAGGATGACGAAGTTGCGCATCACGCTGGCGTAGAGCGACAACCCATCATTAACCGCCAGTTTGAACGGCAGCGCCTGCAGGCCGAGAAAGGCGGCAAAGTTATTGCGCAGGCTAATCCACAGCATCACCAGCACCACCACCGACTTCACCGTCATCTTTCCCGTTTCCGCCAGATGTTCGCTGGAAAACAGTCGCCCAATGCCTTTTAACGGGCTGATTTTGCTGAAATCCGGGAGGATTTTTTTCGGCAGAAACAGCCAGCCGCCGGGCACCAGTGAGGAGAGCAGCGATGCGGACGCCAGCACCCAGCTAAAGGCCAGCGCGATGGTGCGCAGGGTTTGCGGATGCAGCGCGTTGCCAATCGGCCAGTAAGTGAAGCCCTTGTACAGCACGCTCACCAGCAGCAGATGCCCGTCCATGGCAAAAAACAGCAGGATCGCATAGACGTTAATTAACTCCGCCAGCACGGTGGTTGATGCGCCGCTGCTTGGGTCGTTCATCACCGCCATGCTCATCCCCATATTGAACGAGAGAATTTGCCCGGCGAGTTGCAGCGCCAGAAACAGAAACTGAAACATCAGCCCGAATAACATGCCCCATAAAATTTGCTCCACCGTCAGGATCAGACTGTTGAGCGAAAGCAGATCGTGGGGAACAGGATGGGGGATCAACGGCGTGATGATGATTGCCAGCGCCAGCGACAAAATAATCCGCACGCGCACGGTCAGGGCGCTGTTATCCAGCACTGGCACATAGCGCAGAAACGCCATAATGCGCACGAAGGGAAACCACAGCCCCAGCGCCAGATCCATCAGTTGCGTAACGTCGCTTGTGCGCATCTCAATGCACCAGCAGGGCGGCTTGGGTAAACAGATGAATGCAGAGATCATGCAACTGGATAATCATCCATTTGCCGCACACGCCCAGCACCACCAGCGTGACAATCAGCCTTGGCAAAAAGCTCAGGGTCTGTTCGTTAATCTGCGTTACCGCCTGGAACACGCTCACCAGCAGGCCGACCAGCAGGCTCGGCACCACCAGTACCGAAACCAGCAAAATCACTACTTTAATGCCGCTGGCGACAATGTCGGCGGCTACGTCAACGGTCAGCATAATCAGCCCAGCCCCAGCCCGCGAATGCTGGTGGTGAGTGTGCCGATGGTCAGCGACCAGCCGTCGATCAGCACAAACAGCATCAGCTTAAAGGGCAGCGAAACAATCAGCGGCGACAGCATCATCATCCCCATCGCCATCAATACGCTTGCGACAATCAGGTCGATAACCAGAAACGGGATGTAAATCATAAAGCCAATCTGGAAGGCCGTTTTCAGCTCGCTCAACACATAGGCAGGCACCACGATAGAGAGATCCTGGTCGGCGGCATTGCCCTTCGCGCCGCCGATGGTCATGATTTGCGCCATCGCTTTTTTATCGGTCTGCGCCAGCATAAAGCGTTTCAGCGGCGTCGCGGCGGTGCTTAGCGCATCGGTCAGGGTAATCTGATCGTTTTCAAACGGCACCACCGCGTGGTCGTAAATATTGAGCCAGATGGGGCGCATCACCAGCATGGTGAGGGAGAGCGCAATGCCAATCAGAATGCGGTTTGGCGGCGTTTGTTGCAGCCCCAGCGCCTGGCGCAGCAGCGACAGCACGATAATAAAGCGCGTAAAGCAGGTCATCATCAGCACCATCGTCGGCAGCAAACCGACGAGGGTCATCAGAATCAGCACCTGAATTTTGACGCTGTACTCCTGAGTGTTGCCGTGGGTGACCACGTTAAGCAGCGCAATATCGCCGCCCTGGGCCAGCGCCAGCGGCGCGAGCGCCAGCAGCCCAAGGCCCAGCGTCAGTTGAGTGCGGCGTTTCATGGTGCCAGGTCGTTGATGTCGCGGGTGTTGAACTCCAGCACGCGCAGGCCGTACTTCTCGTTGACCACTACCACTTCTGCTTTGCCCAGCAGGATATTGTTTACTTTAATATCCAGCGGCTCCCCGGCGAGTTTATCCAGCTCAATCACCGTGTCGTCGTCGATGTTAAGCAGGTCGGCTAACATGATTTCCACCGACGACACTTCCAGCGTTAAGGTCACCGGAATGCGTTTTAGCAGCGTCATCGAGTCGGAAAAACGGTCTTCCAGGCGGGTGACCAGCGTTTCAGCGTCGGCGGATTTTGCGACAGGCGCAACTTCATCGGTGAGGCCAAAATCCCCGGCTAAAATATCTTCTTGCTTACTCATGGCTATTCTCATTTTTGCCCGCCAGCTCCGACAAAAACAGTTTGTCTTTGTCTTCCACAATCAGGGCGCTAAATAATTCAGATTGCCCAATCGCCACCGGGAACGTTTCTCCCAGCGAGATGGGTAAAATATCCCCGGCTTTTATCTGTGTGAGATCCGCGACATTCAGCGACAGCTCGGCGATTTTGACATTCAGGGTCAACGGCAGGGAGCGGATAATTTCTTTAATCAGGGCCGGTTTATTGACCGATTTCGCCACCTGCTGCGGTTTACTGTGCTCGCTGTGGCGGATCAGATTTAAAATAAAATCGGTGTGGGCGTCGTCGAGCAAAATACGAAAATTGCTCTCTTCATCGCCCGCGAGGGTAAAGGTTAATTGATACGCCCAGTGGGTCATCACCGTGCTGCTGTCCAGCTTTAATTTCAGCGCAATACCGGAGGTTTGCAGATTAAAAATCAGCGTGCAGATATCCAGCGCCAGGCGGTTCTTTAACCGCGTTTCGGTTTTGGTCGGCAGGCCGTTATGCGCTTTCGCCTCTTCAAGAGAGGATTCCAGACCATAAAAATTGCCCAGCAGCATTAACAATAAGGAGCGATCGATATCAAACGCCAGATGCCCGACCTGGGAAACCATCAGTTCGGCGTTTTTATTAATAATATCCATTTCGCAGCCAATCTTTTTTAAGGTGATATTGCTGCGATGCTTTTTGAGAAAGTAGCTGCCAAGATGCGAATCAATTACGTCAAAATTCCCCGTAAACAGGGTCGGCAGGCGATGGTAGGGGCGTCCGAGCCGATTACCTTCTAATTTAAAGATGCCTGGCGTTTTACTGTACTTCAGCATGGCTTACTTTCTCTGCTGTAATGGTATGGGCGTTTTGTGCACGCAAATCCGGCAGTGACACAAGGTGAGGTATTAAATAGACGGAGCGTGAAAGGGGCAAATTATTAATAGGGTGAAAAAATAATTAAATTATTAAAGGGTGAGATGTCGGGCATCGTCATAAAACATTGCACG
>CAJYVI010000143.1 GCA_913778145.1 uncultured Pseudocitrobacter sp.
GATACCGTAAGAGAGCGTGGTGAGATCGTAAGCATCCAGAAAGACGCCGCCGAGCGCTAAAAAGACAATCATGCGCGCGTATTTTGCCTGTTCGCCGTGGTTGTTAATCAGCTTCGCGACGTCGCTTACCGAACCGACGGGCACAGAAACCCCGCCCGCATTTTCTACCGGGATTGAACTCATAGTTTTACCTTGCCTGAAAAGGCCGGTCGGCTGACCGGCTAAGAAACGTTATTCTGCGGAAACGGGCACCAGCACACCTTTGACTAACGGATCGTCCGTGGTCTTAAGCCAGGTTTGGATCCGGGGGTCAGCAAATGCCTGTTTCAGTTTTTCAATATTCTCCTGGTTCAGATACGGTGTACCTATCACCAGCTGCGATGCAAAGGTCCGTGGGGCGGGCGGGAAAAGAATGCCCTTCTCGCGCGGAATTTTCCCGGCATCAAACTGCGAGACATAGCCAATCGCCGCATCAACCGAGTTCAGCGCACGCGGCATGGTCAGCAAGTCCAGTTCCTTAAACTGATACTGATGCGGGTTTTCAACGATGTTTTTCAGTTTTGCGGTCCGTGGCTCAACCGCCGGGTCGAGTTTAATCAGCCCGATACGCGCCAACAGCCACAGGGCCTGCCCCTGATTTGCACCGTCGTCCGGCACCACAATCGTTGCGCCTTTGGGCAGTTTATCGATAGATGGATAACGGTCGGAGTAAATACCAAACGCCCACTGGAAAACAGGTACGGTGGTGCTCAGCGCAAAACCGTTGGCATCGACAACCTGCTTGAGCCACCACTGATGTTGATAAATGGTGCCTGCATAGGTGCCATCCGCCACCGCGCGATCCGCCTGCACCGGGTCCTGCACACCAACGGCTTGCAGCGTCAAGCCATAGTCTGGCGCGATATGCTCACCGATGTATTCAATAATGCGCTGCTCGCCCGCCATCGCTGGTTCATAATGAATTTTCAGCGTGGTGCCAAACACCACCTGCGCCGGCCCTTGTGTACGCCACCAGGCGAACGCGGCAATCGCAATGAGTAATATTGCCAGCGCCACCAACCACGGCCAGCGCCGGGCTTTACGCAGTTCAAACTGTTCTGTCGTCATCAGACGCTCCCCTGTGTGTGTCGAAGTCGGGTAACCAGGCGGTCGCCCAAAAACTGGATAAGTTGAATTGCCACAATCAGCACCACAATGGTGGCAATCATGATGTGGTTGTCGAAACGCTGATAGCCATACACCACCGCGAGATAACCGATTCCCCCCGCCCCGATGGTGCCCGCGATCGCTGAATACTCAATCATCGAGATGATGTTAAGTGTCACCGCCGCCACCAGCGCGGGCAGGGCTTCGCTCAGTTGCGCTTTGGTAATGATTTGCCAGGCGGAACCGCCGCAAACCAGCCCTACCGACGTCACGTCCGCAGGAAGTTCACGCAACGCGTTCTCCACCAGCCGCGCAAAAAACGGGATCCCGGCGACAATCATCGGCACCACCGCCGCGGGAATGCCGATGGTGGTTCCCGTCAGCCACCAGGTGAACGGAATGATGGCGGCCATCAGCACCAGAAACGGCAGCGATCGCCCGACGTTGGCAATGCCGTTGAGTGCGCGATGGAGGGCCGGACGTGGGAACAGCCCGCGCGCAGAGGTATTGAACAGGACAACGCCTCCCACGCCTCCCAGCGTCACAACAAACAGCATCACGATAGAGACCATCAGCGCCGTCTCCCCCAGTGCGGGCAGCAGCAGCGTATGAATCTCACTCCACGGCGTATCCTGACTGACAGTGGTGGGTTTCATACTGCCTCCTTCAACGCTCGCGGCGCGTCCAGAACCTGCGCAACCACACCAAGATGTGCTAACTGCGCGACCAGCCGAGAAATCGACACGCGTTCGTGGGTAAAGCTGATGCCAATCTGCATTCTGCCGCTGAGCAAGCCATTAATTTGTTCAACATGACCGCCCAGCACATCGACACGCAGACCGTGCTGTTGGCTAAGCTGGCTGATCCAGTCCGTGCGTGCGCTGCCGTCGGTGCGATAGCTCACACGCAGTAACACATCGGCAGGCGTGGAAGCAGGTGCCAGCGGCATCAGTTGCTGCCCGAGGTGAGAATCCGGCTGTGCCAGCAGCGTCTTCAGCGCCCCTGACTGCACGATCTCACCCTCGCGAATCTCCGCGACCGCATCCGCCGTGGTTCGCACAACGTCCATTTCGTGGGTGATCAACACAATGGCCAGCCGATAGTCATCGCGTAACTGGCGCAGCAGTTTCAACACCGATTCTGTTGCCTGCGGATCCAGCCCGGAAGTGGCTTCGTCCGCCAGCAATACCGACGGGCGTAGCGCCAGCGCGCGGGCAATACCAATACGCTGACGCTGGCCGCCGGAAAGCTGTGCCGGATAAGCCTGCGCTTTGTGACTCAGCCCGACGCTTTCGAGCAACTCACCCACGCGGGCGTGAATATCCCGCTCCACCACGCCGAGATATTCCAGCGGTAGAGCAATGTTCTGCCACGCCGTTTTACGCCCGAGCAACGCCGAGGACTGGAAAACGGTGCCAATCGCGCGACGCTCACGGCGCAGGGCAACGCCTGAGAGCAGCGAAAGATTGTTACCATTAACCCTGATGCTGCCGCTATCCGGGCGTTCCAGCAGGCTAATGCACTTCGCCAGCGTCGATTTTCCCGCGCCGCTTGGGCCGACTACCGCCGTGATCGAGCCTGCCTGCACCTGCAACGAAATCCCTTTCAAAACCGGCGTCACGTTGCCGCTCGCGCTACGGTAACTCTTTGAAAGATTTTCGATTTCAATCATGCGACTTTTTCTCCCGCCTCTACGGCCCGCCCCGCATGAATGCGATAGCTCGCACCAGGGTGTGGCGCCTGCAAACGGGCATCTCCGGCGAACAGTTTTTCGCGCAGGGTGCCGGGGCGATACTCTTTCTTAAAGACACCGCGTTTTTGTAGTTCCGGGATTAACAGTTCCACCACATCAGTAAAGGTTTCGTGAGTCACGGCGTAGGCCAGGTTGAAGCCGTCCACGTCGGTCTCTTCCACCCACGATTGCAGTTCATCGGCGACGGTCTGCGCACTGCCGACCATTAACGGGCCGAAGCCACCAATACCAACCCACTCCGCCATCGCTTCCACCGTCCTCTGACGGTTAGGATCGGCCGTTGAGAACGCCTCAACCACCGACTGAATGGCGTTGGTTTGCGAGTAAGTGAAAATTTGGTCCGGTTTAAACTGGCCGAAGTCGATTCCTGTCCAGCCGGAAATCAGCGCCAGCGCGCCCTCGTAGCTGACGTACGATTTGTACTCATTCCATTTCGCCTGCGCGGCTTTGTCCGTTTCGCCGACGATGACCGTCTGCATATTGAAAATCAGAATGCTGTGCGGGTCGCGCCCGGCTTCAGCGGCGCGGCGGCGAATATCGGCCACGGTTTTCTTAAGCAACGCTTTTGACGGCGCAGCCACGAACACGCACTCCGCATGGCTGGCGGCAAACTGTTTACCCCGGCTGGAGGCTCCCGCCTGATACAGCACCGGCGTGCGCTGCGGGGAAGGCTCGCAAAGGTGAAAACCCGGTACGTCAAAGAATTTACCGTGGTGGCTAATATTGTGAATTTTGCTCGGATCGCTAAAGATGCGGCGCTCGCGGTCGCGCAGGATTGCCCCCTCTTCCCAGCTGCCTTCCAGCAGTTTGTACACCACGTCGAGATACTCATCGGCGTAGTCGTAGCGCGCGTCGTGATCCGTTTGCGCTTTATGGCCGATATTACGCGCCCCGCTTTCCAGATAAGAGGTGACGATATTCCAGCCCACGCGCCCTTTGGTCAGATGGTCAAGGGTCGAAAGACGGCGGGCGAACGGGTACGGATGCTCGAAAGACAGCGACGCGGTCAGGCCAAAACCAAGATGCTCGGTCACCAGCGCCATCGGGGTTATCAGCGCCAGCAGATCGTTTACCGGCACCTGCGCGGCCTGGCGAATCGCCGCCTCGCCGTTACCGTTGAGGACGTCATAAACGCCCAGCACATCGGCGATAAACAGGCCGTCAAACTTACCGCGCTCCAGTAAACGCGCCAGATCGACCCAATAATCCAGATCTTTATACTGCCATGAACGATCGCGCGGATGCGCCCACAGGCCCGGCGACTGATGGCCGACACAGTTCATATCAAAAGCGTTAAGACGAATTTCACGTTGCGATGGCATAGCACTCTCCTGTCGCGCCAGGGGCAAACCTGGCGCTATGTCATTTCATAGTTTTTAGAGGGGAATTTTTCAGATGATGGGACATCGTGCTGACAGCGTCAGCAGGGCTTCGCGGGCGACGGCCTGAGCATGATCCGCCACCTGCGGCAGGCCCATCAGTTCACCAAAACGACCACGGGCGGCAGGCCCGGAGACCAGGAATATGGCTGAAGGCTTGCCCTGCGCATCCAGCGTTTGCGAATGGGTGTCGACGTCAATGCCCAAACCCAGCGCATCGGGGCGAATCACGCCAGCCCGGCGTAAATCGCGTAAAAACGGCTGGCTTTCGGTGAGCGAAGCGTGCGCTGGCCCGGTGGTTAGAATCAGATAATCGACGCTAAGATCCTGTTCCACATCATGGCGTACCGCCAGCTGCACGCGCAGATGATTTTCCTTCGCCGTGACGGTTTTCAGCCTGGCCGCCAGTACGCTGAGCAAACCGGCCTGCTGTTTCGCCGCAATAGCATCGGCTACCTGCGGCGCAATCCGATAGCGGTGTACATCCCAGAAGCGGCGCAGATGACGCAGGAACTGGCGCTGTTCGCGCTCACTTAACTGTTGCCAAATCGACTGCCCCTGGCTGCGGACCTCATCAAGCACCACCTGCCACGGCAAACCGGTTTCACCGGCACGGGCAATATCCTGGCGAATCTGTCGCAAGCGCTGGCGCAGCGATCCGTGGGCATATTCAGCCTGCCATTTTGGCAGCCCTGCCGCCGCGTTAGGCCGCGACAGTAAGCCGTGGCGCGAGAACGCCAGCAGTTTGCCGCGATGCCCTAAACGGGCCAGCGATGCTACAACATCCGCCATGCTCAGTGCGGTACCGACAATCGCCACGTTGGCCTCAGGGGGGATGTTTTCCAGTGCCCCGGCAACCCACGGGTTGGCTACCAAGCGGGGATGTTCAGCAATCGCCCGCACTTCTTTAGGGAGATCCGGCGGCGGATGACTGACCGCCAGCACCACGCGATTGGCTGAGATCTTACGCCCCTGCGCGGTGATCACCTGATTATCCTGCCAGGCCACCGCCGTATCGCGCAGGTGCGTCACCCGTCCTGGCTGCCTTTGCGCCTCAGTGAGAAACGCCTGGGCGACATAGCGACCAAACTCGCCGCGCTGCGGATAGACGCTGCCATCGGGGCGGCGGGCGTCAGCATCACGCAGGTAACTCGCCTGCTGGCGGTACCAGCGGTCAAACGCGCCCTCTTCCTCGCCGGAAAGCTGCATCCTGGACGCCGGAACATTGATGCGATGCGCCGGGTCAGCGGCGGAGTACGCCACGCCCAGCCCCGGCTGTTCCCGTGGCTCAATCACGGTGATTCGCACTGGCGTTTGCGCTTCGCGCAGCAGATGGATTGCCACCGCCGCCCCGCTGAAGCCGCCGCCAATAATCACAATATGAGGTTCACTCATCGCATGTCTCCACAAACCTTGTTTAACTGGCGCTAACCTGTTTTGTCGGACGCGCCGCACCGCCGATGGTTTCGCCAAACGGGCCGGTATTCACGTTGCCGGACTGGCTACGCGGACGCGTACTCAGCGGCAGCAGCGGCATCACCAGCTCGGCGAAGCGATGCGCCTCTTCGAGATGCGGGTAGCCGGAGAAAATAAAATTCGTGATCCCTAAAGCCTGGTACTCGCGAATGCGTTCCGCCACCTGCTGCGGATTACCCACCAGCGCGGTGCCTGCGCCGCCACGCACCAGGCCTACGCCCGCCCATAAATTGGGCGAGATAACCAGGTTGTCGCGATTACCTTTGTGTAAGGCGCTCATGCGTGCCTGGCCGGTGGAATCCATGCGCGAGAAAATCTGCTGTGCCTGCGCGATGGTGTCATCATCGAGATGTGCAATCAGCTTGTCGGCGGCGGCCCACGCCTCTTCTTCCGTTTCGCGGACAATGACGTGCAGACGTATACCGTATTGCAGCTCGCGTCCTTTCGCTTTCGCCCGCGCTTTCACCACTTCCAGCTTCTCCGCCACCTGCGCTGGCGGCTCGCCCCAGGTCAGATAAGCGTCGATATGATCTGATGCGACGTCAATCGCCGCATCGGATGAACCGCCAAAGTACAGCGGCGGGCCATTCTCCTGCACCGGCGGGAACAGCACTTCAGCGCCTTCCACCTTGATATGCTTGCCGTGGTAATCGACTTTTTCACCCGCCAGCAGGCGGCGATAAACATCAAGGAATTCCTGGGTCACTTCATAGCGTTCAGTATGATTCAGGAAAATCCCGTCACCTTTGTTTTCTATCGGGTCACCGCCGGTCACCACGTTAATCAGCAGACGGCCTTCTGACAGGCGATCCAGCGTTGCCGCCATGCGTGCCGCAAGCGTAGGCGGCTGAAGCCCAGGACGCACCGCCACCAGATAGCGCAGATTACGCGTCTGCGGGGCCAGCGCGGCGGCCACCAGCCAGGAGTCTTCACAGCTTTTACCGGTTGGGATCAGCACACCGTAATAGCCGAGGCTATCGGCAGCCACTGCCACCTGTTGCAGATAAGGCAAATCAACCGGACGCCCACCCTGGGTAGTGCCCAGATAGCGACCATCACCGTGGGTTGGCAGGAACCAGAAGACATTCAGGTTATTATCGGATTTCGCTATCATTATCTCTTTCCTTTATAACTATATTCACTATTTATCGAAGCGTTTCTTCAAGATGGTTATAACGGTGTTAGCGAAATTCGTGCCAAAATTTAACAAAAATTAAAATGATTAATATCATGGAGTTAACAAACATGGCGCGATCACTCTCTCGTTGCAAATGCGACAACCACCGGACACACCCTGCTGCAAATGCAACAAACCGGGCCTTCCCCCCTCTGGTGTATTGCTCCGGTAAAAGATAAGTTCGGCATATGAATTACGCGGAGCCAAACCTATGCTGAACGCCTCAACCCCTGTGCTGATTGACCCGGCCTCCAAAGCCTTTCAAAGCCTGCTTGACCGCTTTGCCCCGACCGATGCCACCGTGCTTATCATAGGTGAAACCGGTAGCGGCAAAGAGGTGGTGGCCCGTTACCTCCATCACCATAGCCCGCGTAGCCACGCGCCCTTTCTGGCGGTGAACTGCGGCGCATTAACCGAGTCGCTGGCAGAAGCGGAACTGTTCGGTCATGAGAAAGGGGCATTTACCGGTGCCATGCAGGCACAGCCCGGCTGGTTTGAGGCCGCTGAAGGCGGCACGCTGCTGCTGGATGAAATTGGCGAGCTGAGCCTGGCATTGCAGGTCAAACTGCTGCGCGTGTTGCAGGAGCGTGAGATAACCCGTGTCGGCTCACGCAGGCCAATCAAGGTGAATGTGCGAGTGATTGCGGCGACCCATGTCGACCTCGAACAGGCCATCCGCGAGCGTCGATTCCGGGAAGATCTCTTCTATCGCCTTAATATTGCGGCAGTTAACCTTCCGGCCCTGCGCCAGCGCCGCCAGGATATCCCGCTGCTGGCAGAGCATTTTTTACAGCTTTACGCCAGACGCTTAGGCAAACCCTCACGCCGTTTAGCCCCGGATACGCTGGCCGCAATGATGGACTATTCGTGGCCGGGTAACGTTCGCGAGCTGGAGAACATGCTGCATACGGCGGTGCTGCTGAGCCAGGAGGAAGTCATTACGCCTGCGCAACTGCGCTTTACTTCCGCGCCTGGCAGGATCGATGAGCAAGCAGAAGACACATTAGAGGCGTTTATGCGTCAGCAGTTAACGCTACACGGTGGGCAGCTGTACGATCGGGTGATGAGTGCGATGATCCAGACGGCGATGACGCAAAGCGACAATAATCAGAGCCAGGCCGCCGCGCTGCTGGGCATCAGCCGCCACTCTTTACGTACCCAGTTGGCACATCTCGGGGTGATTAAAAGCCGCCGTAAGCCTGATTCGTTACTCCAGAGCCCCTCATCGCCTGCCCCGCGCGAACGTGAACTGCGTATTGGATATCAGCGTTTCGGCAACCTTGGCGTACTGAAGGCGCGCCAGACGCTGGAGCGCGAATTTGCCGAGCGCGGCGTGAACGTTCTGTGGAGCGAATTCCCCGCGGGTCCGCAAATGTTGCAGGCGCTGAGCAACAACGATATCGATTTTGGCACCACCGGCGAAGCGCCGCCGGTCTTTGCCCAGTCGCGCGAAAACGCCCTGCTTTACGTCGCCTGGGAGCCGCCCGCGCCACGCAGCGTGGCTATGGTGGTGCCAAATGACAGCGACATTCAGCACATTCGTCAGCTACGCGGTAAACGCATTGCCCTGAATAAAGGTTCTAATGTGCACTGGCTGCTGGTGCAGATTCTGGAAGAGGCAGGCTTATGCCTTGAGGATGTGAAAGTGGTGTACACGCCGCCCAAATACCCGCTAACACCCAGCGACTACCTGGCCGCCGATGCGTGGATGATGTGGGACCCGGTGTTAAGTGATGCGGAAAAAAGCGGTCAACTGCGGATTGTCGCCACCGGTGAGGGGCGTGTGAACAATCATCAGTTCTACATTGCGCGCCGCCAGTACGCACAGCATAACGATGATGTCATCGCGCATGTGGTGGATGCGCTCGGCAGAACCGGGAAATTTATCGACCGGCAGCGTCATGACGCGGCGCAGTTGCTTTCCAGCGAACTGGGGCTGGATATCGCCTCGCTGGAGTGCGCGCTGGCGCGTCGCAGCCATCAGACCCGCGAAATGGATCTGAAAGTGATCCGCGCACAGCAAACCATCGCCGACCGCTTCTACGCGTTGGGCCTGCTGAGCAAGCCCGTAGCGGTACGCGACGCCATCTGGTACGCGAAAGTGGAGCAGGCCGAACCGTGGATTGCGGCCTGATAGTACTCAGTGCTGCTTAAAGGTGGCGATAGGCTTCGGTGAAATGCCGAAGTCCTCTTTCAGTTGCTGCTTACTTTTCATCACCATCTGCCCGTTGGTGTCGATGGTCATATGCTGGGCGTCGCTGTTGTAGCGCGCCTGCCACAGCATCACCAGTTGCAGGCAGTTCTCTTTTTGCTCTGGGGTCAGGGCCACGCCATCCGGCCATTTTCCCAGTTCCACCGCCGTCATCAAACGCTGATAAACGTCCGGTGTCATATTGTCGATAATTTGCTCAATACTCATGTTCGACTCCGACTGTTAAGGAATAATTTGCTGAATCGTTTTTTCAACCTTTAGTTGACTCACCTTTCTCGCCATCCGTGAAGCTCAGTGACGCCGAATTGACGCAAAAACGTTCACCTGTCGGCTGCGGTCCATCGGGGAAGACATGCCCCAGGTGCGCATCGCAATTTCCGCAACGAATTTCAGTACGTTGCATGCCATGAGAGTAATCGTTGAGGTAGCGAATCGCCGTATCGCTCACCGGCTCATAAAAACTCGGTCAGCCACATCCGGAATCGTACTTACTTTCAGAGTGAAAAAGCGGCGCATCGCAGACTAAACAGTGATAGATCCCGTCACGCTTATTGTGCAGTAAACGCCCGGTGAATGGCGGCTCGGTGCCGTGATTCTGCGTGACGTAGAACTGCATTTCGCTTAAATTTTTTTTGAGTTCTTCGGGGGTAGGTTTATTCGCCATTTTGCTCACATCTCGCTATGGAAAGTACATCTCAACTCCGATTCTAACAAAACATTAACAATGGCGTACCGACTTTTGTTCTAAACTTATGCGATGCGAAAAGGCGGCCGGTTTATTGTGATGTATTTCACATTTTTATCTGCCGTAACCTTTAAAATTCGCGGCGCCGACCCCATGTGGTAACAAGCTCAAAGGGAGAGTGAGGTAAATCAATCGAGCAAACGTTGTGCTAAGAGTTGATTTGTCGCAATGATTGACACGATTCCGCTTGACGCTGCGTAAGGTTTTTGTAATTTTACAGGCAACCTTTTATTCACTAACAAATAGCTGGTGGAATATATGACTATCAAAGTAGGTATCAACGGTTTTGGCCGTATCGGTCGCATTGTTTTCCGTGCTGCTCAGAAACGTTCTGACATCGAGATCGTTGCAATCAACGACCTGTTAGACGCTGATTACATGGCATACATGCTGAAATATGACTCCACTCACGGCCGTTTCGACGGTACCGTTGAAGTGAAAGACGGTCATCTGATCGTTAACGGTAAAAAAATCCGTGTTACCGCTGAACGTGATCCGGCTAACCTGAAATGGGACGAAGTTGGTGTTGACGTCGTTGCTGAAGCTACCGGTATCTTCCTGACTGACGAAACCGCTCGTAAGCACATCACTGCTGGCGCGAAAAAAGTTGTTCTGACTGGCCCGTCCAAAGACAACACTCCGATGTTTGTTAAAGGCGCTAACTTTGACAAATACGAAGGTCAGGACATCGTTTCTAACGCATCCTGCACCACTAACTGCCTGGCACCGCTGGCTAAAGTTATCAACGACAACTTCGGCATCATCGAAGGTCTGATGACTACTGTTCACGCGACCACCGCTACTCAGAAAACCGTTGATGGCCCGTCTCACAAAGACTGGCGTGGCGGTCGTGGCGCAGCGCAGAACATCATCCCGTCCTCTACCGGTGCTGCTAAAGCTGTAGGTAAAGTACTGCCAGAACTGAATGGCAAACTGACTGGTATGGCGTTCCGCGTTCCGACTCCGAACGTATCCGTTGTTGACCTGACCGTTCGTCTGGAAAAAGCTGCTTCTTACGAAGAAATTAAGAAAGCAATCAAAGCTGCTTCCGAAGGCCCGATGAAAGGCGTTCTGGGTTACACCGAAGACGACGTTGTATCTACCGATTTCAACGGCGAAGTTTGCACTTCCGTGTTCGATGCTAAAGCGGGTATCGCACTGAACGACAACTTCGTGAAACTGGTATCCTGGTACGACAACGAAACCGGCTACTCCAACAAAGTTCTGGACCTGATTGCTCACATCTCCAAATAAGTTGAGATGAAACAGTAATCTGAAAGAGCGACTTCGGTCGCTCTTTTTTTTGTTTGAAAAGAAGGATTGCGTAATGATTAATAAAATTTTTGCACTTCCGGTAATCGAACAACTTACCCCTGTGCTCTCCCGTCGTCAGCTTGATGAGCTGGAAATTATCGTGGTTGATCATCCGGCTGTTAAGGCTTCCGTTGCGCTTCAGGGCGCTCACCTGCTGTCGTGGAAACCGGCGGGAGAAGCGGATGTGCTGTGGCTGAGCAACAATACCCCGTTCAAAAACGGCGTTGCGCTGCGCGGCGGTGTGCCAATCTGCTGGCCGTGGTTCGGCCCGGCGGCTGAGAAAGGCCTGCCTTCTCACGGCTTTGCGCGTAACCTGCCGTGGGCGCTGAAAGCACACAACGAAGATGACAACGGCGTAGTGCTGACCTTTGAACTGCAAAGCAGCGAGGCCTCTCGCCAGTACTGGTCGCACGACTTCACCCTGCTCGCCCGTTTCAAACTGGGTAAAACCTGTGAAATCGAACTGGAAGCACACGGTGATTTCGAAACCACCAGCGCGCTGCACACCTACTTCAACGTGGGCGATATCCACGCGGTAAAAGTGAGCGGCCTTGGCGATCGCTACATCGATAAAGTGAACGATGCCAAAGAAGGCGTGTTGAGCGACGGCGTACAAACCTTCCCGGACCGTACCGACCGCGTTTACCTCAACCCGGAATCATGCAGCGTGATCCACGATGCCGCATTGAACCGCAGCATTAACGTGATTCACCATCATAACCCGGATGTTGTGGGCTGGAACCCAGGCCCGGCGCTGTCTGTCAGCATGGGCGATATGCCGGACGATGGTTATAAAACCTTCGTGTGTGTAGAAACCGCGTGCGCCAGCAAAACGCAAAAAGCGACGGCGGATAAACCGTCTCGTTTGAGCCAGACCATCAAGGTTGTGAAAGGCTAAGTGGTTAGCCCGGCATTTGTGCGGGCCTTTGCCGGGTGGCGCTAGCGCTTACCCGGCCTACAATTGACCGCATTTTTGACCGCAATCTTATGTAGGCCTGATAAGCGATAGCGCCATCAGGCATTTTCTTTAGACGACATCAAGTGCCGTTTTATGACGCGGAGCGGGAAACGCGCTGTCCAGCAACGTCAGTTCTTCTTTGCTTAACGTAAGCGTTAACGCCGCCGCATTCTCTTCCACATGTTTTATCGTCGCCGCTTTCGGAATAGCCATAATGCCCTGCTGACGAATCACCCACGCAAGCAGCACCTGCGCGACCGTCGCCTGATGCGCATCCGCAATAGCTTCCACAGTCGGATTGGCAAATAAGCCATTTCGTAAACGTCCGGCCTGGGCCAGCGGGCAGTAAGCCATTACCGGCATCGATTGCTGCTGACACCAGGGGAGAAGATCGTATTCGATTCCACGCGAAGCCAAATGATAGAGCACCTGATTCGCCGCGCAGGCCTCACCACCTTTCACCTGCCACAGTTCCTGCATATCGGCGTAATCGAGGTTCGACACGCCCCAGTGCCGAATTTTTCCCTGCGCGATCAGTTTTTCCATCGCCGTCACGGTTTCCTGCAACGAATAGTTCCCGCGCCAGTGTAAGAGATAGAGATCGAGGTGGTCGGTGCCGAGTCGCCGCAAACTGGCTTCGCAGGCGGCCGCCATATTGCTGCCCCTTGCATTCCACGGATACACCTTCGATACCAAAAATACACGGTCGCGGATCCCACGAATCGCATCACCCACGACCTCTTCCGCGCCGCCTTCCGCATACATCTCTGCCGTATCAATTAACGTCAGCCCGCAATCAACGCCTGCCCGCAGCGCCATGGCT
>CAJYVI010000144.1 GCA_913778145.1 uncultured Pseudocitrobacter sp.
CTCAGTTGATCACTCCGCTGTTCGAGTACTCCGGTGCCTGTTCCGGCTGCGGCGAAACGCCGTATATCAAGTTACTGACCCAGCTCTACGGCGGACTTCTGGCGTAGCCTCTGCGTGCAGCGCCTCGTTCAGTTCTGCCGGAATGTGTTCTGCAAAGCCGTCCAGCAGACGCATGACGCGCTGGCGATGCTGGTCGACCGTCAGTCGGAAGCCAAGGCCGAACTCGGCGTTATCTTCAAACAATGAGTTCGCCCACGCCGGGCCGCGACCATTAATATCGGTGGTATACGGCGTAGAAGGCAGGTTACCGCCATAAATTGAGGAACACCCGGTGGCGTTAGCAATCAGCATACGGTCGCCGTAGAGCTGGGTCAGTAACTTGATATACGGCGTTTCGCCGCAGCCGGAACAGGCACCGGAGTACTCGAACAGCGGAGTGATCAACTGAGAAGTACGAATGTCGATACGTTCCAGTTTACTGCGGTCAATTTCCGGCAGGCCGAGAAAGAAGTCGTAGTTCACTTTCTCTTCTTCGACATGATCCAGTCGCGACATCATATTGATCGCTTTGATATCCGGATTCTGGCGGTCTTTGGCCGGGCACACTTCGACGCACAGATTACAACCGGTGCAATCTTCCGGCGCAACCTGCAGAACATATTTCTGGCCGCGCATATCACGGGATTTCACATCCAGCGAGTGTAGGGAAGAGGGCGCATTTTCCATTTCTTCTGGCGACACCACTTTGGCGCGAATTGCCGAGTGAGGGCAGGCGGCGACGCAGTGGTTGCACTGGGTACAGAGTTCCTCTTTCCAGATGGGGATCTCTTCAGCAATGTTGCGTTTTTCCCATTTGGTGGTGCCTACTGGCCAGGTGCCGTCCGGCGGCAGTGCGGAAACGGGCAGGGCGTCGCCCAGGCCCGCCAGCATTGCGGCGGTGACGGTTTTCACAAAATCAGGTGCGGCGTCGGAGACCACCGGCGGGCGATGCGGGCTGCTGGCAACCACTGGCTCAAGCGGCACTTCAAAAAGCGACTCGCGCGCCAGCGCCAGTGCCTGCCAGTTACGTTCAACCAGATCCTGTCCCTTGCTGTTGTAGCTTTTGGCGATTGCCCCTTGCAGTTCCATCAGGGCGCTGTCGCCCGGCAGGATTTGCGTCAGATGGAAGAACGCCATCTGCATCACCGTGTTAATACGTGCCGCCAGGCCACATTCACGGGCGATTTTCGCGGCGTTAATCACATAGAAACGCGCTTTTTTCTGATTCAGCACCGCCTGCACTTCCTGCGGCAGACGCGCCCACACTTCATCGGCATGATACGGCGTGTTGAGCAGGAAAATACCGCCAGGTTTAAGGCGTTCCGCCATCTGGTACTTATCAATAAACTGTAACTGGTGACAGCCGACGAAATCGGCCTGAGCGACAAGATACGCCGAACGAATCGGTTCTTCGCTGACGCGCAGATGCGACACGGTCAGGCCACCGGCTTTTTTCGAGTCATAGACGAAATAGCCCTGCGCAAACCACGGCGTCGAGTTACCGATAATTTTAATATTATTTTTGGTGGCAGAAACGCTGCCGTCGCTGCCGAGCCCGTAGAAGAGGGCTTCCAGCTTCGCGCGTGACGGCAGGCTGTTTTCTGGCAGCGCCAGCGACAGGTTGGTGACATCGTCATAAATGCCGACGGTAAAGCGCGGTTTCGGTTTGGCTTGCGCTAGCTCGCTGAAGATAGCCAGCACACATTCCGGGCCGAACTCTTTCGAGGAAAGACCATAGCGGCCACCAATGACGCGCGGCAGGGTTTCGCGCTCGCCCTGGTTAAAGGCTTCCGCCAGCGCGGTCATCACGTCAAGATACAGCGGTTCGGCCAGCGCGCCAGGTTCTTTGGTGCGGTCGAGCACCGCGACGCTGCGCGCGCTTTCCGGCAGCGCCTGTAACAGATGCTGCGCAGAGAAAGGACGATATAGCCGCACTTTGAGCACGCCCACTTTCTCGCCACGGGTAAGCAGTTCATCGACCACTTCTTCGCAGGTGCCGATTGCCGACCCCATAACAACGATGACGCGTTCCGCCTGCGGGTGGCCGTAGTATTCAAACGGTTTATAGGCGCGCCCGGTCGCATCAGCGAAGTCGCGCATGGTTTGCTCGACGTGCTGGTAAACGGCGTTGTACCAAGGGTTGGTGGCTTCACGAGACTGGAAATAGGTGTCCGGGTTGGCGGATGTGCCACGGATAACCGGATGTTCCGGGTTCAGCGCTCTGGCGCGGTGCGCGGCAATCTCGTCTTCCGGCATCAGCCCACGAATGGTGTCGTCGGCCAGCGGCACGATCTTGTTAATTTCGTGCGATGTCCGGAAACCATCGAAGAAATGAATAAACGGAATGCGGCTCTTGAGCGTGGCAACATGGGAAATCAGCGCGAAATCCTGCGCTTCCTGCACGCTACCGGCGCACAGCATGGCGCAACCGGTCTGACGCACGGCCATCACGTCGGAGTGATCGCCAAAAATTGAGAGCGCGTGGGTGGCCACGGTACGCGCGGCGACGTGCAGCACAAATGGCGTTAACTGACCGGCCAGTTTGTACAAGGTTGGGATCATCAGCAGTAAACCCTGCGATGAGGTGAAAGAGGTGGAGAGCGCGCCGGTTTGCAGTGCGCCGTGCACCGCACCGATAGCCCCGGCTTCAGACTGCATCTCCACTACGCGAGGCGTATCGCCCCACACGTTTTTCAGGCCGTTGCCTGCCCAGGCATCAGCCTGTTCAGCCATTGTCGAACTGGGTGTAATGGGGTAAATCGCGATAACTTCGCTGGTGCGAAACGCGACGCTTGCTACTGCGCCATTACCATCAACTGTGATCATTGAGAACACCTTACATTGCGCAAAAAGACGTTCGGGGAAAAATCCGCGAACCTGATATACATCATTCTGTACGTCGTAAAGCCAACAAAAAATCCGCGACGTTACTGGGGATGATTTCTTATAAAGTCTAGCAAACGTCAGGCTGAATCATTTTTGCTTTTGTGTCCTTGATACGGGTCAGTGACCCGCATCAGATGATTCTGGTCATAAAAATTGACAGAAAATGTTTCTGGAGCGCATAAATGCGCGTTCCCTCTCTCGACGGACCGGCGTGTGATGCCTATTATGCATAGGTTTTCTAATTATTTTGCTACGGAGAGAGACACATGCGAGCAGCGTTTTTCGTGGGGTGTGCTGCATTATTATTGTCGGCGTGCAGCAATGAGCCCGTTCAGCAGGCTACCGCCGCACACGTTTCACCAGGAATGAGAGCCGCGATGTCCAATTCAGGGCAGGCTAACTGCGCCATGATTGGCGGGTCGCTTTCTGTGGCCAGACAGCTCGACGGTTCCAGTATCGGCATTTGCGCGTTACCTAACGGTAAACGTTGCAGCGAGCAATCCCTCGCCGTCGGAAGCTGTGGGAATTACTAACCCGGTCAATTCACCAGGTCAGACAGTTTATAAATCAGCGTGTGCTGCGCCGTGGCCAGCGTCAGTTGCGACTCGGTCAAATCTACCTGCGCGCCTTGTGAAAGCATGGTGCTGATGGTGTTATCCAGTTCATTAAGCTGTGAGTCGGTGCAGAACTTGCGCGTCATCGCCAGCTCTTTAACTTTTAACTCACCACTGTCAGATACACGCCCTGTGCCGTTGAACTGATTACACATATTGCCGGAAACGTGTAACTGATGAAGGATACCCGTTTGCTGGCCGAAACTGAGTTCCAGCGGCGTTTTGACGTTGGTTAACGCTTTACCATCCACGCTTTCCAGTACGAAGCGGTGGTGCTGGAGCTGTTCTGCGCCCGTCGAGACTTTGCTGTTGTAGACACATCCCGCCAGCAGTGCAACGGCCGCTAACAGGTAGACCTTTCTTTTCATTAGTATCCCCGAGAGATTATTCACTCAATCAATGTTTCTGGAGTGTAACTTTACAACCAACAGAGTCTGTGGGGATTATCTGAAAGTGCTTCGGGGAAATCTTATGCGGGCACCGGTATTATCTTATGCCCGCAGGTAAAAGGTTTAGCGATCGGCGACTCTTTTTCCAAGCGCATCAAAGAGATGA
>CAJYVI010000145.1 GCA_913778145.1 uncultured Pseudocitrobacter sp.
GCCTCGTTAGCCTCGGCCCCCGAGTTACAGAAAAACACCCGGTCGGCAAACGTGGCATCAATCAGCTGTTTCGCCAGACGCAGCGCGGGTTCGTTGGTGTAGCCATTGCCCGTATGCCAGAATTTGCCCGCCTGTTCGGTAAGCGCCTGGATCATCGCCGGATGCGCATGCCCCAGCGCATTCACTGCAATCCCCCCGGCAAAGTCGATATACTCTTTCCCCTGCTGGTCCCACAGGCGAGAACCCTCACCACGCACCGGAATAAACGGCGCCGGGGCGTAAACCGGCATCATCCACTGATCAAAATCCTGACGGGTAATTAACTGAGACATAGCGACCTCTTCTGGTAAATGAAAGGTTTCATTTATGTTAATAAATATAGTGTTTGCGCTGTAAATGTAGGTTGCACGGTTCGTGCCAGCCAGCGCTAAAAATGCATAACAAGAAGAGGAGTAAGTAATATCAATAAGTTAAGAATGCCCGTTATTCACCCATAATGCATAAATAGTGAATAAAACACATTCAATCGATGATTCCAGAGATATCATTCGAACGATTATGCATTAATAAAATATAATTCTGGAATTGTGATCCGATACGAAATTTATCGTAGTTTTATGCGCCATTTGGGGGCCAGACGCGTCAATGTGGTGCAGATTTTGCTCTATTTTATTGCGGAACATGGAGAGATATAAAAGCACAAGAAAAAAATGGGTGCATTGAATGCTAAACCCAGCCATCCGAAACGCGGGGATGACTCCCCGCGCGTCAGGCTACTTCTTCGGTTCGTAAGCGAGAATGGCCTTAAACTCCATACCACGCTCCCGGATGCTCAACTCGCAGAGAGAGTCTCGTACCATCAGCGTGAACCCCAGTGCCGTTATGCATAGCACTATGATTGCCACGAGGGCGTATTTCGTCAGCATGTCTTGCCTCCATGCAAAGAAGAGACTAACATCCGAATGTTTGGGTTCGGAAGCTAGCCTCAGGTTGATATTAAACATCTTCCTGGGGCTTTCGTCCTTCTGAACCTCATCGATTGCCTGAAGCCAGAAAGCCTCAAGCACCCACGCGAATTCTCTGCTTATCCTCCGCCAAAATCGACCCGTTTTCCGGCTTTTTGACGACCAATTGCAGGTTCCTCGTAGCGCCTCGCAAATTCTGACGAATCGTTCACGTTCGCCACCATTTCTGATACCATTCCGTTACAATTCACCTTGCACAGTGGCAGCGACTATGAAATTTGTCTCTTTTAATATCAACGGCCTGCGCGCACGCCCCCATCAACTGGAAGCCATCGTTGAGAAACATCAACCTGACGTTATCGGCTTGCAGGAGACAAAAGTTCACGACGATATGTTCCCTCTCGAAGAGGTGGCAAAGCTCGGTTACAACATTTTCTATCATGGGCAGAAAGGTCATTATGGTGTCGCCCTGCTCACCAAAGAGACGCCCATTGCCGTGCGCCGTGGTTTTCCTAACGATAATGAAGAAGCACAGCGTCGTCTGATCATTGCCGAAATCCCATCGCCGCTCGGGAATGTCACCGTCATCAACGGTTACTTCCCGCAGGGCGAAAGCCGTGACCACGAAACCAAATTCCCGGCAAAAGCGAAGTTTTATCAGGACTTGCAGGATTATCTTGAGAATGAGCTAAAAAATACCAATCCGGTGCTGATTATGGGCGATATGAATATCAGCCCGACTGACCTGGATATTGGTATCGGCGAAGAGAACCGCAAGCGCTGGCTACGTACCGGCAAATGTTCCTTCCTGCCGGAAGAGCGCGAGTGGATGGGGCGCCTGCTGAACTGGGGCCTGGTCGACACGTTCCGCCATGCTAACCCGGAAACCAACGATCGCTTCTCGTGGTTCGATTACCGTTCTAAAGGCTTTGACGATAACCGTGGCCTGCGTATCGACCTGCTGCTGGCGAGCCCGCCGCTGGCGGAGCGCTGCATCGAAACGGGAATTGATTACGAAATCCGCAGTATGGAAAAACCCTCTGACCACGCGCCAATCTGGGCGACGTTTAAAGAGTAATCCTCAACGCTCCCTGCCGGGAGCGTGAGACGAATGATAAACACAACATTGCCTGATGCGCTGCGCTTATCAGGCCTACAAGGTTTCTGCAATATATTGAGTTCGCGAAATTTTGTAGGCCGGATAAGGCGTTTACGCCGCATCCGGCAAGAACAAAGCGCACTTTGTCAGCAATCTGACGCTTCCAACCGGGGGCGTTTCTTTTGCGACAAATCAACAAACCAACACTTACACTTTGTTGTTTACGTTGATTTATTATACCGTCGCGCCTCTTTTATCACGGGCTTCATCAGGGAACCACTATGCGAAAGAAGCGTTAATTCAGGCAGAGAGTAAGTTGATCCTTGCCTGTTTATTCTTCGCCGTGGTGTGCTATCTGCTGCATGCATACGGATTATTTTCGCTGTTAACCGATTTCTCGCGTTTACAGGCGGTAGTACAGCAAAGCGGAACGCGAGGTTATGCGCTGTATGTTGCGTTATTTATCCTTGCAACACTGTTCCTGCTGCCGGGTAGTCTATTGGTTATTGTTGCTGGACTGGTGTTTGGCAACGTGACAGGTACGTTGTTATCACTGATCGCAGCGACGCTGGCATCGGCGCTGTCATTTTTATTTGCCCGCTGGATAGGGCGCGATATTTTATTGAAATACCTCGGTCATACCGCTGTCTTTCAGTCCATCGAAAAAGGAATACGTCGCAACGGCAGCGATTATTTAATTCTGACGCGGCTGATTCCATTATTCCCGTATAATATTCAAAATTACGCCTATGGGCTGACGTCTATTCCGTTCTGGCGCTATACGCTGATTTCGGCGGTAACCACACTGCCGGGAATATTCATCTATACGCTGATGGCCAATGAACTCGCCACCCAAGGATTAACGGCTCTGTTTGTAGCAAAGCTGTGTCTTTCGGGCGGTGTATTATTTCTGTTGGTTCAGGTGGCGAAGCGCTACGCGCGCTACCGGAAAATCGATTTACGCAAGGACCCACACCATGAATAACGTCTGGATGGGCCGTGCAGCCATTGCCATCCTGGTGATAACCGCTGCGCTTGCATGGGCCTTTATCCCTGCAGTGAACCTGTTTATCAACCACAGTATTGCCGCGCTCGCCTCGCTGGATCAGCAAAGCATTGAACACTTTATCCATTCCTGGGGCCCTCAGGCGGCGCTCGTATCATTCTTCCTGATGATTTTGCAGGCCATTATCGCCCCGCTCCCGGCATTCGTGATCACCTTCGCCAATGCATCGCTGTTTGGCGCATTCTGGGGAGCATTGCTTTCATGGAGCAGCGCCATGGCCGGCGCCACACTGTGCTTTTATCTCGCTCGCCTCCTTGGACGCGAAGCGGTGGAAAAGCTCACCGGTAAAAGCGTGCTGAAAAGCATGGACGGCTTTTTTATCCGCTACGGCAAACACACCATTCTTATCTGTCGGCTACTGCCTTTCGTGCCTTTCGATCCCATCAGCTATGCGGCGGGCCTGACATCCCTGCGCTTTCGCCATTTCTTCTGGGCGACAGCTATCGGCCAACTTCCCGCCACCGTAGTCTACTCGTGGGTGGGAAGCATGCTGACGGGCGGAGCCTTTTGGTTTGTCACCGGGTTGTCTATTCTCTTTGCGTTGAGCGTGTTGATTGTCATGGCGAAAAGTCTGTGGCTTGCCCGGCAAAAAAACGAACATTAATACGATTCAGGAGAAATTATGCGTTTTCTGCGCTGCCGCCTGCTGTGCCTGGGCATGCTATTGCTGGCCCCCCAATTCGCCACCGCCGTGGACGCTCGCTGGCAGGCTATCGAACACGAAGCTAAAGGCCAGACCGTCTGGTTTAACGCCTGGGGCGGCGATGCAGCGGTCAACCGCTATCTGGAGTGGGTCAGCGGTGAGGTCAAACGCGATTACGCCATAAACCTACGAATTGTGCACATTGCCGATGCGGCGGACACGGTTAAACGTATCCAAACAGAAGCCAAAGCCGGGCGCGCCGCGGGCGGTTCGGTGGACCTGCTGTGGGTGAACGGGGAAAACTTCCGCACACTGAAAGAAGGCGGCCTGCTGCGTACCGGCTGGGCTGAGCAATTGCCTAACTGGCAGTATGTTGATACGCAAAAACCGGTGCGTGAGGATTTTTCTGTGCCGGTCGAAGGCGCGGAGTCGCCGTGGGGCAGCGCGCAACTGACGTTTATTGCTCGGCGTACGCAAACGCCTCACCCGCCGTTGTCGCCTCAGGCGCTGTTGGCTTACGCAAAACAGTATCCGGGAACGGTCACCTACCCGCGCCCGCCAGACTTCACCGGGACGGCGCTGCTTGAACAGTTATTGATTAATCTCACCGCCAGGCCCGATGTGTTCAAACAACCGCCAGATGCGCATGATTTCGCGCAGGTTACCGCCCCGCTCTGGCGCTATCTCGGTGAACTGCATCCGCTGCTGTGGCGTAACGGGCGCGATTTCCCGCCAACGCCCGCGCGAATGGATGCCATGCTGGCGAACGGCACGCTGCGTTTATCGCTGACCTTCAACCCTGTGCACGCTCAGCAAAAAATCGCTACCCGAGAGCTGCCGGACGATAGCTACAGCTTTGGTTTTCAGGCCGGAATGCTGGGAAACGTCCATTTTTTGACGATTCCGGCGAACGCCCGCGCCAACGCGGCGGCGCAGGTTGTGGCGAATTTCCTGCTGTCGCCTGAAGCGCAACTGCGCAAAGCCGACCCTGCGGTGTGGGGCGACCCGAGCGTGCTGGATGCAAACAAACTTAACGCCGCACAGCGTGATGCGCTTTTGGCCCACATATCCGCTAACCAGCCCCCCGTGCTGGCAGAGCCGCATGCTGCATGGGTTAACGCGCTGGAGCAGGAATGGCTACGCCGCTACGGTACACATTAAGCGCTCTCTGTTGCGCCATAATGCTGATTATCTACCTGCCGCTTTTTCCTGCGGCAGGCTTTTTACGCCCGGCATTTACCGCAGAAAACTGGCGTCTGCTGGTTGACGATCCGCAACTCGGCCAGGCCCTTAGCGCCACGCTTATTTCATCGTTGATTGCCGTAGGCGGTGCACTCGCCCTGACGCTGCTAATGGTGGCCGCACTATGGCCTTCTCCCGGCTGGCAGCGCCTCACAACTCGTCTGCCGCTGCTGCTCGCGCTGCCGCACGTGGCCTTCGCGACCGGCGCACTGCTGCTGTTTGCTGAAGGTGGCGTTATCTACCGTTTTATCCCCTTTTTGCACGCGATCCCTGACCGCTACGGTATCGGGCTTGGGCTGGTGCTGGCGGTCAAAGAGAGCGCGTTTCTGCTGTGGGTAAGCTGGGCGGTATTAGGCGAAAAACAGCTCGGTGAACAG
>CAJYVI010000146.1 GCA_913778145.1 uncultured Pseudocitrobacter sp.
TGGCGAAGAGATGGCAAAAATGATGTCCCGCGAAATGGGCAAACCGATTGCTCAGGCGCGCGGGGAAGTGGCGAAATCAGCCAGCCTTTGCGACTGGTACGCCGAGCATGGCCCGGCGATGCTGAAAACCGAATCCACGCTGGTGGAGGATAACAAAGCCGTTATTGAATATCGTCCTATGGGGCCGATTCTGGCAATTATGCCCTGGAACTTCCCGCTGTGGCAGGTGCTGCGAGGCGCGGTACCGATTCTGCTGGCCGGGAACAGCTATCTGTTAAAACATGCCCCTAATGTCATGGGGAGCGCCGAATTGATCGGCAAGATCTTCACCGAGGCGGGGCTTCCTGAGGGCGTCTTTGGCTGGGTGAATGCCACTAATGAGGGCGTGACGCAGGCGATTAACGACGTGCGTATCGCCGCTGTGACGGTAACGGGAAGCGTGCGTGCAGGTCGTGCTATTGGTGCGCAGGCCGGGGCAGCATTGAAAAAATGCGTTCTTGAGCTGGGCGGTTCCGATCCCTTTATTGTGCTGAACGATGCAGATCTTGATATCGCGGTGCAGGCGGCCGTTATCGGGCGTTATCAGAATACCGGGCAAGTTTGCGCTGCGGCAAAACGCTTTATCGTCGAAGCCGATATCGCGGATGCCTTTACGCGTCGATTTGTGGCGGCAACTCAACAGCTGAAAATGGGCGATCCGCTGGACGAACAAAACTATTTAGGTCCAATGGCGCGCTTTGATCTGCGCGATGAGCTGCATCAGCAGGTGCAGGCTACGCTTGCCGAAGGCGCGACGTTGCTGCTGGGGGGCGAAAAAATGGCCGGGGCGGGCAATTTCTATGCGCCGACCGTGCTGGGGAATGTCACGCCAGAGATGACGGCATTTCGTCAGGAGATGTTTGGCCCGGTGGCGGCAATCACCGTGGCGCGCGATGCCGACCATGCTCTTGAACTGGCGAACGACAGCGAGTTTGGTCTTTCAGCGACCGTTTTCACTACCGATGATGCGCAGGCGCAACGTTTTGCTGAACAGCTCGAATGCGGCGGGGTATTTATCAACGGTTACAGCGCCAGTGACGCGCGCGTGGCTTTCGGCGGCGTGAAGAAAAGCGGATTTGGTCGAGAACTGTCGCATTTTGGTTTGCATGAATTCTGCAACGTACAAACGGTGTGGAAAGACCGTCGATAATCTCGACAAAGGGTTATTGATCAACGCGTAAACAGGGATGGCGCGGCGTAAGATGGTTGTGGGTGCTTGAGGCTGTCTGTCTCAGGCATTTGCAGGATGGCAGATAGAGAAAAGCCCCGAGTGATTTTTCAATCAACCCGAGGCCCCCTATATGTCAGCACATGTAGAGTGCCTCTTACAGACCGTAAGGTCAAGGAAAAGAGCGCTATGAAACAGTACAAAGGGATGTTACTGGCCCTGGTCATTATCTGTGTTTCCGCCAATGTGGCGGTGCTGGTGATGAGAAAAGATCTCTGTGAGGTCCACATCCGAACTGGCCAAACGGAGGTTGCTGTTTTCACGGCGTGCGGATCCGCGTAAGAGCACCGGCGGGGAGCTATCCCCGCCACTCTTTGTGTGTCAGGCATATCCACAACGCACCCAATTTTTCCTCAGCCCGCTTCGTGCGGGCTCAGATTGCTGACAAAGTGCGCTTTGTTCTTGCCGGATGCGGCATAAACGCCTTATCCGGCCTACAAAATCTCGCTAATTCAATATATTGCATAATCCTTGTAGGCCTGATAAGCGTAGCGCATCAGGCAATTTCGTATTTGTCATCAGTCTCGGCTTTCTTATGTTTCATCCATCATGCTCTGTTATACTTGCAGGCCGGAAATAGCCTGCGGGCAAGGAGTAGTAAGTGACTACGGTCATCGATAATGACATGCTGGCGTCGATTTTAGCCGACGTCAGGCCGCTGATTGGGCAAGGTAAAGTGGCGGATTATATTCCGGCACTGGCCCAGGTGAGCGGCAATAAGCTGGCGATCGCCATCAGCACGGTGGATGGCCAGCACTTCTCGGCGGGCGATGCCGACGAACGTTTCTCCATTCAATCCATCTCGAAAGTGCTCAGTCTGGTGGTGGCGATGAACCACTATTCGGAAGACGAAATCTGGCAGCGCGTCGGGAAAGATCCCTCCGGTCAGCCATTTAACTCGCTGTTGCAGCTGGAAATCGAGCAGGGTATTCCACGTAATCCGTTTATTAACGCGGGTGCGTTGGTGGTGTGCGATATGTTGCAAGGGCGATTAAGCGCGCCGCGCATGCGTATGCTGGAGATTGTGCGCACGCTATGCGGCGTTGCGGATATTACCTACGATACGGTCGTGGCACGTTCTGAGTTTGAGCACTCTGCGCGTAACGCAGCGATCGCCTGGTTGATGAAATCCTTCGGTAATTTCCATAATGATGTGGCGACGGTGCTGCAAAACTATTTTCATTACTGCGCGTTGAAAATGAGCTGCAACGAACTGGCGCGAGCGTTTTTGTTCCTGGCGAATCAGGGCCGGGCACCGCATATCCATCATCCGATTATTTCACCGATGCAAGCGCGGCAGGTTAACGCCCTCATGGCGACCAGTGGAATGTATCAAAACGCCGGCGAATTTGCCTGGCGCGTCGGGCTTCCGGCGAAATCGGGCGTGGGTGGCGGCGTGGTGGCGATTGTTCCGCACGAGATGGCGATTGCTGTCTGGAGCCCGGAACTGGACGATGCCGGTAACTCACTAGCGGGCGTTGCAGTTCTGGAAAGATTAACGCACAAGATTGGACGTTCAGTTTACTAATGGTTCCTCTCGATAATTTGTTTACACGTCTGGCGCGCTCGCCGTTTCGCAGCCGTTTTAAACTCGGCGTAAAAGAGCGGCAGTATTGCTATGACAAGGGCCCAGACGTTATCGACAGTCATGCGGCGGATTTTATTGCCTCTCGACTCGCCCCGGCGCAGCCTAAAAACGATGGTAAACAAACGCCAATGCGCGGGCATCCGGTGTTTATCGCCCAGCATGCCACGGCAACCTGCTGTCGCGGCTGCCTGGAAAAATGGCACAACATTCCGGCGGGAACACCGCTTGATGACGCTCAGCAACACTATATTGTCGGCGTCATCCACCACTGGCTGGTGATTCAAATGAATAAGCCATAAACATAAGTAAATGCGATGACGGCACCTCTTGTGCCGTCACGCGCCGCCAGCGATAGTGACATGAAATTCACGAAGGAGAGTTTCATGAGCCCGTCTGTCACCCTGCGCACGCTATCGCGTGACGATATTCTGCTGCATATCAACGAACTGACCGATATCCTGATTAACTGCGTAGAGGGTGGCGCGTCGGTGAGCTTTATGCTGCCTTTTAGTCGAGATAAAGCGCTGGCGTTCTGGCAGCGTACAGCAGTGAGCGTGGCGGCGAATGACCGTATCTTACTTGCGGCGGTAGACGCGCAGCAGCGAATTGTCGGTACCGTCCAGCTTATTATCGATCAGCCCGAAAACCAGCCGCATCGCGCGGACGTTGCCAAACTGTTGGTGCATGAAGATGCCCGACGTTTTGGTATAGCAAGTCAGCTGATGTCGCATCTGGAAACGTTGGCGCGTGATGCAGGCAAGAATGTGCTCGTGCTTGATACCGCCACGGGAAGCGGGGCGGAGACGTTCTACCAGCGTGCTGGCTGGCGAAAGGTGGGTGAAATTCCGCGTTATGCGCTGATGCCTGCGGGGGAATTAACCGCCACTAGCGTGTTCTATAAATTCCTCTGAATTATGAATTAGTCCTCACATTTTGATCAAAACAGGGTTTCATTGTCTAAAAATCTGGTAAGTTATTACACCAATTCCACCAGGTTGTATGACTAATTAAAAAGGAAACGATTGTGAAGACTCTGAACCGCCAGGACTTTCCCGGTGCGCAGTACCCTGAACGTATCATTCAGTTTGGCGAAGGTAACTTCCTGCGTGCATTCGTTG
>CAJYVI010000147.1 GCA_913778145.1 uncultured Pseudocitrobacter sp.
ATAAGTGGCGCCAACGCCGAGGTGAGCAGGAACAGGAACGCCGCCTGACCGTTCGGCGTGGCGACCGACGGCAGATTCGTCCCGGTATTAATCGCCACCGCCAGCATCTCAAACTGCTTCAGGTCGATAGCGCCGGACTCCAGCGCCGCCTACACTTCGTTGATATACACCGTTCCGACAAACACGTTATCGGAAATTGACGATAGCAAACCGTTGAAGATATAGAACAGCGAGCGCTGCGCGTGCGGAGAGGCTTGCAGCACAAAGTCGATGATCGGCGCGAACAGATGCTGGTCGATAATCACCGCAACGACCGCAAAGAAGACGGTTAGAAGCGCGGTGAAGGGTAGTGCCTCGGTGAAGGCTTTGCCGATAGCATGTTCATCGGTAACGCCGGTAAACGAGGTAGCAAAGATAATAACCGACAGGCCAATCAGCCCGACTTCCGCCAGGTGGAAAGCCAGCGCCAGCACCAGCCATATGCCAATCACCGCCTGAACGCACAGGCGCATGGTGTCCTGACGCGTGCGTTGCTGGCGGCTGCGCTCGTCGAAATCATGCAGCGTTTTACGCACGGTTTCCGGGAGCGTCGCGCCATAGCCAAACAGCTTGAATTTCTCCAGCAGCAGGCAGGTGGTAATGCCGCAAATAAACACCGGCACGGTGACCGGGGCCATCCGCATGAAGAACTCGCCGAAGTGCCAGCCGGAGGCTTTGGCGATAATCAGGTTCTGCGGTTCGCCAACCATCGTCATCACGCCGCCAAGCGCGGTGCCGACGCCCGCGTGCATCATCAGGCTGCGCAGAAACGCACGGAATTGTTCCAGAACGTCGCGATAATGTTTATCGATATGGCTGTCATCCAGCAGATCGTCATCGTCAGGACGGCTGGACGCTGCGCGATGATAGATGCCATAGAAACCCACCGCCACGCTGATGATCACCGCGACCACCGTCAGCGCATCAAGGAAGGCTGATAAGAACGCCGCCGCCAGACAAAACGCCAGCGAAAGCAGCATTTTGCTACGAATGCTCAACAACAAGCGGGTGAAAATAAACAGCAGCAACTGCTTCATAAAGTAGATACCGGCGACCATGAAGATCAGCAGCAGCAATACTTCAAGGTTGGCGGCCACCTCTTCACGCACGTGCTCGGCAGAGGTCATGCCGACAATCACTGCTTCAATGGCTAGCAGCCCGCCGGGGATCAGCGGATAGCATTTGAGCGCCATCGCCAGGGTGAAGATAAATTCGATAACCAGCAGCCAGCCCGCAAAAAAAGGGCTAACAAGAAATATTATCGGGTTAATCACCAGGAATATCAGAAGTAAAAGTTTATACCAGTCTGGGGATTGCCCGAGAAAGTTGCGCCACAACGCGCGACAGTATGAGATTTCCATGACCAATAGTCTGCCTCGTAGAAGTCATCTTTTGTTACAACCAGGGCTGAAACTCTAGCAGAGATCGCGGCAAAAAACGCCCTTAAGTACGGAAAAGGAAAATCAAAAAATGAAACGGCGATCCCTTTTTAATTCATCTGGCGTGCTATCTGCTGTGGTTGCGGTCTGGTATGATGAGTAGATTGCAACGCTGTGTAATGGAAATTCTAACTATGGTCATTAAGGCGCAAAGCCCGGCGGGTTTCGCGGAAGAGTATATTGTTGAAAGCATCTGGAATAACCGTTTTCCACCGGGGTCTATTCTGCCTGCCGAGCGCGAACTTTCTGAACTGATTGGTGTAACCCGCACAACTTTACGTGAAGTGTTGCAGCGTCTGGCTCGTGATGGCTGGTTGACTATCCAGCACGGTAAACCTACGAAAGTAAACAACTTCTGGGAAACATCTGGTCTTAATATTCTTGAAACGCTGGCGCGTCTCGATCACGAAAGCGTCCCTCAGTTGCTGGATAATTTGCTTTCTGTGCGTACGAACATCGCCACAATCTTTATCCGCACCGCGTTTCGTCAGCATCCTGACAAAGCGCTGGAAGTGCTGGCTACCGCGCGTGAAGTCGAAGACTACGCTGACGCGTTTGCCGACCTCGATTACAATATTTTCCGTGGTCTGGCGTTTGCCTCCGGTAACCCGATTTATGGCCTGATTTTGAACGGCATGAAAGGGCTTTATACCCGTATTGGTCGTCACTATTTTGCCAATCCGGAAGCGCGTAGCCGGGCGCTTGGCTTCTATCATCGCCTGACGGAACTGTGTGAGCAGGGCTTGCATGACCAGGTGTATGAGACCGTGCGTCGTTACGGGCATGATAGCGGTGAGATCTGGCATCGGATGCAGAAAAATATGCCGGGCGGCGTATAAGCCTCCATAGAAAAAGCCTCTCAATTGAGAGGCTTTTTTGTATCACAACGCGCTCGGTCTCGGCGGGCAACGCTCAAGCAATTCAACGCTGCCGTCGGCATTCTGCTGCTCCAGATGCACTTCAAACCCCCACAGACGATGTACGTGCTTGAGTACTTCACGGCGGCCTTTATCCAGCGGCGCGCGGTTGTGCGGCACATAGCGTAGCGTCAGCGAACGGTCGCCGCGCAGGTCCACGTTCCACACCTGAATATTCGGCTCCAGGTTACTGAGATTATATTGTGACGAAAGCTGGGCACGAATTTCGCGATAGCCGCTTTCATTATGAATCGCCGAGATCTCCAGATAGTTATTGCGATCGTCATCCAGCACCGTAAACAGACGGAAATCACGCATCACTTTCGGTGACAGGAACTGGCTGATAAAGCTTTCATCTTTAAAATCGCGCATCGCAAAATGCAGCGTTTCCAGCCAGTCGGAACCGGCCATGTCCGGGAACCAGTAGCGGTCTTCTTCCGTCGGCGTCTGGCAGATACGCTTGATATCCTGGAACATGGCAAAGCCCAGCGCATACGGGTTAATCCCGCTGTACCACGGGCTGTTATAAGGCGGCTGGAACACCACGTTGGTGTGGCTATGCAAAAACTCCAGCATAAAGCGCTCGGTCACTTTCCCTTCGTCGTACAGATGGTTGAGGATGGTGTAGTGCCAGAACGTGGCCCAGCCTTCGTTCATAACCTGCGTCTGTTTCTGCGGATAAAAATACTGGCTCACCTTACGCACAATACGCATGATTTCACGCTGCCACGGCTCCAGCAGTGGGGCATTTTTCTCCATAAAGTACAGCAGGTTCTCCTGCGGCTCGGAGGGATAACGCCGTGCGGATTCTACCGTTTTCTCTTCTTCACGCTTCGGCAGGGTACGCCACAGCATATTCACCTGGCTTTGCAGATACTCTTCGCGACTTTTCTGCCGCGCTTTCTCCTCCTGCAGCGAGATTTTTTGCGGGCGTTTGTAGCGGTCCACGCCGTAGTTCATCAATGCGTGGCAGGAGTCGAGCAGTTTTTCCACTTCATCCACACCGTAGCGCTCTTCACACTCGCTAATATATTTACGGGCGAAAAGCAGGTAATCGACGATCGAACTGGCGTCTGTCCAGCTGCGGAACAGATAGTTGTTTTTAAAGAATGAGTTATGCCCGTAGCAGGCGTGCGCCATTACCAGCGCCTGCATGGTGATGGTGTTCTCCTCCATCAGGTAGGCGATGCACGGATTAGAGTTAATCACAATCTCATAGGCCAGCCCCTGCTGACCGTGCTTATACGCCTGCTCGGTCTCAATAAACTTCTTCCCGAATGACCAGTGGGTATAGTTAATTGGCATCCCGATGCTGGAATAAGCATCCATCATCTGCTCAGAGGTAATGACTTCGATTTGATGGGGATAGGTGTCCAGCCGGTAGAGTTTGGCTACCCGGTCTATCTCAACCAGATAGGTTTCCAGCAGGGGAAATGTCCAGTCGGGTCCGTCGCTTAAACGCGTGCTGTCCTTATTCATCGAATCAATCGTTGCCATTAGCGCGCCCTCATTGTTGGCGACTCTCTCTGTCTGGAGAGCCTCTGTAAAAGAATAGAACACCTGGAAAAAACCGTAACAAGCGCCATTTTTTTTCTTCGCGATTTCTTAATTTTGATGACGATATTTTTACAATTATGCAGCATTTTATGCTGGGTAAAAATATTGCTCAGCAGGAGATGTCGATTCTCGTATGCCTGCGCTGACGGGGCTGTATGTGAACCAGGTCACCATAAAAAAAGCCTATGTTGAATAATATTTTCATCTGGGTTATCAATTTGTAATCAGAAGATTGTTCTTTTACTCATTTCGATTCTGGAGTAGCTATGCACGTTGTCATACTGGGAAGTGGCGTAGTGGGCGTGACCAGCGCCTGGTATTTAAGTCAGGCAGGACATCAGGTTACGGTTATCGATCGTGAAACTGGCCCGGCGATGGAAACCAGCGCCGGGAATGCCGGGCAGATCTCCCCCGGTTACGCTGCGCCCTGGGCGGCGCCCGGCGTGCCGCTGAAGGCGATTAAATGGATGTTCCAGCGCCACGCACCGCTGGCGATTAGCCTTGATGGCACCCAGTTCCAGTTGAAATGGATGTGGCAAATGCTGCGCAACTGCGACACGCGGCACTATATGGAGAACAAAGGCCGCATGGTACGCCTGGCGGAATACAGCCGCGACTGCCTGAAAGCGCTGCGCGAGTCCACCGGGATTGCCTACGAAGGCCGTCAGGGCGGCACCTTGCAGCTTTTCCGCACCGCGCAGCAATACGAGAACGCAATGCGCGATATTGCCGTGCTGGAAGACGCGGGCGTGCCGTATCAGTTGCTGGAATCAGCCCGACTTGCCGAGGTTGAGCCTGCGCTGGCGGGCGTGGCGCACAAGCTCACTGGCGGCCTGCGTTTGCCGAATGATGAAACCGGCGACTGCCAGCTCTTCACCCAACGTCTGGCGCAGATGGCTGAAAATGCGGGCGTCACTTTCCGCTATAACACGCCGGTGGATGCGCTGCTGCGAGAAGGTGAGCATATTTATGGTGTGAAGTGCGGCGATGAACTGATTAAAGCCGATGCCTATGTGATGGCGTTTGGCTCCTATTCCACCGCGATGCTCAAAGGGCTGGTAAATATTCCGGTGTATCCGCTGAAAGGGTATTCGCTCACCATTCCGGTGAAGGAAGAGGCGGGCGCGCCGGTTTCGACTATCCTTGATGAAACCTACAAAATTGCCATCACCCGATTTGATAATCGTATCCGCGTAGGCGGGATGGCCGAAATTGTCGGCTTTAATACTGAACTGCTGCAACCTCGCCGCGAAACGCTGGAAATGGTGGTGGGCGATCTGTTCCCGCGCGGCGGGTATATTGAGCAGGCCACGTTCTGGACCGGCCTGCGCCCCATGACGCCGGACGGCACGCCCATCATTGGTAAAACCGCTTTTAAAAATCTGTGGCTGAACACGGGCCACGGCACGCTGGGTTGGACCATGTCCTGCGGTTCCGGGCAGTTAATCAGCGATTTAATCTCCGGGCGGACGCCCGCCATTCCTTATGACGATCTAAGCGTGGCGCGCTACTCGCCGGGCTTTACGCCGTCGCGTCCTCAACATCTGCACGGCGCTCATCATTAAGGAGAACGCATGTCTCGTCCTGTAGAAGCCAGCATCGATTTGTCGGCGCTGCGGCAGAACCTGAACGTAGTACGCCGGGCGGCCCCGGAATCGCGCGTCTGGTCAGTGGTGAAAGCTGATGCCTACGGGCACGGTCTGAAGCGTGTCTGGGGCGCATTGCGCGAAACGGACGGTTTCGCGATGCTCAATCTGGAAGATGCCATCCAACTACGTGAGTGGGGATGGAAAGGGCCGATTTTGCTGCTGGAAGGATTTTTCCACGCTGATGAACTGGAACTGTTTGATAAATACCGCTTAACCACCAGTGTTCACAGTAACTGGCAGATTAAAGCGATTCAGGATGCGCGGCTGCATGCCCCGCTGGATATTTACCTGAAAGTGAACAGCGGCATGAACCGGCTTGGGTTTACGCCGGAGCGCGTCAGCACCGTGTGGCAGATCCTGCGTAAGGTGCCGAACGTCGGCGCAATGACGTTAATGTCGCACTTTGCCGATGCAGAAAAAAGCGAGGGTGTCGAACGGCCCATGCAGAGAATCGAGCAGGCGGCGGAGGGGCTGGAGTGCCCGCGTTCACTAGCTAATTCGGCAGCTACGCTCTGGCACCCAGAAACACATTATGACTGGGTGCGTCCGGGTATTATTCTCTATGGCGCTTCGCCTTCCGGCCAATGGCAGGATGTGGCCAATAGCGGTATTAAACCGGTGATGACCCTGAGCAGTCAGATTATCGCCGTGCAAAACTTGAAATCGGGCGATACGGTGGGCTACGGCAGTCGCTATACCGCCACGCAGGAGCAGCGTATTGGTATTGTCGCCTGCGGCTATGCGGATGGTTACCCGCGTATTGCGCCATCGGGCACGCCGGTGATGGTAGACAGCGTGCGCACCACCACGGTAGGAACGGTGTCGATGGATATGCTGGCGGTGGATTTAACGCCATGCCCCAATGCGGGAATTGGCGCGCCGGTAGAGCTGTGGGGCAACGGCGTTAAAATTGA
>CAJYVI010000148.1 GCA_913778145.1 uncultured Pseudocitrobacter sp.
GGCGCATTCTAACAGAAAAAGAAAACGTTTGCGTAGGGATTTCCTTTCCCTGCGAAAATAAAAATGGCGCTGAAAAAATGTTCAACGCCATCGTTTTTGGCGGGGGTTAACCCCCTCACCCCGGCCCTCTCCCTCAGGGAGAGGGGGAAAACCAGCGCCGAACTTAGCATCGTGCTCGATCGGTTCTCTCTCCCTCAGGGAGAGGGGGAAACCTGCACCGAACTTTACATCGTGCTCGATCGGTCCCCTCTCCCTGAGGGAGAGGGTTAGGGTGAGGGGTCAGGTCACCTTTAATTCGGCGAATACCCCATCACCACCCCGCTCAGCCCGGAGATCTGCTTAAGCTCGCCAAGCGAACCTTTCAGCTTATCTTTCGACGCGTCGGGCCCGACCAGGATGCGGGTAATTTTACCCTGAACTGGCGTGGAAGGCGATGTGTAGACGCGATAGCCCGCACCGCGAAGCGACGCGACAATCTCGTTAACTTTATCGGCATTTTTCAACGCGCCAAGCTGCACGACGTACGCCTTCCCTTCCGGCGCAGGTTTTTCAGCAGGCGTCGGTTTGGCCGGCGGCGTTTCGGTCGCGGCGGCAATTTGTTCGCTGGCAACATCACGCGTTGGCTGCGGCTTCGGTTTCGGCGGCTCAACCGGTTTGGGTTTTGGCTTCGGTTGTTCCACCTGCACAGGCGCAGGATCGATGCCGTTATTGTTTGCCGCAGCAAAACGCCCCGGATCGAGCGACGGTGCTGCCGCATCGCCCGCCCTCACCTCTTCCGCCGCGCCTTCCGGCGGCTGAGCAGGCAGCGCCTGCGTCGCCGTTGGCAGCATATCTGGCTCATCGCGGTCGCCCGGTTTTGGCACCAGTGGGATCGCGGCAAACTCATCCTGGTAGTGTTTTTTCTGCCCGTCGAGCAGCCCTGGCAGCACGATGACGCCCAGCGCTACCAGCACAATTGTCCCGACTAAGCGGTTCTGAAACTTACTTGCCACCGGTTCTCCCCGCGTCTAACTCTTCCATTACATGCGCTACCGTGTGGAATGAACCACACACCAGCACCGTATCTTCCGGTCCGGCATCGGCCATCGCCGCGTGCCACGCCTGCGCCACGCTGGCGTAGACGGTGCCTGCGCGTAAATGCGCCACCAGCTGTTCAGCGGTGGCCCCGCGCGGCCCTTCTAAAGGCGCACAATACCAGCTATCGACAACACCTTCCAGACACGCCAGCGTTCCGGCAATATCCTTATCATGCAGCATACCAATAACCGCCAGAACGCGCCCGGTTAGCGGCTCAGATTTGAGACGCCCAGCGAGATACGCGGCGGCATGCGGGTTATGGGCAACATCCAGAATCACGCGCGGCGAGGTCTGGATTGTCTGGAAGCGTCCCGGCAGAATCGCGCTGGCGATGCCTTCGCGAATCGCCTGCTCCGTGACGTTCAGGCCGCTGGCACGCAGTGCCGCCAGCGCAGTAGCAGCATTCGGCTGCGGCACCTGCGGCAATGGCAGCGCATTCAGGCGGCCTGTTGCATCGCTAAACCACCAGCTTTCTGCGTCCACGCCATACTGCCAGGCGATATCACGCTGTAACAGCTGTGCACCCTTTTCACGCGCCACATCAGCAATTGTTGTTGGCATATCCGGTTCACCCACAACCGCCGGACGCCCGGCACGAAAGATACCGGCTTTTTCACGGCCAATACTTTCGCGATCCGGCCCCAGCCAGTCGGTGTGATCCAGTGCGATACTGGTAATAACCGCGACATCCGGATCCACCAGGTTGGTGGCATCCAGACGCCCGCCCAGCCCAACTTCCAGAATTACCACATCCAGCGCGGCCTGTTTAAATAACCACAGCGCCGACAGCGTGCCATATTCGAAATAGCTCAAAGAGATTTCGCCGCGCGCCTGCTCAATAGCGGCGAACGACGCCGTATGCGCGCTTTCTGCGAGTTCCGCGCCCTGTACACGTACGCGTTCGGTATATCGCACCAGATGCGGTGAACTGTAAACGCCCACCTTGTAGCCCGCCGCCGTCAGCATCGCTTCCAGCGTCCGGCAGGTCGTGCCTTTGCCGTTAGTTCCGGCAACGGTAAAGACAAATGGCGCTGGCTTCTGCACGTTCAGCCGGGCGGCCACCTCACCCACGCGTTCCAGACCGAGGTCGATGGTTTTGCTGTGGAGGTGTTCCAGATAAGAAAGCCACGTAGCCAGGGGCGACGTGGCCTGAGGAATAAGTTTGTTGTCCATGATGCCCGCGATTTGTTTAACGGTGATGAGAAGCAAAAAGGGCAGCGCCGTCTGGCCCTGCCCTTTGCATTATCAGGCCTCTGGTTCCTGATCCGGTACCGGCGGTACCACCACACTTTCGTGGGCTTCTTCCGGGTTAGGCGCCGGAAGATTCATGAGCTTCGCCAGAATGCTCGCCAGTTTCAGGCGCATTTCAGGGCGACGAACAATCATATCGATTGCCCCTTTCTCAATCAGGAACTCACTGCGCTGGAATCCCGGCGGCAGTTTTTCACGAACGGTTTGTTCGATAACGCGCGGGCCGGCAAAGCCGATCAGCGCTTTCGGCTCTGCAATGTTCAGGTCGCCCAGCATCGCGAAGCTCGCCGATACGCCGCCCATGGTCGGGTCGGTCAGTACAGAGATATACGGCAGACCGCGTTCCTGCATTTTCGCCAGCGCCGCAGAGGTTTTTGCCATCTGCATTAGCGACATCAGCGCTTCCTGCATACGCGCACCGCCGGATGCGGAGAAGCAAATCAGCGGGCAGTTATCTTCCAGTGCCTGCTCAACCGCACGGACAAAACGCGCGCCGACCACGGAACCCATCGAACCGCCCATAAAGGCGAACTCGAATGCCGCAGCCACAACCGGCATGTCGTGCAGGGTGCCTTTCATGACCACCAGCGCATCTTTCTCGCCCGTTTCTTTCTGAGCGGATGCCAGACGGTCTTTGTATTTTTTGGAGTCACGGAACTTCAGCACGTCTTTGGGCTCAAGCTCGCTTCCCAGTTCCACCAGCGATCCTTCATCCAGCAGGCTATGCAGGCGATTACGCGCTGACATACGCATGTGGTGGTCACACTTAGGGCAAACCTCCAGGTTACGCTCCAGCTCGGCGCGGTACAGAACCTGCCCGCAGCTGTCGCACTTGGTCCATACACCCTCAGGAATGCTCGCTTTGCGTGTAGGGGTGATGTTGCTTTTAATTCGTTCAATCCAGCTCATTGATAACCTTTCTGCCTGAACCTGGTCGATGCCAGTTTTGTCATAAGGGGCGCATAATGCCATTTTTGCCCCTTACAGACCATGAATGTTGCACATTAAAACATAACAGCCCGAAACTTTGGATAAAAAAGTGGTCGAACCGCGAATTCGCGCTTACTTCGCTTGTTTTGCCGCCGCGCGACGGTGGCGCACAATCTCGATAATTCCCGGCAAAATGGAGACCACAATGATGCCGACAATCAACAGCTTGAGATTATCCTGAATCATCGGAATTGTGCCAAAGAAGTAGCCTGCATAGGTGAACAGCAGCACCCACAATACCGCGCCAATCACGTTATAGGCCGCGAAATGACGATAGGACATGTGTCCCATCCCGGCAACAAACGGCGCGAAGGTACGCACAATCGGCACGAAACGCGCCAGGATAATCGTTTTACCGCCGTGCTTTTCATAAAACTGATGCGTTTTATCCAGATAGCTGCGGCGGAAGATTTTCGAGTTCGGATTACTGAACAGTTTCTCGCCAAACAGTCGTCCAATGGTGTAGTTCACCGCATCGCCCGCTATCGCCGCGATCAACATCAACACAACCATCAGATGCACATTGATGTCGTTGGTGCCCAGCGAAGCCAGTGCCCCGGCGACGAACAGCAGGGAATCTCCCGGTAAAAACGGCGTAACAACCAGGCCTGTTTCACAGAAAAGAATTAAAAACAGAATGGCATACACCCACACGCCATATTGCGCGACGAGCTCTGCCAGGTGCACATCAATATGTAGAATAAAATCAATGAGAAAGTGAATCAGATCCATAATTGTCTTCAGCCTTTGTGAACTGCTCTTAGTCCGCTAAAAATAGCGGCCCCATGGGTACGCGCGGCAGGTCAAAACGTTCCGGGTAATCTACAGAAACCAGATACAAACCTTCCGCTTTCGCCGTTGCTGCCGCCAGCGTTCTGTCTTTTGCGGCTAACAGCTCAGCAATCCAGCTCTCTGGCTGGTTTTGGGCGCCGACTTCCATCAGGCTGCCGACGATATTCCTTACCATATGATGCACAAAGGCATTCGCTTTGATATCCACCACAACATACGCACCATAGCGGGCAACATTAATATGCATCACGTTGCGCCAGGGCGTGCGTGACTGGCACTGCACCGCGCGGAACGATGTGAAGTCGTTCTCGCCCAGCAAACACTGGGCGGCACGGTGCATCCGCGCTTCATCAAGCGGTTGATGATAGTGGGTTACCCCCTGACTCATCACCGCCGGACGCAACCGATGATTGTAGATGATGTAGCGATAACGGCGAGCCGTGGCGCTAAAACGTGCATGAAAATCTTCCGGCACATGTTTCACCCAACGTACGGCAATGTCACCAGGTAAATTCGCATTTACACCGAGTGTCCACGCCGCGTCTTTGCGATCGGCGGTGGTTTCGAAGTGCACCACCTGCCCGGTACCGTGTACGCCGGAATCGGTGCGTCCGGCGCAAAACACGGTAATCGGTTCATTGGCAACCTGCGTGAGCGCCTTTTCCAGCTTCTCCTGCACGCTGCGTACTTCATTCTGACGCTGCCAGCCATAATATTTGCTGCCGTCATACTCGATGCCCAGCGCAATTTTATAGACGGGCTGTTGCTGCACTTCCGACATTAGTACATATACTCCTGCACTAATTTTTCAGCGATTTTCACCGCCATCAGCGCGCCGCCAAAGCGTACGTTATCGGCGACCGACCAGAACTGAACCTGTTCCGGCATACCGTAGTCATTGCGCACACAGCCGATAGACAGATGCGCGCTGCCGGAAGCATCGCTCACCTGCGTCGGGAATTCATTCTCTTCAGAGAGCACAACATCTTCGCCACGGGCGAAAGCGTCACGCGCTTCGTCGGCCGCCAGTGGACGCATGGCTTCGAATCCAACCATCTGCGCGTGACCATAGAAGACCGGCGACTGGACGCAATTGGCGGAGATAATCAGGCCCTCGTCCTGCAAAATTTTGCGTGTTTGATCGACGATGCATTGCTCTTCACGCACGATCCCTTCACGATTCGGCAGCAGCGGCAGCATGTTGAACGCCAACTGACGGCCAAAGAAATCGTCATCATCAATCGGAATGCCGTTGAGCAACTTCGCGCTCTGCCCTGCGAGCGCATCCACCGCTTTTTTGCCGTGCGATGAGGCAGAAAGAAGGCAGGTCACGTTGATACGCGCCAGGCCGCCCTGATCGATTAGCGGTTTTAGCGCCGCCAGCAACTGGCTGGTCTGGCTGTCCGGTACGGCAACCAGGTTACGGTTACGATAATCGGCCAGCACAAACGGGTTCACTTCCGGCACCACCAGCGGCACGTCTGGCTCGAGCGCGAACAGCCCGCTCAAATCGATAACCAGGCAGCCTGAGTTGGTGGCTTCTTCTACGTACGTTGACGTGGCTTCAACACCCGCTGCAAAGAACGCGAGTTGAACCTGCGTCCAGTCGAATTCCGCGGCATCCAGAACGCGCACGGTTTTCCCGCCAAAGCGCAGAGATTCCCCTGCACTTTCGCTGCGCGCCAGCGCATAGAGTTCACCTACCGGGAACTCACGCTCCGCCAGTGTTTCAAGCAGGGCTTCCCCAACGGCGCCCGTTGCGCCCAGTACGGCAATATTCCAGCCTTCAGACATGGTGATTAACTCCAGAAATAGCGACGTGCCTCGCCGACGGGCAAGGCACAAAAGAAATAATCTTAACGAATCGGATGATGAACGGCGTTAAACCCGAGCTTTTTCAAAAGCGTTGCCGCATCGGCGTCGTCACATTGTACATACAGTGACGACCACTCGCGGCGCTCAAGGTAATTTTTACGCAGCTTGTCGAATTCACCCGGAATGCCCGCCACTTTTCGCAGCGGCGCATCATCGCGGCGCACATCATACACCAAATGCACCAGCCTTTTCAGCGTTGGCTGGCAGAGCTTACCGTGCAACGTGATGCGGCCGAATTCTGGCGGCGGCAGCAGCGTATCCAGCGCCACCTGCTGCGCCTGGCCGATAAACTTGCTGTAGGCTTCAAACACCTGCGTAGTGCCGCGCGCTTTGCCTTCCAGCGTGTAACCCGCGATATGTGATGTGCCGATATCCACTTTATCGAGCAGCGCCAGATTAAGATCCGGTTCCGGCTCCCAGACATCAAGCACGACGCTAAGGTCCTGACCGGCTTCAAGGCATTTTAACAAGGCCGCGTTATCCACCACCGGGCCACGGCAGGCGTTAATTAAAATCGCCCCCGGTTTCAGGCGGCGAATCAGCGCTTCATCCGCCAGGTGCAGCGACTTATACGGGCCATCTTTAAACAGTGGCGTATGGAAGGTCAGAATATCGGCTTCCTGTACCAGTTCATCCAGCGTACGGAAATCGCCTTCGTCGCCGTTATCGGCACGCGGCGGATCGCACAGCAGCGTGCGCACACCTAACGCTTCCAGGCGTTTTTGCAGGCGTCCGCCCACATTACCGACACCTACAATCCCGACCGTACGGTCAGTAAGCGTGAAACCGTCGCGCTCAGCGAGATACAGCAGCGAGGAGAAAACATATTCCACGACCGCAATGGCGTTACAGCCAGGGGCGGCGGAAAAACCGATGCCAGCCTGCGCAAGCCACGCCTGATCGACATGGTCCGTACCCGCGGTCGCCGTGCCAACAAATTTGATCGACTGATTCGCCAGCAGGGTCTCGTTCACCTTCGTGACGGATCGCACCATCAGCGCGTCGGCGCCCGCCAGTTCCGCAACCGGAATGGGGCGTCCAGGAACAGCCTTCACCTCGCCCAAACGGCTGAAGAGCTCGCGGGCGTAGGGCATATTTTCATCAACAAGGATTTTCACGTTACGGTACCTGTCTGAGAACGAGAGTTAACCGGGGAAGTGTGCCATAATCTGGCCGCCAGGCATACTCAACATGCTGGTTTAGTAAAGCAATAAGGTTAAGGATAAATCATGACGCAACCCATTTCAGGTATGCCCTCGCGCCCTCCGGGGGAAGGTTCAACCACCGCATCCATCGCCGGAGAACAACCGCTCTCCACGCAGCAGCGTACGGTGCTTGAACGCCTCATCACGCGTCTTATGGCGTTGACCTCACAAACGAATGCGCAGGTGTGGGCAGGCGTGCGTCACGATCTGGGTTTGAAGAATGATTCCCCGCTGGTGTCGCGTAATTTTCCCGCCGCCGAGCAGAATCTGAATCAGCGCCTCGAAACGGCGCAGCAGAATCTCAGCACCCGGCAAACCCTGTCACAGCTGACGGAACTGTTGAATCACGGCAATAATCGCCAGGCGGTGAGCGATTTTATTCGCCAGCAATATGGGCAAACCGCCCTTAGCCAGCTGACGCCCGACCAACTGAAAAACGTGTTGCAGCTGCTGCAAAACGGTCAGCTATCGATTCCGCAACCGCAGCAGCGCCCGGCGACCGATCGTCCGTTGCTGCCTGCCGAGCACAATACGCTGAATCAACTGGTGACCAAACTTGCCGCCGCCACGGGCGAATCGAGCAAGATTATCTGGCAGTCTATGCTGGAGCTTTCCGGGGTGAAAACCGGCGAGTTGATTCCGGCCAAACATTTTACGGCACTGGCGACCTGGTTACAGGCGCGTCAGACGCTAAGCACCCAGCCCGCACCGACGCTCAATGCCTTGCAGGCCGCGCTCAAGCAGCCGATGGAGCCACACGAATGGCAGGCCCTGAAGGATTACGGCCAGCAGAACTGGAACATTACGCCGCAAACGGTGCTGACGATGACGCAGGTGCAAACGCTGCTGAATCAGCTGTTCCTCAAGCGCGTCGAGCGTTCCCAGGACACGCTGGATGTGCGTTATGTGCAGCCCATCACCAGCCCGTTCGCACCGCTTATCGAGGCATATAAAGCGGCCTCTGCGCGGCCTGGCCTGATGCTGATTGTAGTCATCGTGGTGATGGCGCTGTTATGGATAGTGCTTTAAGCCTGCAATGACAACAGGCGAATGATGGTGGTCATCACCGCGTCATCATCATTCGTTCCGGCGATAAAATTCGCTGTCCATTACAAAGTACACAACCTGCGCTGCTATTCGTTTGCAGATTGCGAAGCCCCTGACATATTCACCTTATTCGCAGCAATTACGAACGGCAGATATACCAGCGTAGAGACACCTAAACACAATACCCCGACAAATAAAGCCAGCCAGTTTCCACCCGATGCAAAGAAAGCAATCAGCGGGCCGGGCGTGGTCCACGGCACGGCGTAGGCCATCGGCGGAATAAATTCCATCACAATAAAGAAATAACCAATCAGGGAATTAATAAACGGAACCAGTACAAACGGAATAACCAGAATCGGGTTGAGAACGACCGGCAAACCAAACATGACCGGTTCGTTGATATTAAACAGGCCAGGCACAAAGGCCATTTTGGCCATATCGCGATAATCCTGACGGCGTGAGGCAATAAATATCGCCAGCAACAGGCCAAGCGTCATGCCCGAGCCGCCGCAGTTGGCGAACGCGTCGTTAATTCCCACCCACGTAATCGGATACGGCGCGCCCCAGGTCGACCCGTGCGATGCAGCATAAGAGAGGTTTTCCAGATTCGCTTCCGAGAAAATCGTTTCGCGAATCGCCGCCACCGTATTCGGCCCGTGAATGCCAATCACCCACAGGAAGTTTGAAACCAGGCCAAGAATTAAGACGGTGACAATATTGGTTCCCATATCTTTCAGGGGAGCCTGAATCAGTGTGTAAATCAGGTCGTTAAGCCCGTTGGGGGAGATTTTGGTCAGCAAATAGTTCATGACTGAAAAAAGGATCATCACGAAGAATATGGGCAGTAAAACTTTAAACGACCGCGCCACCGCAGGCGGCACCGCATCGGGCATGGCGATGGTGACTTTCGGGTTACGCGCAAGACGGCAAAAAACTTCGCTGGCAATCAGCGCGACAATCACCGCTACAAATAGCCCTTGTGGTCCGAGGAATTTCGTCGTCAGATAGGTCTGCCCATCAATCACTTTATAGGGCGTATAAACGACAAAGAATGCGCCAATCGCGGTAAGACCACACAGCAAATCGTCCTGACGATACTGAATAGCAATATTGCGCGCCACCAGGAAAGTGATCAGGATCGACATGATACTGACCGAACCGTTCATGACCGGTGTAAATATCTGCTGCGCATCGGCAAGATTGGGAAACAGCGTGCCCAGATGCAGCAGGCTGGCAATAAAACCATCGGGCGACAGAATAGCAAAGTTAATTAAAATAATAAGCGAACTGGCCATCACGATGGGGAACGATAAAATAAACGCATCCCGAATCGCAGAAACATGGATCTGCGAATTTAATTTGATCGCCACCGGTACCAGTACCTTTTCCATCCCGCGCTCAAAGCTGTCCATTAGACTCATACTGAATCCTTTGTTATTGATGAGTATTCTGTTATTTCCTTGCCTGTTCGCTTTCCCGGCGAGAGCAATTGACGGGAACTGTAATCAGGATTACGTTTTTCAACTACTTAATGGATCACAGTTAGCAGCCAGAAAGATGTTCAAAAACAAAGAATAAATTGAACGTCACGGGGTAAATTAAATCAAAAATTTCACTAACCCTATGTTTTTAAATCAAACACAGAGGTTCAAAAGTGGTTCATAAAGAGATTACCCGCCAGCTTAAGGCCAAAATCAACAGCCCGCTTTACAACGTGGGCGACCTTCTTCCGGCGGAAAAAACCTTAGCCGTGCAGTACGGCGTCTCGCGCAACACACTGCGTAAGGCGCTGAAGGAACTGGAAGATCAGGGGCTTATTGAGCGTCGGCACGGTGCCGGAACCTGGATCCGCAATAAACACTTTCAAGCGTCGGTCACCCACCTCGACAGCTTTACCGAAATTGCGCGCAATGAAGGGAAGACGCCGTCCAGTCAGATTTTACGCTTCGAGCTGCAAACCCCTTCGGCGGAGATTGCCAAAAGTCTGCAACTGGAGGACGGCGAGCAGGTTTATTACGCCAAAAGGCTGCGTTTTATTGATAACGTGGCGATGCAGATGGAAGAAACCTGGCTTTCCGCCAGTCGTTTTCCTGACCTGACGCTGGCGCATATGAAGACATCGAAATTTGCCTATATCGAGAATGAGTGTGGCGTCCGTATACACGGCTGCTATGAGTCAATCGTCCCGGCACTGCCCTCCCCTGAGCTGGCGCAGCTACTGCAAATCAGCCAACAGGACCCTATCATCAAAATGCATACGCAGGCTGTCGACGAGCAGCACAACCCCATCGATTATTCGATTCTGTACACCAATATGTTTGAGTTTCAGGTGAAGTACTTTCTGCCGCGAAAAACGGAGTTCAGCCCTCAGGAATAGAGGGCTGAGGAAGTGCATTACTTTTTGCGAAACGCGACGAGCGTCACCACAATGCCCAGCAGCGCTGAAATCGCGCCTGCGAGGAAGACGGAAGGATATCCTGCCATTGTCGCCAGCGTCCCCGCCAGCGGGCCGGAGACACCGAGCGCGATATCCTGAAACGCCGCATAGCCGCCTAACGCCGTGCCGCGCACCTGCGGCGGTACACGTTTGACCACTTCAACACCCAGCGCCGGGAAGATGAGCGAACAACCTGCGCCGGTCAGCGCCGCACCAGCCAGCGCAATCCATGCATCCGGCGCCTGCCACAGCAGTGCCAGGCCCACCGTTTCAACCAGCAGCGAGCCTACCGCCACCTTCACCCCGCCAAAACGGTCAGGCATCCAGCCAAACAGAATACGCACCAGCACAAACGCGCCGCCGAAGGCCGTTAAGGTAAAGCCCGCCATCGCCCAGCCGTTGCTGGCAAAATAGAGCGACACAAAGGTGCCGATCACCGCAAAGCCGACGCCCTGCAACGCCAGCCCCAGACCCGGCTGCCAGATAAGCCCAATCACGCTCCACAGCGAAGGCCGTTCACCTGCGTTAGCGGGCACTTTGCGTACGCTGCCGTTAAAGGCCCATGCCGCCACGGGAAGCAGCATCGTCACCACGGCAAGTATGGCAAAACTGTAATGACTGTTGAGGAAAAGCCCCAGCGGCGCACCCACCGCCAGTGCGCCAAAAATCGCCATTCCGTTCCAGGACATCACTTTCCCGGAACGCGCCGGGCCAACCAACCCCATTCCCCAGGTGAGCGTCCCGGTCAGCAGCTGGCTTTCGCCAAATCCGAGAATCAGACGGCCCACAATCAGCAGGCCAAACTTCACCATCGCATCGACAGGCAGCAGTGCCGCCGCCAGCCAGGCCGCCCCGGCCAGCGCACAGGCAGCCATCCCCTGAAGCGCTGAACGTTTCGCACCGTACTGATCGGCCAAACGCCCGGCATAGCCGCGCGTTAACACGGTGGCAAGAAACTGAATCCCAACGGCGATACCGACCATGGTATTGCCGTAGCCCAGCTCCTGATGCACAAACAGCGGGATAACAGGCAGAGGAATGCCTACGGTCAGGTAGGTGAGAAAAACGGCAAAAGCGATACGGAACAGCGAACCGTTACCGGAAGATGTTGGAACAGTTTGAGAAACTTCAGACATGCTTTACTCCAGAATGAAGAGTAAGGCGGGGAATAGACCACGCCTCCTCCACCTGATAATCAGGGTGTCGGCGCGTTGATTGACGTTAAACGCTTACGCATCAACACAATGGCTGATGTTGGGCGTAAAGTCTGCCCGTTTCAGCCCCATCTTGTCAACCTGAACGAAGACTTACAAAAACATCACCAGCATGGCCCAGCTGTTATTCAGCGCATGGAGCGCCATCGGCATAATTAAGCCGCGGTGATTGATCCTCACCACGCATAAAATAGCCGAGAAAATGAACAGATAGATAAAGGAGATCATGGAGTGATATTGCGCATGAATGGCGCTGAAGAGCAGTGATGTGCCCACAATCCCCAAAGATTTAGCCGCTTTTCCCCAGCCAATGCTGCTGTTGAGCACCAGCCCGCGGAAAATAATCTCCTCACTGATGGGGGCGCAAATGCACACGGAAATCGCCGTCATCCATTTTACAAACAGCGTCTGGGTGGCGAGCGTTTCGGTCCAGGTTTCAGGTTCAGAAAAATGACCGTAGATAACCATTAGCGCCATGAGCGCCAGGAAGGGTGCAATGAAGTCCCGCAGCGAGAATTTGCCGAGATACAGCAGGGGATAACGTGAGGAGTAGCCTTTCCAGAGCAACAACGAGACCGGCAGCAAAATAACCGCATGCATAAAGCTCATCGCCAGCCCTGAGCGGTATAACGACATCATGCCAGGGATTAACCAGATAAACCAGGAGCTAAAAAACCAGATGGCGAATGCGATCAGGCATACCGCACTGTGCATCATTCTGGTTGATGAATCTCTCATCATTTATTCACAATCCATGTCGATCATCGCCCATAAAAAAACTGGCCAACAGGTGGCCAGTTTTTCATTCTTTCGCAGAAGAACGCGTTACGCTTTCAGCTTACGCATTACCAGCGTTGCGTTGGTGCCGCCGAAGCCGAAGCTGTTAGACATAACGGTCGTCAGTTCACGCTCGGTCGGTTCGGTAACGATGTTCAGGCCAGCAGCCTGCTCGTCCAGCTCTTCAATGTTGATGCTTGGCGCGATAAAGCCGTGTTCCAGCATCAGCAGAGAGTAGATAGCTTCCTGCACGCCCGCCGCACCCAGAGAGTGACCGGTCATAGCTTTGGTTGCGGAGATAGCCGGACTGTTGTTACCAAACACTTCCTGAATAGCGCCCAGTTCTTTCACGTCGCCAACCGGCGTAGAAGTACCGTGGGAGTTCAGGTAGTCGATTGGTGTATCAACGCCGTTCATCGCCATCTTCATGCAACGTACTGCGCCTTCGCCAGACGGAGCAACCATGTCAGCGCCATCAGACGTTGCGCCGTAGCCCACGATTTCTGCATAGATATGCGCGCCGCGCGCCAGAGCGTGTTCCAGCTCTTCCACGACAACCATACCGCCGCCGCCCGCAATGATGAAGCCGTCACGGTGTGCGTCATACGTACGGGACGCTTTTTCCGGGGTGTCGTTGAATTTGGTAGACAGTGCGCCCATTGCGTCGAACTCACAGGCCATTTCCCAGCCCAGTTCCTCGCCGCCGCCAGCAAACACGATATCCTGTTTGCCCAGCTGAATTTGTTCTACCGCGTTACCAATACAGTGTGCGGAAGTCGCGCACGCAGAGCTGATAGAGTAGTTCACACCGTGAATTTTAAAGGGTGTTGCCAGGCACGCGGAAACCGCTGAACCCATAGCTTTGGTCACGACATAAGGGCCGACCGCTTTCAGGCCACGCGGGCTACGCATTGCGTCAGCGCCGAATACCTGCGCTTTAGAGGAGCCGCCGGAACCAGCAATCAGGCCCACGCGCGGATTGTTCTGGTAGTCTTCTGCTTTCAGGCCAGAGTCTTCAACGGCTTGCTGCATAGAGAGGTAAGCGTAAATAGAGGCGTCGTTCATGAAACGAACCACTTTGCGGTCGATAAGGCCGGTGGTGTCCAGTTTGACGTTACCCCATACGTGGCTACGCATACCAGAGTCTTTGAACTCTTGAGAGAAAGTGATCCCCGAGCGTCCTTCACGCAGAGATGCCAGGACTTCCTGCTGGTTGCTACCGATGCTGGAAACGATGCCCAGGCCAGTAATCACTGCACGTTTCATTCATAACCTCTGTAAGTCATCACTATTTTAAAGTTTCGAGAGGCAAGATAGCGTACACTTGTACGCCGAACAAGTCCGATCAGCCAATTTATGCATAAATTTGCGCCTTCCGGCACGCATCGCTAAGATCGGCAGACTCCTTGCCGCACGAGTAACTTACGTGAAACAAAACGCCATACAATCTGCCAACCTCGAATTCAACAGTGAGGGTACACCTGTTTCCCGAGATTTCGACGACGTCTACTTCTCCAATGACAATGGTCTGGAAGAAACGCGCTACGTCTTTCTGGGAGGTAACCAGTTAGAGGCACGCTTCCCCACCCATCCGCATCCTCTGTTTGTGGTAGCGGAGAGTGGGTTCGGAACCGGGCTCAACTTTCTGACGCTTTGGCAGGCGTTCGATGCCTTCCGCCTCGCCAATCCTGAGGCGACGCTGCAACGGCTGCATTTTGTCAGCTTTGAAAAATTCCCGCTCACCGCAGGCGACCTGCGCTTAGCGCATCAGCACTGGCCGGAACTGGCACCGTGGGCGGAACAGCTTCAGGCCCAGTGGCCGCAGCCGCTGGCGGGCTGCCACCGTTTATTGCTCGATGGCGGGCGGGTGACGCTCGATTTATGGTTTGGCGATATCAACGAACTGACTGACCAGCTCGATGATTCGTTCAACCAGCAGGTGGATGCCTGGTTCCTTGATGGCTTCGCCCCGGCGAAAAACCCGGATATGTGGACGCCGCAGCTCTTTTCCGCGATGGCGCGTCTGGCCCGGCCCGGCGGCACGCTGGCGACGTTCACCTCAGCGGGTTTTGTTCGTCGCGGCTTACAGGACGCCGGTTTTACGATGCATAAAACCAAAGGCTTTGGCCGCAAGCGTGAGATGCTGGTTGGGGAAATGACGCAGCCAAACGCGCTTCCCGCGCGTGCGCCGTGGTTTGCCCGCACCGGCGCCAGCACACGCGAAACCGCGATTATCGGCGGCGGTATCGCCAGCGCCCTGCTCTCACTCGCCTTACTCAGACGTGGCTGGCAGGTGACGCTTTACTGCGCCGACGACGCTCCGGCACAAGGCGCATCCGGCAATCGTCAGGGGGCGCTGTATCCGTTGTTGAGCGCGCACGATCCGGCGCTGGAAACCTTCTTCCCGGCGGCGTTTACCTTCGCACGTCGACTTTATGATTCGCTGCCGGTGGAATTTGATCACCAATGGTGCGGCGTTACCCAGCTTGGCTGGAATGAAAAAAGTCAGCAGAAAATCGAGCAGATGCTGTTGCTGGGGCTGCCTGAAGCATTGGCACACGCGGTGAGCGCGCAGGACGTTGCCGCCAGTATCGGCGTAGAAACGGGCTGCGGCGGCATTCAGTATCCGGCGGGCGGTTGGCTCTCTCCGGCGCAGCTCACGGCGGGCGTTTTTGCGCTGGCTCAGCAGCAAGGGCTGGTCGTGCACTGGAACAGATCCCTCACCTCTCTGGAACAGCAGGATGACGCGTGGCAGTTGCATTTCGCTGATGGCGAAAGCGCCTGCGCCGCAAGCGTGGTGCTGGCAACCGGCCATAATATTAACCAGCTTCCACAAACCGCTGCGCTACCGGTGTACGCCGTTGGCGGCCAGGTAAGTCATATTCCCACCGGGCCCGCACTGGCACAGCTTCGCCAGGTGCTGTGCTATGACGGTTACCTGACGCCGCAAAACCCGGCCAATCAGCATCACTGCATTGGCGCAAGCTACCATCGTGGTGAACGGGAGATGACCTTTAACGAGGAAGACCAGCAGCATAATCGTCAGCGGTTGATCGACTGTTTCCCCGATGTCGACTGGGCAAAAGAGGTGGACGTCAGCGCCAACGAGGCGCGTGTGGGCGTGCGTTGCGCCACGCGTGACCATCTGCCGATGCTCGGCAATGTGCCGAACTATGACGCCACGCTGGCGCAATACGCCCATCTATTGGATGAGCAGGACACCGCCGCCCCCGCCCCAGTTTACCCGAATCTGTTTATGCTCGGCGGGTTTGGCTCACGCGGGTTATGTACCGCGCCGCTGTCGGCGGAAGTGCTGGCATCACAGATGAGTCATGAACCGCTGCCGCTGGATGCACGCACGTTATCGGCGTTGAATCCGAACCGGTTGTGGGTGAGGAAGTTATTGAAGGGGAAGCAGGTTAAGTAAGTGCGGCGCGTGTTGCCCGGTGGCGCTGCGCTTACCGGGCCTACATTGCTGCGATAATTACTGCTGTGCCTTTTGGAACAGCGTCTCCCACATCCCCAGCACCAGTGCCTGGTCGCGCGGAGAGAGTTCGCCCGCCTGAATCGCTTTCTCCAGGCTGCGGGTCACATTGTGCGACACCGCATCAGCCGAGCGATCGTCGCCCTCTTCCAGCTCGGCAACCGCCAGCGTCAGGTGACCACGCAGATAACCGCTGGCAAACAGTTCATCGTCGCTGGCGTGCTCCACCATGTCATCAATTAACGCCAGAATGCGTGATTCAAACTCGGCGATCATCTTCTTTCCTCTTTTTGAACGTGGCGTTAGTTAAGATCTTCCGGCCACGGAAATTGTTCTGCCGCGAGCGGCGGCGTCTGATAATAGTTTTGTAATGCGTTGATAAATCTGGCCGGGCGTGCAGGAATGCCCTTCTCCAGATACTCCATCACCTGCGCATGCACGCGGCGCTGAAAAACGATGCGGTCCGGCTCGAAGTCGCCTTCAAGGTTGTCGCAGCTGACGTTAAACGGATAGCCTGCCGCCACGCAGAACAGCCAGTCGAAAGCCTGTGGCTTCACTTCCACATCTTCAAACTGCCCCTGCGTTTTAGCATCGCGTCCGTCCGGGCAATACCAGTAACCGAAATCAACCTGCTCGCGGCGCGCCTTTCCGGCGATACACCAGTGCGAAATCTCGTGCAGCGCGCTGGCATAAAAGCCGTGAGCGAAGACAATGCGGTTATAGGGCGCATCGGCATCAGCAGGAAGATAGATCGGTTCGTCGTCGCCTTTAATCAGACGGGTATTAAAATCATCGGCAAAGCAGCTATCGAAAATATCGATCAGCTGCTGCGCGTTATGCGTTGCGTTCATTAATTAATTCATCCCTAACCACTGAAGGATTTCCTGTCCATGGCTGTCGTACAGAAGTTTGGCGCTCATCACCGCCGAGACGATGACAATCATCGGGCGAATAAGCGATTGCCCTTTGCTGAGAACCAGCCGTGACCCCATTCGGGCACCGAAGAACTGGCCGACCATCATCACGAAGCCGGTTGCCCAGATAACTTTGCCGCCCAAAATAAACAGTAGCAGCCCGCCGACGTTTGACGTGGCGTTCAGTACTTTCGCATGGGCGGTCGATTTGGCGAGGTTAAAGCCCGCCAGGGTGACAAACGCCAGTGCGTAGAATGACCCCGCGCCGGGGCCAAAGAAGCCGTCATAAAACCCGACGCAGCCGCCCGCCACCAGCGCAAACGGCAGGCCATGCAAACGACGCGCGCGGTCGCCTTCGCCGATTTTCGGCATCAAGAGGAAATACAGACCAATACCGATAACCAGCAGCGGTAAAATCTGGCGCAGCACGTCAGCTTTCACATACTGAACCAGCAGCGCGCCCACCATTGAACCGATAAAGGTCATCAGGATATTGAGCTTCTGGTCAGCCAGGTTCACCACCTTCTGGCGAATAAAATAGAGCGACGCTGAAAGCGAGCCGCCACAGGCCTGCAATTTGTTGGTTGCCAGCGCCTGTGCAGGCGACATACCCGCCGCCATCAGTGCGGGAACAGTCAGTAAACCACCACCGCCCGCTAACGAATCAATAAACCCGGCCAGTGCGGCGATAAAAAACAGCGCCGCCAGCATGAGGGGCGACACCATGAATATCTCAACAAAACTGTCCATCAGAGTACGTGCTCATCCAGTAACGCCTGGCAGGAAGGCGGTAATGGCGGCGGCGTCTTCTTCACAGGTTTGGTGGCGCCCGGTTTGGGCGGTTCGAACCAGCTTTGTAATTCCGCACCGCAACCGTCACCTGCTGGCGGCAAAGCTTGATCTTCACATTCAAGGCTGTTCGCCGGGCAGCGCAGACGCACATGCATATGCGCACGATGCTGGAACCAAGGGCGAACTTTACGTAACCAGTCGCGATCGCTCCCCGCTTCCAGGCAAAGCTGTTGCTTAATTGCAGGGTTCACAAAGATGCGCGTGACTTCGCTGTCCTGCGCGGCGAGCTTAATCAGGTTACCGATTTCCGGCTGCCAGACGCGCGAATTGATGCTTTTGCCATCTGCCGCGACCAGATCCAGCGCCTGCGGTTTCAGCAGCTGTGCCGACGTCCAGCGGGTTTTCGGCAGTTGCAGGAAGATATCGACATCCAACCCGCTTTGGTGGCTGGCGTGTCCGCCGTTAAAACGCCCACCGGCAGGCATGCCCATATCGCCGATCAGTACCGTTCCCATGCCATTGTTCTGCACCTGCTGACTGAGGCGCTGAATAAAACGCACCAGGTCCGGATGACCGAAATAGCGACGCTGATCGGTGCGCATCACCTGATACGTACTGGATTGCAGCGGCAGAGCTTCTGCTCCGACGATACAGCCATTGGCGAACGCGCCGATCGACTGCGCGCTGCCCGGAATAGGCTGTGTCACTTTTTGCCACGGCGTTGCCGCCAGGCTGGCGGTGCTGGCCATCAGGGCCAGCAGAGCGAGAACGGTTTTTTTCATGATTACCAGCGTGGAAGAGTGGTCGTCACATCGGCGTTTTGCGCACGTTGACGCATAAAGTGATCCATCAGAACAATGGCCAGCATTGCTTCCGCGATAGGCACCGCACGAATGCCAACGCACGGGTCGTGACGGCCTTTGGTTATCATCTCAACTTCTTCACCAAAGCGGTTGAGCGTTTTACCCGGCACGGTAATGCTGGAGGTCGGTTTCAGGGCGATGTTCGCGACGATCTGCTGACCGCTGCTGATCCCGCCCAGAATGCCGCCCGCGTGGTTGCTCTGGAAACCTTCTTTGGTGATTTCGTCGCGATTTTCACTGCCGCGCAGTTTCACCACCTCAAAGCCGTCGCCGATTTCCACGCCTTTCACCGCATTAATGCTCATCAGGGCGTGCGCAATATCGGCGTCCAGGCGGTCAAAGACCGGCTCACCAAAGCCCGCAGGCACACCGTCAGCAACTACGGTCACTTTCGCCCCGATGGAGTCGCCCTCTTTTTTCAGGCCACGCATCAGTTCATCCAGCGCATCGATTTTGTCCGGATCCGGGCAGAAAAACGGGTTCTGTTCAACCTGATCCCAGTCTTTCATCGCCAGAGGAATATCACCCATTTGCGTCAGGCACGCACGGATCTGAATACCGAATTTCGTCGCGAGGAATTTTTTGGCTATGGCACCCGCCGCCACGCGCATTGCGGTTTCGCGGGCAGAAGAACGACCACCACCGCGATAGTCGCGCAGGCCATATTTCTGTTCATAGGTGTAATCGGCATGCCCTGGGCGGAACACATCTTTAATGGCACCGTAATCCTGCGAGCGCTGATCGGTATTTTCAATCAACAGGCCAATGCTGGTACCGGTGGTCACGCCTTCAAACACACCAGAGAGAATTTTCACCTGGTCCGGCTCGCGGCGCTGAGTGGTGTAACGCGAGGTGCCAGGGCGACGACGGTCGAGGTCGTGCTGCAAATCGGCTTCCGTTAACGGAATACCTGGCGGCACGCCATCGACGATACAGCCAAGTGCCAGACCATGCGACTCACCGAAGGTGGTTACGCGAAAGAGTTGTCCAATTGTATTTCCTGCCATCACGGCTCCGCTGTCGTTGTTGTGTTGTTGCGTGCTGGATTAATCTTTGTAAATTGCGAAATGATCGCGGGCAGCCACCAGCTGCGCTTTGGTCAGCATGAAGACGCCGTCACCGCCGTTATCAAACTCCAGCCAGGTGAACGGAACATCCGGATACTGCTCCATGAGATGTACCATGCTGTTGCCGACTTCACAAATCAGCACGCCATCGTCCGCAAGGTAATCCGGCGCACAGGCCAGAATGCGGCGCGTCAGCTTCAGCCCATCCGTACCCGATGCGAGGCCCAGCTCTGGCTCGAAGCGGTATTCACTCGGCAGATCGGACATGTCTTCAGCATCGACGTACGGCGGGTTAGTGACGATTAAATCGTACTGCAACTGCGGCAGGTCACGGAAGAGGTCTGAGCGAATCGGCGTGACGTTGTGGATCATGCCGTGTTCTTCAATATTTTGTTCGGCGACGGCCAGGGCATCCAGAGAAATATCCACGGCGTCGACTTCCGCTTCCGGGAAGGCATAGGCGCTGGCAATGGCGATGCAACCGCTGCCGGTGCACATATCAAGAATGTGCTGCGGCTGATGATTGATAAGCCCGGCGAACTTATTGTTGATTAATTCGCCAATCGGCGAGCGCGGTACCAGCACGCGTTCATCGACGTAAAATTCATGACCGCAGAACCAGGCTTTGTTGGTCAGATACGCGACCGGAATGCGCTCGTTGACGCGGCGAATCACGCGCTCCACGATGCGATGCTTTTCACTGGAGGTCAGACGCGCAGAGCGCATATCTTCCGGGATATCC
>CAJYVI010000149.1 GCA_913778145.1 uncultured Pseudocitrobacter sp.
GGCGTTCTTCAACGCGCACGTCTCCCTCAGCATAAATTACAACTGATTTCATAACGTTCTCCAAAAATACAAAAGGGGAGCATCGCTCCCCTGAAATTAAGCTGCGGGTTGCGTTTCGGTAAGCGCAGCGGCTTTTTCTGCGGCCATATGATTCCGCGCCCGACGCCAGGTCAGCAGAACACCAGCCATGTAGATCACGACAATCACCGCAAAACCAACGACGTTTTGCCAGGTGAAGAGTTGAATCAGCAACCAGGTGATTGGTGAACCACCCTGATCCATAGAGGCCACCATGCCACCCTCTTTCAGCGCACCGGCGTTAGCGGCAAGTTGTGTATGCAAACCGATTGTCTGCGTGGCTATCCATAAGGTGATCCCCATAATGATGACGCCGGAGATCAATGTGCGGAACAGATTGCCCTGATGCACTGCCACGGCCATTGCCACAAAGAAGCCGATTGTCGCCAAATCACCGAAAGGTAGTACCTGGTTACCCGGAACCACTACTGCTATCAGAATGGTCAGCGGAATAAAGATCAGACTTGCCGATACCACCGATGTATGGCCAAGCAGCAACGCGGGATCGAGACCGATCAGGAACTCCTGGCCGCCAAACTTCGCTTGCAGACGTTTACGTGCCTGTTTCGCGATAGGTGTTAAACCATCCATAATTGGTTTGATGACTCGTGGCATCAGCAACATCACAGCCGCCGTTTTCACCGCCAGTTGCAGCACGGCTTTCAGGTCATAACCGGCCAGTAAACCGATCACAAGCCCCATTACGAAACCTACAGTCACGGGCTCACCAAAGGGGCCAAAACGCTTCTGGACATCATCGGCGCTAAAGTGAATACGATTTAGCCCTGGGATCTTGTCGATGATGGTATCGACCAGAACCGCAATCGGCCCCAGATAAGCAGACGAACCATGAGGAATAGCGATACCTTCCAGACCAAAAAAGTCGCGTGTATCTTTGGCAAACCAGTCACCCAGTTTGTAGACGAAGGCGGCATGTACGATGACGCCCAGCATACCGATCCAGTAAGAACCTGTTGCCAGATGCAGCATCGCCCCGGTAAAGGTCATATGCCAGATATTCCAGATATCGACATTCACCACCCGCGTCATACGCGTTACCAGCATCAGAATATTGACCGCGATAGCAACCGGAATGGCGATCAGCGCGATCTGCGAGGCCCAGGTCATCGGTGAAGAACCCGGCCAGCCGACATCAACCACATGCAGGTTAATTTCGAACTGTTCTGCCATGGCTTTCGCTGCCGGGCCAATGGAGTCCAGCATCAAGCCGATCACCAGCCCAATTCCGACAAAACCAATACCAATATGCAGTCCTGATTTAAAGCAGTCCCCGAGTTTCATCCCCAGCAGTTTTGAGAAGATGATGATCACCAACGGCAGCATAACCGTGGGGCCTAAGTCGAGGATATAACGCATTATTTGGCTAAACATGGCGTATTACCCCACCAGAATATGCAGAATTTTTTGCTGCAATGCGCCAATACCCACGCCTGAGACAAACGGCATACCGTGAACTACCGGGATATCACCAAAACTCCTGTCTACGCGTGCAGTTGTACAGATAAGGTCTGCGCCATCCATATAGGTTTCAATTTCAGTGACCCGACATTGCACCAGATCGAGAGTGATATTGTTTGCTTCACATAGCTCTTTAATCTCTTCCGCTGCCAGAGTTGAGGTAGCAACAGCACCACCACATGCAACAATTACTTTACGTTTCATAGGGTATTCCTTTTATTATCAATTTATTATCAGACCCGGGCACCGTTCTCAGCCGTAAGGACTTTGTGCTCAAAGCACGACGCCAGTTCGGCATCCGGGGCGCTCAGTAAGGCTTCTATGGTGTCGGGGATTTGTAATGCCCCGAACAGACGGCGCAGGAGCTGCAGTTGCGCCGTCGGGTTTTCAACAATTAAAGCGATAATGAGCGAGACGGGGATCTCGGCGTCATCATCAGCTTGTTGAAACATCACCGGCGTGTCCGGTCGAATGAGATAGATAGCGGGCGATTTCGCATGAATCGCTTCGCAGTGGGGGATTGCCACGGCATGGTGTTCCAGTGCGATTCCGGTCGGAAATGCAGCCTCGCGTTCCAGCAATGCCAGCGGATAACTTTCATAAACCACACCTTGCCTTTGCATCTCTTCTCCAATGTGTTCCAGAGCCTGCTGGCGCGATGCGAAGTGAATACCGGTGCGGACAAAAAGCTGGCTCATACAGACTCCTCAGCAATACAGCCAAAGCGGTAGGCACGCAGAACATCCTGAATTTTGTCGATAATCAGGTTATGCGGCGTAGCGGTCAGCGCTCCTTCTGCAAGGCGTTCGAACTGCACGGGCATGTACTGACTGAGCAATCCCAGCGGCAGATCGATGTGGTTTAAATTGGCGATCATTTTCTCTACGCTCTGGCGAATGCGGGGATGCGGCCAGTAGTAGCGGATTCGGTCGGAGAGGCTGAAATGAATATCGACCATCGCCTGGCTCCAGGTAGGGCGGTAGTACTTTTTCCAGTAGCCTGGTTCGTTGAGCATTACTTCATCGATAACTTCCATCACGCGGCTACGTTGTTCTGGCGATACCAGTTCATTTTCCATTTGCGCAAGGGCAAATACGGCTTCACGCAGGGCGAAAGTGAGGGCTGGGCCCACTTTCAGGATGGCGTAATGATCGCGAACGAGGGCGCGGTAGGCCTGGCGAGTTTGGTAATCGGTGGAGTGTGCTTCATATACCATCGGCGTCTCTTTGATCCATGCGGAGAGCGCCTGTGCCGCCTGCGGCTGATAATGAATAATCTGGGTATGATCAAATTCAACGCCAGGCTGTACCACAATGGCGATCACGCGCGACAGTGCTTCTTCAAGCCCTGATTCACGAAACGCGATTTGGTGGGTTTCCAGTGTACGGGCAGCATCGACTTCGCGGGTGACATGAACGCTGCCGATGGTACTGGCTTCACCACCGGGAACAGGCACTTCGGTGCCGATGACATAAGTAAGATGACGTTTTTGTTCTTCGGTTGCGGTCTCTTCAGCTGCTTTACAAAGCACAGCGGCACGGCATGCTACGACCATCGGATCCAACGGTGTTGGGTCATCTGCGCAGGACATCGACGCGTCCAGGTGAATTTTGCTAAAACCAGCGGCGACATACGCCTTTATTAACTCAACCGACTTTTCCATTGCCGCCGCTGCCGGTTCGTTCTGCCAGCAGTTAGGCCCCAAATGATCGCCACCAAGAATCAACCGCTCACGTGGAAATCCCACTTCCTGAGCAATGCCATAAACAAAATCACGAAAATCAGCCGGTTTCATTCCGGTATAACCACCAAACTGATTTACCTGATTGGATGTGGCTTCAATCAATACTTTGTTGTCAGTGTTGAGATCGAAAAGCAGAGCTGATTCGATAACCAGGGGATGAGCAGAACAAACTGAACAGATGCCCAGATGTTCTCCTGCTTTATGACGAGCAATTATTTCTTTCACTTTTATCTCCGAGTTCTTTCGTTTTCCTTCTTCGAAAGAATTTATAGGCTTTCGTAATGTTGTTTTGTGATTTTGATCTGATAAATGAAAGTTGCGAAAGAAAATGTAAGATGACGAAAGGGCGTGTGATGTCTGTAATTTCACTTTGTCATGAAAAACCGTACCCGCCGGAGCGGGCACGGAGGAACAAACGAAGATTAATTAAACAATCGGGATAGCCAACTGCGCTTTGGCTGCATGACTTCTGGTGGTGGGGTAACGGGAACGGTGATCATCTCGCCTGCACCAGAGGCGATAAGCTCCCCAATTTCACGTAGTGCCTGCGGTGCATCTTCGCCCTGCGCCCGGAACAACAAGCGATGGCCCTTTTTCGCGCCGAGCGACACCACCCGCATCAGGTTTTTCCCGTCCACCGGGCCGGAGGCGTTATCCAGGTTCTCTACCGTAATTTGGCTTTGAAACTGTTTAATAAATTTCACCAGTACCGCACTGGGTCTGGCATGTAAACCATGTGGGTTATGGATGACAAACGTTGCCTGCTCACCTTCCTGCAACTCCACTTCTTCTGGCGGATTGGTCGTCGATCCAGTCAGTAGCGCTAAAACCTGACTGGGGGATTCGGCTTTGGCCAGTGCTTGCGGAATAGCGTCATCGCTGAGCACGCGAGTCAACTGGCGCAAAATCTCAAGATGTTCATTTGAGCGCGCGGCAATTCCAGTGACCAGATACGCGGTATTGCCGTCACCCCAGTCAACACCGTGGCGGAAAACAATCACCTTTACGCCTGTCTGTATTACCGCATCGCGAGATTCCGGCGTACCGTGTGGGATCGCGATTCCATTTCCCAGATAAGTGGAAATCTGGGCTTCGCGATCCAACATACCGCGTAAATAGTCAGGCGTGGTATTGCCAGCCGCAGATAACTTTTCCACCATACGGTGCAGAGCGGTGACTTTATCGAGGCGCTCATCGCTGATAAAAATATCGTGTTCACAGAGCTGCATTCTGACCTCCAGCCTTGACTACCGAAGTTGTGTTGACCGCATTTTTGCGTACAGCCCACAACCGCCATAGGCCAAGCATTACTGCGCCACATGCAGAGCCCGCAAGAATACATAACACCCAGGCCAGCGGCTGACTCACCAAAGGTAAAATTAAGAAGCCGCCGTGAGGAGCCGGAACCTGAATACGCAAGCTGTAGCTCAGTACCGCAGAAATGCTGGAAGCAATCATCATCATGGGGATGACACGTAAAGGATCTTTCGCTGCGAAAGGAATTGCACCTTCAGTAATGTGTGTACAACCGAGGATATAGTTAACCATGCCTGCGGCACGTTCTTCCTCGCTAAAACCTTTTGGAAAGAAGGTGGTCGCCAGAGCAATTACCAGCGGTGGAGTAATACATGCGGCAGACACACCAGCCATAAAGTAGAAGTTGCCCTGGCCCAGTAAAAGCGTGCCGGTGACATAAGCGGCTTTGTTTACCGGGCCGCCAAAGTCAAAGGAGCACATTGCACCCACCACAATACCCAGCAATATTGGATTCGCTTCCTGTAGCGATGCCAGCCAGTTCATCATGCCATTATTGATAGCTGCAACAGGTTGCCCAAGCAGCGACATCAACACGCCAATAACCAGCACGCCAATGAGCGGCATAATAAAAATCGATTTCAGCCCTTCATACTGACGCGGTAAGCCTTCGAGTCGATTCTTTACCCATAACATCAGGTAACCGGCGGCGAATCCGGCAATTATCCCGCCGAGGAATCCTGCGCCGGTAGCATTTGCCAGTAAGCCGCCGACAAATCCAGCCACCATCCCTGGTCTACCCGAAATAGAGAATGCAATATAAGCGGTAAAGACCGGAACCATGATCGAAAAGGCTTGCTGACCGATTTTCATTAGCATAGCGGCGGTTGCATTGTATTCAGCTGAATTAGGATCAGCGGAATAAATCCCCCATAAAAACGACACCGCAATTAATATGCCTCCGGCAACCACAAAAGGCAGCATATTTGAAACACCACTCATCAGGTGCTTATAAATTTGTCGCCCCAGTGATTCTTTTTCGATAATTTCCGTGCTGGTAGTTGATTCGCCTTTACGTATTGGGGCTTCACCATTAATAACTTTGTTAATTAGCTCCGCAGGATGATGGATTGCTTCTTTTACCGGCACTTCAATAACCGGTAAACCATTAAAGCGATCAGGTAAGACATCTTTATCTGCCGCAATAATGACTCCGGCAATATCTACCAGATCAGCTGGTTGAATAGCATTTTCAACGCCACTGGCACCATTGGTTTCAACTTTTATTTCGACAGATAATTTTTTCGCGGCATTTTTTAAAGCTTCTTCAGCCATAAATGTATGCGCAATACCGGTAGGGCAGCCGGTCACTGCAATGATCTTTTTCATAAGCAGACCTTATATTGTAATTTAGCCTACAGCTTTCTGACGTGGATTTGCGAAAGTAAGGTTTCTATTGCCGCAAGTTGGCCTAATCCGGCAGAACTTGCGACATCAGCGCCTGTTGCACTGGCAAGAGATAAGGCATATTCCACTTCTCCTGTAGATAACCACTGGCTGAGAAAGGCAGCCAGTGCGGCATCGCCTGCACAGGCGGAACTCACCAGATCAACCGTTGGCGCGCTACAAAACCAGTAATCGATCCCATTGGAGAAATACATTCCTTTAGCACCAAGGGTTAGCAGAACATTTTGTGCACCAAGTGCATGTAAAGTGGTAAGCGTATTTTTCGCATCATTGTCGTCAGAGACAGTTAAACCGAATATTGCTTTAACCTCTTCATCATTTGGTTTAATTAATAACGGTTTGAACTCCAGTAACTGACGTAATGATGGATGACTAATATCTAAAATCACGCCGATATCTTTTTGCTGACAAATATGCATTATTTCTGCGTAAAAGCGGCTTTCAATGCCCTGTGGCAGACTGCCGCTTATCACCAGATATTCTGCATCGGGCAGTTGCGAAATAATTGTGATGATTTGTTGTTTACATTCATCTGGAATATATGAGCCAGGGTTGACCAGTTTATATTCCTGCTGTCCGTCATGAATGAAAATATTAATCCGCGTTGGTTCTTCTACCCATGCTGGTGTAACTGGCATTTTTCGGGCACGCAGGCTTTCAACAATATAGTGCCCGGTGAAACCACCAAAAATGCCTAATATATGCGCAGGTATTTGAAAGTGATCCAGGACCAGCGCAACATTTACCCCTTTGCCATTGGGGCAAAACTCGGTGTGGTGTGTGCGATTGACAATATTTGGCTGTAAAGGATCGCTAAATATATTCATATCGATCGCGCTATTAAGCGTTAGCGTGTAGATCACAGGCGATTCCTCACAGTTGCCCTTCACAGCCGCAAACATGGATTACTTTGCGTACCACCTCTTTCATCGCCTGTTTTGCTGGTTGCATATAGTGGCGGGGGTCATTGGCTTTCGGGTTTTGCAGGAAATACTCTTTTAAGGCGTCGGAGAAGGCGATTTTCAGTTCGGTGGCAACATTGACTTTGCATACCCCAAGGCTGATGGCCTGGCGAATATCGCTTTCCGGCAAACCAGATGCCCCATGCAATACCAGAGGGATATCCACCAGAGCGCGTATTTCTGCCAGTCGCTCAAAATCGAGTTTAGGTTCAGCGGCATACATGCCGTGTGCCGTGCCGATAGCAACCGCCAGCGAATCAATGCCGGTGCGCGCCACAAACTCACGCGCTTGTTGTGGATTGGTGTAAAGGGCATCTTTGCTGTCTACCACTAAATCATCTTCGATCCCACCAAGGCGGCCCAGTTCTGCCTCCACGCTGGTGTCGTAGCGATGGCAAAAATCGACCACGCTTTTCACCAGTGCCACATTCTCTTCAAAGGGGAAGTGGGAACCATCGATCATGACTGAACGGATCCCTGCCATAACTTTGCTTTCGATATCGGCTAACGATTCATGATGATCCAGATGAATGGCCAGTGGCAGATTGTATTCACGAGCCAGATCGCCCGCGATCGCCACAATGTTGCCCATTCCGGCATAGCTAAACGTGCCTGGTGTTCCGGCGACGATCAGCGGTGAGCGCATTTCTGCGGCGGTTTCTACCACCACCTGCAAGGTTTCCAGGTTATGGATGTTAAAGGCTGGCACGGCATAGCCTGCATGCTGGGCCTTCTGGAGCATATTTTTACTGGAAATAATGAACATAGTGGTCTCCGTTTATAACTTTCGAAATTAAAGTTTAAAATAAAAATAACCTTCGTTTTGAAAGTAATGTAACGATCATTGCCACACGTGATTGTGATCATCAACACAAAAACAGGATCATTTTTCTTAAATGAAAGTAAAAATGTGGATTTAAATTTTGTTTTGTAAGTAAATAGAAGATGTGAGAATTCTATAATTAATTGATTTTATTGTGATGTTTTGTCGTTGAACATTCGGTAGTGTGGTGCAAAATTGACATCCCCTGTCAGAAGTTTAAAAATGAAAGTTAAAGCACGGGATGACTTCCCGATGAAGCGGAAAAAAAGGGTATGTTGTGGCAAAACCATCTACCAGCCTGTTGAAAAGGCGTCTGGACATTGCCGAAATCGTCCGTAAAAACGGCGAAATAAAAGTAGACGATTTGGCTGAAATGTTATCGGTTTCAGGGGTGACGATCCGTAATGATCTCAATTACCTGGAGCAACAAGGCTATCTGAAACGCTCCTTTGGCGGAGCGATTTACACGGCTCAACCCGTCAGAGCGGCGGTAAGCCATGAAGTGGTGCCGTCGCAGGCGTTAGAGCATAGCGTAGAGCTTGAACTGGCTAAGCAGGTTGCCCGTCTGGTCTGTGACGACGATACCGTGTTTCTTGGGGCCGGTGAGGTGTTGCGTAAAGCGCTTCCTTTCCTGGGCGATTATCGGGATCTGTGCCTTATCATCAACGATCTTAGCCACGTTGCACCGGCCCGTGACTATATCGATGGTGAAATTGTGTTGTTAGGCGGTGTTATGGGGCGTAGTGGTCAGGTGCTGGGGGGCGAAATCGCCATCCAATCTTTGCAACAATTTCAACCGTCATGTTGTCTGGTGATGGTGGACCATATCAGCGAGGATGGCACGCTCAACGTGAAAAGCGAAAGTGCAGCTGCTTTGCTAAGTGAATGCCTGCGCCTTAGTGGACAGAGTATTGCCGTGGTGGCGCAGCGTCCGGTTCATGATGCGGCGCGCTATCCGGTAGGAAAACTGAATACACTGAGCGCGATTATTACGCCGCAGATTGTCGCCGCGGAGTACCACTCACGGTTTCTGGCCGACGGCTTAACCAACAGCTATACCAATAACGAATGTCTGACCTGGATAAACCCGGCCCTGCATCAGGCAAGATGAAGGACAACGCATGAACGTAACAATCGCAACATTGGGTGAATTGCTCGTTGAATTTCTTGCAAAAAAAGAGAACCAGGGATTTTCCTCACCGGGGGAATTTTGGGGGCCGTATCCCAGTGGGGCGCCCGCCATATTTGCCGATCAGGTTGCTAAACTTGGTTTTCGTTCATTGTTGTTTAGCTGTGTTGGCAACGATGCCTTTGGCGTTATGAATATTACCCGTTTGTCGCGCGATGGCGTAAATGTACAGGGAATTTCCGTGCTGCCGAACGCCACAACAGGCAGTGCTTTTGTCAGCTACCGAAGCCAGGCCCAGCGCGATTTTATTTTCAATATGCCGGACAGTGCCTGCGGTTTGCTCAGTTCCGACCACCTTGATGAAACACTGCTCAGGCAATATCGTCACTTTCACATTATGGGATCGTCATTATTCTCCTTTCGTTTGATCGATGCCGTACGCAAGGCGATTAGCATTGTAAAAGAAAATGGTGGCACAATTTCTTTCGATCCTAATATCCGTAAAGAGATGCTAAAGATCCGCGAAATGTCGCAGGCCTTTGAATATATTCTTGATTACACGGATTTCTTCCTGCCAAGCGATGGCGAACTGGATTATTTCGGCCTGAGCAAATCCCGCGATGAAGAGAAAATCGTCGCAAGACTTCACAAGCGCGGAATTGCCCACGTCATCATTAAACGTGGCGCCCGTGGAGCCAGTTATTATTCAAAAGACGAACAACATCATGTGGCTGGTTATCCGGTGAAGGTGGTTGATCCTACAGGCGCTGGCGATTGCTTTGGCGCAACCTTTGTCTGCCTGTTTCTTGCGGGATATTCCGTACCAGATGCTTTAGCCCATGCTAATGCCGCAGGATCGCTGGCTATCTCTGCGCGTGGACCGATGGAAGGCACGTCCACACTGGCACAAATTAAAGAATTAATAAGGCTGCAGAATTAAGCAAGGGGATTAATTCTCTGTAGGTAGTTTGTCAGTCGCATTATAAGACATGGCCCTAAGGCCATGTTTTATATTATTTAAGTTTCGAGCTTGTCAGGACATCTTGCAGAAGACTCTCCCAATCGGCGGGTGGGTGCCCCTTCTTCAACATTTTGCAGAAGGTGGCATAAGCGTCACTCTTTTTGCCGTAGCTTCTGAGCGTGTGTTCATCGTTCATCCACCCCAGGATGATAACTTTCTCTTTTTCACTGTACCGGAAAAAGAGTCGATATCTTCCCGCGCCGAATTTAGCTCTCGACCAGTCTTTATGATTACCTGTACCTAACGTCTTCCCATGGTGGAATGCTGGTGATGAAGGGGAGACGGTGATGTGTTCCTCAATAACTTTGTGTACAACGGCCAACAGCCTGGTGGCTGCTTTCTTTTGATAGTTCTCAGGATCCTTTCCCTTTAATATCTCGACATCTTCAACTAAAGCATCATAAGTTTCCTGAAAGCAGGGATGAGCATAGAGCGCCCAACCGTTCACTTTATGCGGAAAGTCCATCAATCGTCGTCGCCAATCTCATCATCAATATTGATGTCCATACCAGACACCAGAGTTTTGCCCTGATGCATATCGAATGGGCGTAATTGCTGAGGATGATTCTGGATGTCGGTGTCCAGAAACTGTAAGAAAGCCTTCATGGTGTGATCCTCCTGTTCATCTCCCACACGGCTCATGAGCACTTGCCCATCAGACAGAATGTCATATTGGATACTGTCCTCGCCGGGCTTAAGTTTCAGCGCTTCACGTACTGGCGTGGGTAAGGTAGTTTGACCGCGCACAGTGACCTTAGATTCAGTGGTCAGCACGGCGTCAGAACGAGCATAAGCGAGCATAAAATCACCTGTTCTTTACAACATTAACTCTGGCTAAATTATAGCCGTTGAGCAGGGTAATGCAAATGCATTATTAGCGCGAAGTGAAATGCGAGGCAATAAAAAACATGGCCCTAAGGCCATGTCTTGCGAGGAATATTCCAAAAGGATATCAGGTCACCGGTGCCGGGTTAAACACCGCCAGCTGATTATGTAGCCCCCATTGATCCGAGAACGTCTTTTTCTTCCCGCTGGCGACATCAAGAATAAAGTGGAACAGCTTCCAGCCCACATCCTCAATCGACTCTTCGCCGGTGGCGATAGTGCCCGCGTTGATATCCATTAAGTCGTACCAGCGGTTCGCCAGTTCAGTACGGGTTGCCATCTTGATTACCGGAACAGCCATCAAACCATAAGGCGTGCCGCGTCCGGTGGTGAACACCTGCACCGTAATACCGGAAGCCACCTGCTGTGTACCGCAGACAAAATCGCTGGCAGGAGTAGCGGCGTAGATCAGCCCACGCTTGGTTGGACGCTGACCGGGTGACAGCACTTCCACAATGGCGCTTTTGCCTGATTTGGCAATCGAGCCGAGCGCCTTTTCCACCACGTTTGCCAGACCGCCTTTTTTGTTGCCGGGGGACGGGTTGGCGCTGCGGTCGGTTTTGCCCATATCGAGATAGTTATCGTACCAGGCCATCTCTTCGAGCAGGCGTTTACCTACCTCTTCATTGATGGCGCGCGGTGTCAGCAGGTGGATAGCATCACGTACTTCCGTGACTTCGGAGAACATTACGGTTGCGCCGCAGCGCACCAGAAGGTCAGACGCGTAGCCTACCGCCGGATTCGCCGTCACGCCGGAAAACGCATCGCTGCCGCCACACTGCATTCCCACCACCAGTTCAGATGCCGGGCAGGTCTCGCGCTGGCGTTCGTTCAATTTTTGCAGGTGGCGTTCGGCGACCTGCAAAATATCATCCACCATCGATTTAAAGCCGACGTGCTGTTCGTCCTGCAAACGCACGATGCTGGCGCTGTCGACCGGAATGGCATTCACATCCGGCGTGCCTTCCAGCAGGCGTTCAGGCTGGAGTTTTTCACAGCCGAGGCCAATCACCATTACTTCGCCGCCAAAGTTCGGGTTCAGGGCGATGTTGTGAATGGTGCGGATAGGCACGATAGCGGCAGGTGCGTTAATCGCCACGCCGCAGCCGTAGAGATGGTTCAGGCCGACGACACCATCCACGTTGGGATATTTCGGCAGCAGGTCGCGTTCAATGATTTTGACGACATAATCCACAACCCCCGCCACGCAGTGGACGCTGGTGGAAATCCCCAACAGATTTTTCGTCCCTACGCTGCCATCGGCGTTGCGATACCCCTCAAAAGTGTACCCCTCAAGTGCAGGCAACGGTTCTGGTACTTTGGTTGCCAGTGGCAGCGTATTCAGCGGCGGCGCTTCCGGCAGGGCCACGGTGGATTCGTCAATCCAGCTACCTTTGACGATATCGCGCACCGCGTAGCCAATGACTTCCCCATAGCGAATGATTTCACCATTCATGGGAATATCCACCAATGCCACCTTATGGCCTTGTGGAATATGTTCAATTAACTCCAGCCCATCAGGAAAACGCGTTCCTGCTTTTAAGCCATTATCATTAACAATAATCGCCACGTTATCCGTATCGTGCACTTTTATATAAAAGGCTTTCGGTGCGTCTTGGCGAATTTCGATGTTAGCCATTGTCCAGTATTCTCCAGCCAGGTGGTAAACCTAAAAATTACAATAAAGGGTATCGCTTTCTGACGAAGCAAAATTATTACATCGCGTGATGACATAAAGAATGTCAGGAGTTCAGCGGTAAAAATGTGACGTAGATCACCACTTAATCGCCTGCCAGGCCAGCCATGGCGGGTAATACGTAAATCTGTGCATCAGCGCCCAATGAGATGTGCAGATGCTCAATAGTATGCGAAATTAAAATATTCAAATTGTGGAATTGCACAGTGTGCAGGCCAGCGATGCTGATTATACTGAATCACGATTTCATTGTGTCTGGTTAGTTATCTCATATTCCTGCTAATGATAAATAATCAGTGAAATATGCCTTAGTACAAAATAAATAATATAAGGCATTCTGTACCCGAGGATAAATAAAATGATGCTGGATACTGCTGTCGAATCAAAAAAGGGTGTGCCAACCCGATATTTAATTTTATTAATCATCTTTATTGTTACTGCTGTTAACTACGCAGACCGCGCCACATTATCGATTGCCGGTACGGAAGTGGCGAAAGAGCTGCAATTGAGCGCGGTCTCGATGGGCTATATCTTCTCGGCGTTTGGCTGGGCTTACCTGCTGATGCAGATCCCTGGCGGCTGGCTGCTCGATAAATTCGGCTCGAAGAAGGTTTACTCTTACAGTCTCTTCTTCTGGTCACTGTTTACCTTTCTGCAGGGCTTCGTGGACATGTTCCCGCTGGCCTGGGCAGGTATCTCCATGTTCTTTATGCGTTTTATGCTTGGCTTTTCGGAAGCACCCTCCTTCCCGGCCAACGCGCGTATTGTTGCGGCCTGGTTCCCGACCAAAGAGCGTGGCACCGCCTCCGCTATCTTTAACTCGGCGCAGTATTTCTCGCTGGCGCTCTTCTCGCCGCTGCTGGGCTGGCTGACCTTTGCCTGGGGCTGGGAACACGTCTTTACCGTGATGGGCGTAATTGGTTTTGTGCTGACGGGGCTGTGGATCAAGCTGATTCATAACCCAACCGACCACCCACGTATGTCGGCGCAAGAGCTGAAGTTCATCTCTGAAAATGGCGCAGTGGTCGATATGGACCACAAAAAGCCAGGCAGCACGACGCAGGGGCCAAAACTCCACTACATCAAACAGTTATTGACCAACCGCATGATGCTGGGCGTGTTCTTCGGGCAATACTTTATCAATACCATCACCTGGTTCTTCCTCACCTGGTTCCCGATTTATCTGGTGCAGGAAAAAGGGATGTCGATTCTGAAAGTGGGGCTGGTGGCGTCGATTCCGGCACTCTGCGGGTTCGCCGGTGGCGTACTGGGTGGCGTGTTCTCGGATTACCTGATTAAACGTGGCTCCACTATTACCCTGGCGCGTAAGTTACCGATTGTGCTGGGCATGCTGCTGGCTTCCACCATTATTCTGTGTAACTACACCAATAATACGGCGCTGGTGGTGACATTAATGGCGCTCGCCTTCTTCGGTAAAGGGTTTGGCGCCCTGGGCTGGCCGGTGATTTCCGACACCGCGCCGAAAGAAATTGTAGGCCTGTGCGGCGGGGTATTTAACGTGTTTGGCAACGTAGCCTCTATCGTGACTCCGCTGGTGATTGGCTATCTGGTTAGTGAACTGCATTCCTTCAACGCCGCGCTGGTCTTCGTCGGCTGTTCAGCACTGATGGCGATGTTCTGCTACCTGTTTGTCGTCGGCGACATCAAGCGTATGGAATTGCAGAAATAATTAACGGTTAAGAGACAAGGTATAAGCGATGAATAACGATATCTTCCCGAACAAATTCAAGGCCGCGCTGGCCGCCAAACAGATTCAAATTGGCTGCTGGTCAGCGCTGGCAAGCCCAATCAGCACCGAAGTGCTGGGCCTGGCCGGGTTCGACTGGCTGGTGCTGGACGGTGAACATGCGCCAAACGATATTTCTACCTTTATTCCGCAACTGATGGCGCTGAAGGGCAGCAGCAGCGCGCCAGTGGTGCGTGTGCCGACCAACGAGCCGGTGATTATTAAGCGTTTTCTGGATATCGGTTTCTATAACTTCCTGATCCCGTTTGTGGAAACCGAAGAAGAAGCGGTGCAGGCCGTGGCGTCGACGCGCTATCCGCCTGAAGGCATTCGCGGCGTCTCCGTTTCTCATCGCGCCAATATGTTTGGCACGGTGCCGGACTACTTCGCGCAGTCGAACAAGAACATCACCATCCTGGTACAAATCGAAAGCCAGCAGGGCGTCGATAACGTTGATGCTATCGCGGCGACCGAAGGTGTAGACGGCATCTTCGTCGGCCCAAGCGACCTGGCTGCGGCGTTAGGTCATCTTGGCAACGCATCGCACCCGGATGTACAGAAAGCCATCCAGCACATTTTTGCGCGTGCAAAAGCGCACGGCAAACCGAGCGGCATTCTGGCTCCGGTTGAAGCAGACGCGCGTCGCTATCTTGACTGGGGTGCGACCTTTGTCGCCGTCGGCAGCGACCTCGGCGTTTTCCGTTCCGCCACGCAGAAACTGGCTGATTCCTTTAAAAAATAACCACCACCGCAACAAGAGAGAGACACAATTATGACGATGAAAGTTGGTTTTATTGGCCTGGGCATCATGGGTAAACCAATGAGTAAAAACCTCATTAAAGCCGGTTACTCGCTGGTGGTTTCCGACCGTAACCCGGAAGTGATTGCCGAACTTATCGCCCTTGGCGCTGAAACCGCGACTACCGCCAAAGCCATTGCCGAACAGTGCGATGTGATAATCACCATGCTGCCAAACTCCCCGCACGTGAAAGAGGTTGCGCTGGGTGAGGGCGGAATTATCGAAGGCGCGAAGCCGGGCACGGTTCTTATCGACATGAGTTCTATTGCGCCGCTGGCGAGCCGCGAAATTAGCGACGCGTTGAAAGCCAAAGGTGTGGATATGCTGGATGCGCCGGTTAGCGGCGGTGAACCGAAAGCCATCGACGGCACGCTCTCCGTCATGGTCGGCGGCGACAAAGCGATTTTCGACAAATACTACGACCTGATGAAAGCGATGGCAGGCTCCGTGGTGCATACCGGCGAAATCGGCGCGGGTAACGTCACCAAGCTGGCAAACCAGGTGATCGTTGCGCTGAACATCGCGGCGATGTCCGAAGCGTTGACGCTGGCAACCAAAGCGGGCGTTAACCCGGATCTGGTGTTCCAGGCGATTCGCGGTGGCCTGGCGGGCAGCACGGTACTGGAAGCTAAAGCGCCAATGGTCATGGACAGAAACTTCAAGCCTGGCTTCCGTATCGACTTGCACATCAAAGACCTGGCGAACGCACTGGACACGTCTCACGGCGTAGGTGCACAGCTGCCGCTTACCGCTGCGGTCATGGAAATGATGCAGGCGCTGCGTGCGGATGGCCTGGGAACGGCGGACCATAGCGCCCTGGCGTGCTACTACGAAAAACTGGCGAAGGTGGAAGTCACTCGCTAAGGACGTTGTGCCCGGTGGCGCTTAGCTTACCGGGCCTACAGACAACAGTAGGCCGGATAAGTGAAACGCCATCCGGCGTTGTGCAGCAACAGGCTATCACTATGAAAATCGTAATCGCCCCAGACTCTTACAAAGAAAGCCTTTCTGCCTCCGAGGTAGCTCAGGCGATAGAAAAAGGATTTCGGGAAATCTTTCCTGATGCGCAGTATGTTTCTGTTCCGGTTGCTGACGGCGGCGAAGGAACGGTTGAAGCGATGATTGCTGCCACGCAGGGCACTGAACATCATGCGTGGGTCACCGGGCCTTTGGGCGAAAAGGTGAATGCCAGCTGGGGAATGTCTGGCGACGGTAAAACTGCGTTTATCGAAATGGCGGCGGCCAGCGGGCTGGCGTTGGTTCCTCCGGAAAAGCGCAATCCACTGGTGACGACCTCTCGCGGTACCGGTGAGCTTATCCTGCAAGCGCTGGAAAGCGGCGCAACGAACATTATTATCGGCATTGGCGGTAGCGCCACCAATGACGGCGGTGCAGGCATGGTCCAGGCGCTGGGCGCAAAACTTCAGGATGCCAACGGTACTGAGATTGGTTTTGGCGGCGGTAGCCTCGACAGCCTGAATGCCATTGATGTTTCCGGCCTCGATCCCCGCATTCGACATTGCACTATTCGCGTCGCCTGCGACGTCACCAACCCGTTGATCGGCGATAACGGCGCATCCCGCATCTTTGGCCCGCAGAAAGGGGCTGACGAAGCAATGATCCGTGAACTCGATAACAACCTGTCGCACTATGCCGATGTCATTAAGACATCGCTGCGCGTGGACGTTAAAGCGGTGCCCGGCGCGGGCGCGGCAGGCGGAATGGGCGCGGCGCTGATGGCGTTTCTCGGGGCTGAGCTGAAAAGCGGCATTGAGATTGTCACCACGGCGCTGAACCTGGAAGAACATATTCACGATTGCACGCTGGTCGTTACAGGAGAAGGGCGTATCGACAGCCAAAGTATTCACGGCAAAGTGCCGGTTGGCGTGGCGAGCGTGGCGAAAAAGTATCATAAACCGGTGATTGGCATCGCGGGCAGCCTGACGCGCGATGTGGGCGTGGTGCATCAATATGGGATTGACGCGGTGTTTAGCGTGCTGACCAGTATCGGCACGCTGGAAGAGGCATTTCGCGGTGCATTCGACAACATTTACCGCGCTTCGCGCAACATTGCGGCCACTCTGGCGGTCGGAATGCGCAGCGCGGGGTGACAAGGGCGCGCAAACCCTCTATACTTCGCGCCGAAGCTGACCAGACAGTCGCCGCTTCGTCGTCGTCCTCTTCTGGGGAGACGGGCGGAGGGGAGGACAGTCCGGGCTCCATTGGGCAAGGTGCCAGGTAACGCCTGGGGGGTGTAACAGCCCACGACCAGTGCAACAGAGAGCAAACCGCCGATGGCCCACGCAAGTGGGATCAGGTAAGGGTGAAAGGGTGCGGTAAGAGCGCACCGCGCGGCTGGCAACAGTCCGTGGCACGGTAAACTCCACCCGGAGCAAGGCCAAATAGGGGTTCATAAGGTACGGCCCGTACTGAACCCGGGTAGGCTGCTTGAGCCAGTGAGCGATTGCTGGCCTAGATGAATGACTGTCCACGACAGAACCCGGCTTATCGGTCAGTTTCACTTTTTTCAGGCAAAAACCCGCTTCGGCGGGTTTTTGCTTTTCTGTCTTCATCTACACCCTTTCCTCGCTGTCTTCCTGCGTCCAGGCCAGCCATTTTGCAAAATTGCGACACGATGCACAAAATACTGATCTGATAAAATTTAGCGGTTTTTTATGCTGTCTTTAATGCTTTATTGCTCTCTATTTGCCCGTAAAACAAAATAAAAACAGGGTTTTGGATTTTTTGTTATGTTGCTTATTGGTTTCTTGCGTGTTAACAAAAGTGATCTAAACATATTAACGTGAATGTATATTTGTTCTGGATATCTGTGACGCTGTACGAAGAAATTCTCTCATTACAGACTTTTCTACCAGTTTATTTTATAAATTAAAAAGAATATTAATGCGTACGTTAGGATAAAAAATAGGCCGAAATTGGTTGAAAGGTGATCTTTATATTGTGTTTTTTATATGGTTTAAAGTGTATTTTTTATCGCCATAAAATAAAGTTATACGCCTTATTTTTGTTGATAAAAATCAGTCTAAAGTCACTTATCAATAATATTAACTATTTGATATGTAAGTGTTTTTGTGTATTTTGTGATCTGCATTTATAGGGGGTTAAGGTAAATTGTGAGTGATAGCACACATCTTACTCTCTTATATTTATTAGAATCCCTCTCGCCAAATGGAAATAAAGGGGGAAAGAAAAATGGATAATGTTCTTCTGCCAAAAACACAACAGCTTGTGGTGTTTCAGGAAGTCATTAGAAGTGGTTCTTTTGGCTCAGCTGCTAAGCAGCTTGGGCTTACCCAACCGGCGGTCAGTAAAATTATCAACGACATTGAGTCTAACTTTGGTATCGAACTGATGGTGCGTAAAAATACCGGCGTCACGCTGACCAGCGCAGGTCAGGTGTTGCTGAGCTACTCCGAATCCATCACCCGTGAAATGAAAAACATGGTCAACGAGATGAACAGCCTGAGCTGCAACAGCGTGGTTGACGTGTCGTTTGGCTATCCATCGCTTATCGGTTTTACCTTCTTACCCGAGATGATTAAAACCTTTAAAACGGTCTTTCCGGCGGCGCAGGTCACCATGTTTGAAGCGCAGCTCTCGTCGTTTTTACCGGCCCTGCGCGATGGCCGCTTAGATTTTGCCATTGGCACATTAAGTGATGAAATGCAGCTCCAGGATTTGCAGGTAGAGCCGCTGTTCGAGTCTGAATTTGTCGTTGTCGCATCGAAATCGCGAACGTATACGTCAACGGTCACGCTGGAATCGCTCTCGAACGAGCAGTGGGTTTTACCGCAAACGGATATGGGTTACTACAAAGAACTTCTCACCACCCTCCATCTTCATCACATCAGCAGTGAAAATATTGTAAAAACCGATTCCGTGGTCACCATTTACAACCTGGTGTTGAACGCCGGGTTCCTGACGGTGATCCCAAGAGATATGATTGCGCCGTTTGGCTCTAAACAATTTATTACGCTGAAGGTTGAAGATGTATTACCGGTAGCGCGCTATGCAGCAGTGTGGTCTAAAAATTATCGAATTAAAAAATCTGCCTCAGTATTGGTTGATTTGGCGAAGGAATATTCGTCGAAGGCCGGGAAGGCAGAAATGAATTAACAGTCTGTTTATTCAAACAGCTAATAACGTAAACGAAACCCAGAGTCATTAAATACTCTGACACCCTGATTTTGTCTAAACATCAGAAAATAATTCTGATAAGAGGATATGATGCATATTACCTACGATCTGCCTGTAACCCTGGACGATATTCAAACCGCAAAGAAAAGACTGGCCGGTAAAATTTATAAAACCGGGATGCCGCGCTCCAATTATCTTAGCGAACGCTGCAAAGGCGAAATATTTCTAAAGTTTGAAAACATGCAGCGTACCGGCTCCTTTAAAATTCGTGGCGCATTTAACAAACTGAGCGCTCTGACAGAAGCCGAACGCCGTAAAGGCGTGGTTGCCTGTTCAGCGGGCAACCATGCGCAGGGCGTTTCTCTTTCCTGCGCAATGCTCGGGATTGACGGCAAAGTGGTGATGCCAAAAGGCGCGCCAAAATCGAAAGTTGCGGCGACGCAGGACTACTCTGCCGAGGTGATTCTTCACGGCGATAACTTCAATGACACGATTGCTAAAGTGAGCGAAATCGTTGAAACGGAAGGCCGCATCTTTATTCCCCCTTACGACGATGCGCTGGTAATTGCCGGGCAGGGTACTATCGGCCTGGAAATCCTTGAAGACCTCTATGATGTCGACAATGTCATCGTACCGATTGGCGGCGGCGGCCTGATTGCCGGGATCGCCACGGCGATCAAATCCATTAACCCGACAATCAAAATCATCGGCGTGCAGTCTGAAAACGTGCACGGGATGGCGGCATCGTTCTATGCCGGTGAAATCACCAATCACCGCACCTGCACGACGCTGGCTGACGGCTGCGACGTTGCGCGTCCGGGCAACCTGACCTTTGAAATTGTGCGTGAGCTGGTTGACGATATTGTTCTGGTCACCGAAGACGAAATTCGCGACAGCATGATAGCCTTAATTCAGCGTAATAAAGTGGTAACCGAAGGCGCGGGCGCATTAGCGTCGGCGGCACTCTTAAGCGGCAAGCTCGATGATTATATTCGTGGCCGTAAAACCGTAAGTATTATTTCAGGCGGGAATATCGACCTTTCTCGTGTTTCCCAAATTACAGGGTATGTTGGTGCTTAATCCATTTTCCTGATCATTATTTACGGGCCACGCATATAACGGCGCTGGCCTGGTATTTAAAGAATGACGGGTACTTTAATCAAAGGATAAGATATGAGTACGACAGAAAGTATTAATGTAAGCCATTCTAAAGAAGCCTCCTGGCGTAAATCGGATACCACATGGACGTTGGGTTTATTCGGTACAGCGATTGGTGCCGGGGTTTTATTCTTCCCAATTCGCGCGGGCTATGGCGGCCTGATCCCAATATTATTAATGCTGTTATTGGCTTACCCCATTGCCTTTTATTGCCACCGCGCGCTGGCGCGACTGTGTCTTTCCGGTTCGAATCCTTCCGGAAATATCACCGAAACGGTAGAAGAGCACTTTGGTAAAACCGGCGGGGTGGTCATCACCTTCCTGTACTTCTTTGCTATCTGCCCGCTGCTGTGGATTTACGGCGTGACCATTACCAACACCTTTATGACCTTCTGGGAAAACCAGCTCCAGATGCCCGCGTTAAACCGTGGCCTGGTGGCGCTCTTCCTGCTGTTGTTGATGGCGTTTGTCATCTACTTCGGTAAAGATCTGATGGTGAAAGTGATGAGCTTCCTGGTGTTCCCGTTCATCGCGAGCCTGGTGCTGATTTCGCTCTCTCTGATCCCTTACTGGAACTCGGCGGTGATTGACCAGGTCAGTCTGAGCGATATCTCTCTGACCGGTCACGATGGCATTCTGGTCACCGTGTGGCTGGGGATTTCCATCATGGTGTTCTCCTTCAACTTCTCACCAATTGTCTCTTCCTTTGTGGTCTCCAAACGTGAAGAGTACGAAGGCGAATTTGGCCGTGATTTCACCGAGCGTAAGTGTTCTAAAATTATCTCCCGCGCCAGTATGCTGATGGTGGCGGTGGTGATGTTCTTCGCCTTCAGCTGCCTGTTTACGCTCTCTCCGGCAAACATGGCGGAAGCGAAAGCGCAGAACATTCCGGTGCTGTCTTATCTGGCGAACCACTTCTCCTCAATGGCGGGTCAGAAATCGACGTTTGCCACCACGCTTGAGTATGGTGCTTCCATCATCGCGCTGGTTGCTATCTTCAAATCCTTCTTCGGACACTATCTGGGGACGCTGGAAGGGTTGAATGGCCTGGTGCTGAAGTTCGGCTACAAAGGCGATAAAACCAAAGTCTCCACCGGCAAACTGAATACCATCAGCATGATCTTCATCATGGGTTCCACTTGGGTGGTGGCCTACGCCAACCCGAACATCCTGGACCTGATTGAAGCCATGGGCGCGCCGATTATCGCTTCTCTGCTCTGCCTGCTGCCGATGTATGCCATCCGTAAAGCGCCGTCGCTGGCGAAATACCGTGGCAAGCTGGATAACGTCTTCGTTACTGCGATTGGTCTGCTGACCATTCTGAACATCGTCTACAAACTGTTTTAATTAACATGCTCAGGATGAGCGGAGTCGTAATATGAATGAGTTCCCGGTTGTATTGGTTATTAATAGCGGTTCATCGTCTATTAAATTTTCAGTACTGGATGTTGATACCTGTGATGTATTACTGGCGGGTATCGCGGAGGGTATTAATACTGAGCAGGCGGGTTTAACGGTCAACGGCGGCGATATTTCGCCGCTGTCCCAACCCACTTATGAAGCAGCATTAAGCGCTATCTCTTTTGAGCTTGAAAAACGCGATTTAATCGACAGTGTGGCCTTAATTGGCCACCGCATCGCCCACGGCGGCGATATCTTTACCCAGTCTGTTTTAATTACTGACGCAGTGATTGATAGTATCCGTAAAGTTTCGCCGCTGGCGCCGTTGCATAACTACGCCAACCTGAGCGGTATAGAGTCCGCCCGTCTGCTTTTCCCGGGCGTTCAGCAGGTCGCGGTGTTTGACACCAGCTTCCACCAGACGCTGCCGCCAGAGGCGTATCTCTATGGTTTGCCGTGGAAATACACTGAAGAGCTGGGTGTTCGTCGCTACGGTTTCCACGGCACTTCTCATCGTTATGTTGCAAAGCAGGCGTATGACCTGCTGGGGTTACAGGAAGCCGATTCCGGGCTGGTGATTGCACACCTGGGCAATGGGGCATCGATTTGCGCGGTACATAACGGGCAGAGCGTGGATACCTCAATGGGCATGACGCCGCTGGAAGGCCTGATGATGGGCACTCGCTGTGGCGACGTCGATTTTGGCGCGATGGCGTGGATTGCCAGCCAGACCAACCAGACGATGAGCGACCTTGAGCGCATCGTCAATAAAGAGTCTGGCCTGCTGGGTATTTCTGGATTGTCATCAGACCTGCGTACGCTGGAAAAAGCGTGGCACGAAGGGCATGAGCGCGCGCAGCTGGCTGTCAAAACCTTTGTCCATCGCATTGCGCGCCATATTGCCGGGCACGCGGCATCGCTGACCCGGCTGGACGGTATTATTTTCACCGGCGGTATCGGTGAGAATTCGGTACTTATCCGCCAAATGGTGATGGAGCATTTACGCGTATTCGGTGTGGCAATAAGTTGCGAAATGAATAATCAACCTAATTCCTGCGGCGAACGAATTATTTCTGACGAACGTTCTCATGTCGTCTGCGCCGTTATTCCGACCAATGAAGAAAAAATGATTGCGCTGGACGCTATCCGTTTAGGAAATATTAATACGGTAGCGGAATACGCCTGAGTTAATCGCTTTTAAAATTGAGAGAAGAGTTTCATGAAGGTAAATATCGATCTTAACGATATGCATTTTGCCGATGCATGGCGCGGTTTTAAGGGTAGCGAATGGCAGAATGAAATTAACGTTCGCGAATTTATTCAGCAGAACTACACGCCGTATGAAGGCGACGAGTCTTTCCTCGCGGAAGCGACGTCGGCGACAACCGCCCTGTGGGAAAAAGTGATGGAAGGCATTCGTACCGAGAATGCCACTCACGCCCCGGTCGATTTTGACACCAATATCGCGACCACCATTACCGCGCACGATGCAGGTTATATCGAAAAGGATCTGGAAAAAATTGTCGGCCTGCAAACGGATAAACCGTTGAAACGCGCGCTGCATCCGTTTGGCGGCATCAATATGATCAAAAGCTCTTTCGAGGCCTATGGCCGCGAAATGGATGCCGATTTTGAGTACCAGTTCACGTCGCTGCGTAAAACCCATAACCAGGGCGTATTTGATGCCTACTCGCCGGATATGCTGCGCTGCCGCAAATCGGGCGTGCTGACCGGCCTGCCGGATGGTTACGGGCGCGGGCGCATTATCGGCGATTACCGCCGCGTGGCGCTGTATGGCATCCGTTATCTGGTGCGCGAACGCGAGCTGCAATTTGCGGACTTACAGAACAAACTGGAGTGGGGCGAGAGCCTGGAAGCCACCATTCGCCTGCGTGAAGAGCTGGCCGAACATCGCCGCGCGCTGCTGCAAATGCAGGAGATGGCTGCGAAGTACGGTTGCGATATCTCGCGCCCGGCGCGTAATGCGCAGGAAGCGGTGCAGTGGCTCTATTTCGCCTACCTGGCGGCGGTGAAATCGCAGAACGGCGGCGCGATGTCGCTGGGCCGCACGGCCACCTTCCTCGATATTTACATCGAGCGCGATATGCAGGCGGGCGAGTTAACGGAACAGCAGGCGCAGGAGCTGATCGACCACTTCATTATGAAGATCCGCATGGTGCGCTTCCTGCGAACCCCGGAATTCGACACGCTCTTCTCCGGCGACCCGATTTGGGCGACGGAAGTGATCGGCGGGATGGGGCTGGATGGCCGCACGCTGGTGAGCAAGAACTCATTCCGTTATCTGCATACCCTGCACACGATGGGCCCGGCGCCGGAGCCTAACCTGACCATACTGTGGTCGGAAGCCCTGCCGAAAGCGTTCAAGCAGTACGCAGCACAAGTCTCTATCGTCACCTCATCGCTGCAATATGAAAACGATGACCTGATGCGCGCAGACTTTGACAGCGATGACTACGCTATCGCCTGCTGCGTCAGCCCGATGGTTATCGGCAAGCAGATGCAGTTCTTCGGTGCGCGCGCTAACCTCGCTAAAACGCTGCTGTACGCCATTAACGGTGGGGTGGATGAGAAGCTGAAAATCCAGGTCGGGCCGAAAACCGCGCCGCTGATGGATGACGTGCTGGATTACGACACCGTTATGGAAAGCCTAGACCACTTTATGGACTGGCTGGCGGTGCAGTACATCAGCGCGCTGAATGTCATTCACTACATGCATGACAAATACAGCTACGAAGCATCGCTGATGGCGCTGCACGACCGCGATGTCTATCGCACCATGGCATGCGGTATGGCCGGGTTGTCGGTGGCGGCTGATTCTCTGTCGGCTATCAAATACGCTCGCGTGAAACCGATCCGTGATGAAAACGGACTGGCGGTTGATTTTGAAATCGAGGGCGACTATCCGCAATACGGCAACAATGATGAACGTGTTGATAGCATCGCCTGCGACCTGGTTGAGCGCTTTATGAAGAAAATCAAAGTGCTGCCAACCTACCGTAACGCCGTGCCGACCCAATCGATTCTGACCATCACCTCGAACGTGGTGTATGGCCAGAAAACCGGGAATACCCCGGACGGTCGCCGCGCGGGCACGCCGTTTGCGCCGGGCGCCAACCCGATGCACGGGCGCGATCGCAAAGGCGCGGTTGCCTCGCTGACGTCGGTGGCGAAGCTGCCGTTTACCTATGCCAAAGACGGGATTTCCTACACCTTCTCGATTGTTCCGGCAGCGCTCGGCAAAGAGGATGCAGTACGCAAGACCAACCTCGTCGGCCTGCTCGATGGTTACTTCCATCATGAAGCGTCGATAGAGGGCGGCCAGCATCTTAACGTCAACGTGATGAACCGCGACATGCTGCTGGATGCCATTGCGCATCCGGAAAACTACCCGAACTTAACCATTCGCGTCTCGGGCTACGCGGTGCGCTTTAATGCGCTGACGCGTGAGCAGCAGCAGGACGTGATTTCCCGCACCTTTACCCAGGCACTTTGAGAACTGGAGAGCATGAAAAAGATGATTGAAACCACCCGCGCGCCGGGTGCGATTGGCCCCTATGTGCAGGGGATCGACTTAGGCAAAATGATCTTCACCTCCGGGCAGATCCCGGTGAATCCACAAAACGGCGAGATCCCAGCGGATGTGGCGGATCAGGCGCGGATGAGCCTTGAAAACGTTAAAGCTATCATCACGGCGGCGGGTCTTGAGGTGGGGAGCATCGTGAAAATGACGGTCTTTATCACTGATCTGAATGATTTTGCGACCATCAACCAGGTTTATCAGCAGTTCTTCGACGATCATCATGCGACTTACCCGACGCGCAGCTGTGTTCAGGTAGCGAGATTACCGAAGGATGTGAAGCTGGAAATTGAAGCGATTGCCGTTCGGGGAGATAGCCTGTAAGTCGCTTGATGCCACACCGGGCTGCTATCCGGCAGCCCGTCTCTGAAGTCGTATCGAGGTCACGGATATGATTAGCACATTCGATATGTTCAAAATCGGCGTTGGGCCATCCAGTTCGCACACGGTTGGGCCGATGAATGCCGGGAAATCCTTTATTGATGAACTCCACAAGAGTGGGGCGCTGTCGCAGATAACCGGTCTGACGGTCGATCTCTATGGTTCTCTGTCGCTCACCGGGAAAGGGCATGCGACCGATGTCGCGGTGATTATGGGGCTGGCGGGCAATCGCCCGGATAGCGTCGATATCGACGCCATTCCGGCCTTTATTCGCGCCGTACAGCGCAGCGGGCGTTTACCGGTGGCGCAGGGCGCAGCGGTTGTACCGTTCTCTGTAAACGATGACGTGGTCTTCAATGATAAAACCCTGCCGCGCCACGAAAACGGCATGCGCTTTACCGCGCGTCACGGCGACCAGATTCTGCTGAGTAAAACTTACTACTCGGTGGGCGGCGGTTTCATTGTCGAAGAAGAAAAGTTTGGTCAGGCGCATGACATCGAACAGCCGGTGCCGTTTCCGTTCCGCTCTGCCAGTGAACTGGTAAAACAGTGTACGGAAAACGGGTTGTCTATCTCTGGCCTGATGATGCAAAACGAGCTGGCGCTCAGAAACCGGGAAGAGATCGACACCGGTTTTGCGCGGATCTGGCACGTCATGCGCACCGGGATCGAACGCGGCATGAATACGGAAGGCGTGCTGCCTGGGCCAATGAACGTGCCGCGTCGCGCGGTGGCGTTACGGCGGCTTCTCGTCTCCAGCGACAGCACATCCAGCGATCCGATGAATGTGATCGACTGGATCAACATGTTCGCGCTGGCGGTCAGTGAAGAGAATGCGGCAGGCGGGCGCGTCGTCACCGCGCCCACTAACGGTGCCTGCGGCATCGTCCCGGCGGTGCTGGCCTATTACGACAAATTCCGTCGTACGGTGAACGGCAATTCCGTGGCGCGTTTCTTGCTGACCGCCGGAGCGATTGGCGGCCTGTATAAACAGAATGCCTCAATTTCCGGCGCGGAAGTGGGCTGCCAGGGCGAAGTGGGCGTCGCAGCCTCGATGGCGGCGGCGGGCCTGACGGAGCTGCTTGGCGGCAGCCCGCATCAGGTGTGCATGGCGGCAGAAATCGCCATGGAGCATAACCTGGGCCTGACCTGCGATCCGGTTGGCGGGCAGGTGCAAATACCCTGTATCGAACGTAACGCCATCAACGCGGTGAAAGCGGTCAACGCAGCGCGAATGGCGATTCAGCGTACCAGTGAAGCGCGCGTCTCTCTCGATAAAGTGATCGAGACGATGTATGAAACGGGTAAAGATATGAACGATAAGTATCGCGAAACGTCCCGTGGCGGGCTGGCGATAAAAGTGGTGTGCAGTTAACACTCTCCAGTAACGAAGAAGCTCCGCATGCCGGAGCTTTTTTTTATCCTTTTATCCATGAATAAAAATGTGATGTTGTTCAAACATACATTATTGGCAGTATCTTTTTCTTTCTAACTGGCTTAATGGAGAAAAATTTTGTCAATGTTGCCCTCTATTCATCTTAATATTGTGAAATATTTCTCTCGCTCCACGAGTATGATGCCTGCATATTAATAATAAGCCTGCCAAAAATACGTTGCATATCGCCTTTGTAGCAACGAGATAAATAATAAACATCTTACCTATACATAGAGTGATTACGTTATGGAAACGGCGACAACAAATAGTGTTTCTCGGGAAAGTGCTGTACCTCTTTCTCGGGAAAATATGAGTGAGCAAGCCTGGAGAGAAGCAATCAAGTTCGATAGCACCGATACTGGATGGGTTATTATGAGTATCGGTATGGCAATTGGTGCAGGCATCGTTTTTTTACCCGTGCAGGTTGGGTTAATGGGCCTCTGGGTTTTTTTACTCTCCTCGATTATTGGTTATCCGGCGATGTATCTTTTTCAGCGACTTTTTATTAATACCCTCGCTGAATCACCAGAATGTAAAGATTATCCCAGCGTGATTAGCGGCTATCTTGGTAAAAACTGGGGGATCCTGTTAGGTGCCCTCTATTTTGTGATGTTAGTCATTTGGATGTTCGTCTATTCAACGGCAATCACCAATGACAGTGCATCTTATCTGCAAACCTTTGGCGTAACGGACGGTTTGCTCTCAGAAAATCCCTTTTATGGGCTGGTACTTATTTGCGTGCTGGTGGCAATCTCCTCTCGTGGAGAGAAGATGCTGTTTAAGATCTCAACCGGGATGGTACTGACAAAGCTTCTGGTCGTCGCTGCGTTGGGGCTTTCAATGATAGGGATGTGGCGTCTTTATAATGTCGGTTCGTTACCGCCGTTAGGACTGCTGATCAAAAATGCGATCATTACATTACCTTTTACACTGACGTCCATTCTCTTTATTCAGACACTGAGTCCGATGGTCATTTCCTACCGCTCTCGGGAGAAATCAATAGAAGTCGCACGCTATAAAGCATTGCGGGCAATGAATATTGCATTTGGCATTCTATTTGTAACCGTATTCTTTTATGCCGTCTCCTTTACGCTGGCGATGGGGCATGATGAGGCGGTTAAAGCCTATGAGCAGAATATATCCGCACTGGCAATTGCTGCGCAGTTTATTAGTGGCGCAGGTGCCGGGTGGGTGAAAATTGTCAGCGTTATCCTGAATATCTTCGCAGTGATGACCGCCTTTTTTGGCGTCTATTTAGGCTTCCGTGAAGCGACTCAGGGTATTGTAATGAACGTACTGCGCCGTCGATTTTCGGCTGAGGCAATCAATGAAAAAACCGTACAGCGTGGGATCATGATATTTGCGGTTCTCCTGGCCTGGAGCGCAATTGTTCTGAATGCACCGGTACTCAGTTTCACTTCGATCTGTAGTCCTATTTTCGGCATGGTTGGATGCTTAATTCCAGCCTGGCTGGTCTATAAAGTTCCTGCGTTGCATAAATATAAGGGGTTATCCCTGTGGATCATTATTGTCACCGGTCTTCTGTTATGTGTTTCTCCATTCCTGGCATTTGCCTGATATCGTTATAAAAGGTTGTTGTTATGTTTGAGAATGAAATTAACCCCAAATGGGATGTATTTCTCGCGGCAGTAAAGCAGGAGGTGAAACCTGCGCTTGGCTGTACTGAGCCAGTCTCACTGGCGCTGGCAGCGGCTGTTGCGGCATCGCATTTACAGGGAAAAATTGAGCGTATTGACGCGTGGGTTTCGCCTAACCTGATGAAAAATGGCATGGGCGTGACCGTTCCGGGAACCGGGATGGTGGGCTTACCTATCGCAGCGGCGCTGGGGGCTCTCGGCGGTAACTCGCAGGCTGGGCTGGAGGTGCTGAAAAACAGCACCGGGGACCACCTTACGGCGGCGAAATCGATGCTGGAAAATGGGCAGGTACGTATCGTATTGCAATCGCCGTGCGAAGATATCCTCTACGCCAGAGCCAGGCTTAGCGCGGGTGAACGCTGGTGTAGCGTGACTATTGTTGGCGAGCACACGCGCATCGTCAGCATTGAAACGCAGGATGGCATTCTGTTTTCCCTTGCTGAGAACGGTAGCGAAACGCTTCGACCTAATCCTCTGGAAAGTCTTGCATCGTCTACCCTTGCGGAGATTGTCGATTTCGCCGTTCAGGTTCCCTTTGAGGCGATTCGTTTTATTCTCGACGCGGGCCAGATGAACGATGCACTCTCCAGGCTGGGCCTGCAAAGCGAATGGGGATTACACATTGGCCGAACGCTGGAAAAACAACGGCATCGCGGGTTGTTGGCTCATGATATTTTGACGGCTATTTTAATCCGTACCAGCGCGGCGTCTGATGCCCGAATGGGAGGGGCGTCGCTTCCTGCCATGACCAATTCTGGCTCAGGTAATCAGGGGATTACAGCCACGCTGCCGGTGTTAATTGTCGCGGAACATTTTGCCGCAGATGATGAAAAACTGGCGCGAGCGTTAATGCTGTCGCACCTAAGCGCCATTTACATTCATAACCAACTCCCGCGACTTTCTGCACTCTGCGCGACCACGACAGCAGCGATGGGGGCTGCGGCGGGGATGGCCTTGCTTGCGGGGGGCGATTACGCCGTGATCTCAATGGCTATCGCCAGCATGATAGGAGACGTAAGCGGGATGATTTGCGATGGGGCTTCTAACAGCTGCGCGATGAAGGTCTCTACCAGTGTGTCCTCAGCGTGGAAAGCCGTTCTGTTGGCATTAGATGGTTCGGCGGTGAGTGGCAACGATGGCATTGTAGGGTGTGACGTCGAGCATTCAATTGCCAATCTCTGCGCACTGGCGCGCCACGCGATGCAGCATACGGACCAGCAAATAATCGAGATTATGTCTCACAAGGCGACCGTTTAAACAAAAATCCCCGGTATCACCGGGGATTTTTTTACGCCGCTTCCTCTTCCGACTGACGGGTTTGGGCATCTGCGACTATCGCTTCGAGTTCGCCTAACATCTCTTCATAACCGAAACTTACCGGCGCTGAAATGACGGCCTGGGGTTTTACCTGCTTTTTCGCCTGCGGCTTCTTATGGCTTTTCTTACTCATCTGCTCACTCTTTTCATCCTGAAAATCACACAGGTAAATCTATCAGTAAAGCGCGCAGCGGCGTATCGGCAACCAGCGTTATGTTATCTTCATCACGAATAAATGCGCCGTCACCGCAGGTGAGCGCTCCTTTTTCCAGCGCCTGCGTCTCTGCGTGCACAGTACCGTGGATTGACTGCAGGTAAGCGCGCGGGCCGTTGAGATGAAAGCTGGCTTTCTCGCCTTTTTTCAACTCGATATGATGGATCCACACTTTTTGACGCAGTTGCAGACTGCCGTCGACACCATCAGGTGAAGCGAGCAGTTGTCGTGATGCATCACTCATCTCCACTTTCTGAACCAGCGGATTTTCCCGTTCCGGGCAGGCGTCCAGCCAGAGCTGCATCCGGGTGAGTGGCGTATCTTTACTGACATTATGTTCGCTGTAGCTGATGCCCGGCTGGGTCGAAATCAGCAGCGCTTCGCCTGCTTTCGCCTGGACATGATGGCCTTCGCTGTTGCGGTACTCCGCTTCCCCCTCGAGGATAATATTGAGGATGTCCACTTTCGGGTAGGTTCGCGGCTGGAAGGAGGCCCCTGGTGCCAGCACTTCCTGGTTCAGGACACGCAAAGAGGCGTATCCCAGCAGTTTCGGGTCAAAGTAGTGTCCAAAGGAGAAAGTGTAGCGAGCCTGGAGCCAGCCGAAGTCCGCCTGCCCACACTGTTTGGCTGTTCGGGTAGTAATCATCGTTTTTGACCTCTCTTTACACTAAATCAATGGTAAAGGTATGGACGCTGCATTGTTAGCCAGATATTCTGCCCGGTATATTCAAATTTCCTGAATGATAAAACGATGGCTAAAGAGAGAGCATTAACGCTGGAAGCCCTGCGGGTGATGGATGCAATCGATCGTCGCGGCAGCTTTGCCGCTGCGGCTGATGAGCTGGGACGCGTTCCGTCGGCATTAAGCTACACCATGCAAAAACTGGAAGAAGAACTGGACGTTGTGTTGTTCGACCGCTCAGGTCATCGAACAAAATTCACCAATGTCGGGCGGATGCTTCTGGAACGCGGGCGCGTACTGCTGGAAGCGGCGGATAAGCTGACGACCGATGCCGAAGCACTGGCGCGCGGTTGGGAAACACATCTGACGATTGTCACCGAAGCGCTCATTCCTACACCCACGCTCTATCCGCTGATTGAAAAGCTGGCGGCGAAAGCGAACACACAACTTTCAATTATCACCGAAGTGCTGGCCGGCGCGTGGGAACGCCTGGAGCAAGGGCGGGCGGATATCGTGATTGCGCCAGATATGCATTTCCGCTCGTCGTCAGAAATTAACTCCCGCAAGCTCTATTCGGTGATGAACGTTTACGTCGCCGCGCCGGATCACCCGATTCATCAGGAACCAGAACCGCTCTCTGAAGTGACCCGCGTGAAATACCGCGGTATAGCGGTGGCCGACACCGCGCGTGAACGTCCGGTGCTGACGGTGCAGTTGCTGGATAAACAGCCGCGCCTTACCGTTACCTCAATGGAAGATAAGCGTCAGGCCCTGCTAGCCGGTCTTGGTGTAGCAACCATGCCGTATCCGCTGGTGGAAAAAGATATCGCCGAGGGGCGTTTACGGGTAGTCAGCCCGGAATACACCAACGAAGTGGAAATCATCATGGCGTGGCGTCGCGATAGCATGGGCGAAGCGAAGTCGTGGTGTCTGCGGGAAATTCAGAAGCTATTGGCGGTTAAGTAGGAGTTTCTGTTCAGCGGTGCGGCGAAGTCGGATGGCGGCTGCGCCTTATCCGACCTACAGGATTTGCGTAGGCCGGATAAGCGAAGCGCCATCCGGCAATAATCGCGCTACGAATTCAATTTCGGATCTGCGCCAAAACGGTTCTCGCCCGGCGTCCCCGCCTGGCAGTTGAAGATTATAATTACCAGCCAGCCGATAATCGGGATGATCAGCAGCAACAACCACCAGGCCGAGCGATCGGTATCGTGCAGGCGGCGGAACTGAACGGCCCACCAGGGCAGGAAAATTAGCACACCATAAATGGTTGTCAGAATGCCTTCACCGCTGGCGCGCTGCCAGCCCAGCATCTTATCAAGAATACCCAGCACCAGCGTAAAGATGACGTTGACCAGAATAAACATCCAGTACTCTTTACGGCGCGCGCGGCCCCCAAAACCGATGTAATTTCGTAGAACTTTGAGATACCAATCCATTTTCTGCCTCAGCTATTCGTTAATCACTTGTTTTCTAAGCAATCAAATTAAGAATAGCCGTGAATGAAACGGCGGTAAATATTGGTGTCACCAATTAATAGGGCATCCCGAAGGATGCCCTGTGCTATTAGCGGAAGCGCTCATCACGCCCGTGTGGCTCGTCGAGATCCTGCCACGGCCCAATGGAAATGATTCCCGTAGGGTTAATGGTTTTATGGCTGCGGAAATAGTGATTGCGGATGTGATCGAAATTCACCGTTTCGGCAATGCCAGGCATCTGATAGATATCGCGCATAAAGCCGTGCAGGTTCAGATAATCGCTGATGCGGTGCTTATCACACTTAAAGTGCGTCACATACACCGGATCAAAACGGATAAGTGTCGTCCACAGGCGAATATCGGCTTCAGTGAGCTGATTGCCCGTCAGATAACGATGCTGACCGAGGATCTGCTCAAGGCGTTCCAGTGAGGTAAAGACTTTCTCAACTGCATCGCTGTAGGCTTCCTGGCTGGTGGCAAAACCGGCTTTGTAGACGCCGTTATTCACGGTGTCATAGATCCAGCCGTTCAGCTCATCAATCTGCGCGCGCAGGGCGACAGGATAGTAATCACCCGCTTTCGCGCCCAGGCCGTCGAAGGCCGTATTGAACATGCGAATGATTTCGGCGGATTCGTTGCTGACGATGGTATGGTTTTTCTTATCCCACAGTACCGGCACGGTAACGCGCCCGGTGTAGTGCGGATCGGCATGCAGATAGAGTTGATAAAGGAATTCATGTTGATACAGCGTATCGCCGGTCGCCGCCGGGAAGCTGTCATCAAAGGTCCAGCCATTTTCCAGCATCAGCGGGTTGACCACGGAAACGGAGATAAACGGCTCCAGCCCTTTCAGTTTGCGCAGAATCAGCGTGCGGTGCGCCCACGGGCAGGCGAGCGAGACGTACAGGTGATAGCGATCTTTCTCAGCGGCAAATCCGCCGACGCCCGATGGGCCTGCTTCGCCATCCGCAGTGAGCCAGTTACGGAATGCCGAGACTGAACGTTGAAATTTACCCCCGGTGGATTTGGTGTCATACCAGGTGTCATGCCAGACGCCGTCGATCAGTTGTCCCATTTTTTCTCTCCTTCAGATAGCAAAAGCGAGGAGATGTCTCCTCGCTTTGATTCATTCAGTATAGTGCGATTACCACTTTTTATTCAGCACACGGTCGATGCTGAATGCGCCAGGGCCTGTGATAGCCAGCAGCAGGAAACCGCCCGCGATGGTGAGGTTTTTCATGAACATCAGCGAGTTTACGCCTTCCGCGAAGTTACTGTGGAACAGGAACGCGGTCAGGATAGTGAAGCCTGCAGTAAACAGCGCGGTGGTACGGGTCAGGAAACCAAACAGCACTGCCAGACCGCCGCCAAATTCAAGCAGGATCACCAGCGGCAGCATAAAGCCAGGGACGCCCATTGCTTCCATATATTGTTGGGTACCCGCATAACCGGTGATTTTGCCCCAACCTGCGGTAATGAACAGAATTGGCATCAGAATGCGCGCTACCAGTACACCAACATCTTCTAATTTTTTCATCTTATAACTCCAGGAAACCCATCGGGCGAACAATGTTATTTATTGTGCAAATACACGTTGATGCCGTGTGCCTGCTGTCGATGGAAAGAAGAATACCTGCGGCCTGGATCAATTGTTAGCAAGGAAAACTGTCGAATTGCTTCAAAAATTCTGAGTAATGAAATGCAAGATGAATATTTTTGTCGAGGCGACTCGGGAAGTGGTGAATTGCCTGCTGACGGCAAGGAATATCGGCAGGATACTCGGCGCAGGAAACTTACCGGACAGGATGTCATGACTGAGACAACCACTTCGACACCGCATGATGCTGTTTTTAAAACGTTTATGACCCACCCGGAAACCGCTCGCGACTTTCTGGCGATTCATCTTCCCGCCTCGTTGCGCGCGTTGTGTGACCTGTCGACGCTGCAGCTGGAATCGAGCAGTTTTATCGATGAGGAGCTAAAGGGGACGCACTCCGATGTGCTGTGGTCCGTAAACACCACGCAGGGAAAAGGATATGTGTATGCGCTGGTTGAGCATCAAAGCTCGGCCCAGAAGAATATGACCTTCCGCCTGATGTACTATGCGTTTTCCGCGATGCATCGCCATCTCAAAAACGTTGATAACCAGTTGCCTTTGGTTATCCCGATTCTGTTTTATCACGGCGAACGCAGCCCTTATCCCTATTCCATGCGCTGGTGGGAAGCGTTTAGTTATCCGGAACTGGCGAAGCAGCTCTATTTTGAGGCGCTGCCGCTGGTGGATATCACGGTGCTGTCAGATGATGAGATCGCCACCCATCGGCGCATGGCGGTGCTGGAATTTCTGCAAAAGCATATTCGCCGCCGCGATCTTCTCGAGCTCACCGACGCGCTGGCAAGGCTTTTAGCGCCAGGTTACACTACCCAAAGCCAGTTCGACGCGATGATGAGCTATATCGCGCAGGCCGGCCATTCCGCCAGTCTGTTCGTCTTTTTTCGCCGGCTGGCGCGTAAGGTACCTCAACACAAGGAGACGTTGATGACGATTGCGGAGTGGATGGAAAAAGAGCGGGAAAAAGGGATCGATTTTGGCCGTCGGTTAGGGATGAATAAAGGGCGTCGCGAAGGTATTAAGGATGGGCTCCGTAGAGGGCTTGATAAGGGTTTTGATAGAGGCGAACGCAACGCCAAACGTCAAATCGCCCGGGCATTATTAGCCACCGGCATCGACGTGGCAATCATTGCCAAAACCACCGGCCTGACTGTTGCCGAGATAGAAGCGCTCGCCTAAAAACAAGGCCCGGCATGGTATACCGGGCCTGTGTCAGATTAACGCAGCGTACTTTTCACCAGCCGCCAGGCGCTCCAGACGCTGAACCCGCGTCTAGCCCAGCGCACCAGCCTGTTTGGCTGACGCAAACTCCAGACGGCGAACACACCGCTACCCGCCAGCGCCCAGGTACGCAGGCTGAGCAGCATCGCCCACTTGCGGTCATAGACGTGGGTAAGCTCCAGCCAGTCGCGTCGGCCCGCACTTAAGTCCAGCCGCTGTTGCTGAATCTGGCTCAGCAAATACGCCTTACGCGCCTCACGCTCCTTTCTGTTACTCACGGTCATCCTCCAGCAGCGCCCGGTCGTTGGCCAGCTCGTGGCGCGTGTGGCGCAGCAGGGTAGAGCGCCGCACTTTACGTAGCGTCCAGAGTCCGCCGATTAACGCCAGCACCAGCAAGGTGACGGTGGTACCAATCATCACGTTCAGCCGATATTGTGGATCGACCGCCCAAATAATCAGCACCAGCAGGCTCATCAGACCAAACGCAGCAAACAGCAGGGTTAAGCCGACCAGCAGCAATAGCTGGAAGATATTCGCTTTTTCCTCTTCCAGCTCCACTACCGCAAGGCGCACCCGCGTTTCAACCATCTGCACCAGCACGGTAACCAGTCGTTGGCCGATGCCGAGGATGTTTTTCCCCGGCCCCTGAGTGTGTTGATAGTCCGCCATATTAGCGACGCGTCAGCAGCACGCCCAGTACCAGACCGACTGCCGCCCCGATACCTACGCCGGTCCACGGGTTTTCGCGGACATAACCGTCCGCACGTGCCGCGGCTTCGCGAGTCTGTTTCGCCAGTGCATCGCTGGTTTCACCCAAACGATGGCGGCTCTCTTTCAGCGCACTTTCGGCTTTGCTACGCAGTTTGCTGATCTCTTCCTTCGACTTATCAGAGGAGCTATTCAGTACTTCTTCCAGGGTGTCAGCCAGTGATTTTAGTTCCGCGCGCAGGTTATCTGCATTGGTATCTTTAGACATGATGCTCTCCTGTTTAAATGTCCATGTGCTTAGTACTGGCGAGACTCCAGTTCTTTAAGCTCGTGCTGAGATTCCGCGAGTTTATGCTCGCGTTTGGCAATTTTATCCGCATCGCCTTTTTGCTTTGCTTCATGCAGGTCACGCTGACGTTCGGCGATCTCTTCTTTCTGCTCGGCAATTTTTTTCTGATGATCGGCGCGTAACTGACTGTCGGAACAGTTGGCTTTGACCTCACTCAACGCTTTTTTCAGGCCATTAATGCGGTTTTGATTGTTATGCTTTTCGGCATAGCTGATCTCACGCTGGATGTCCTGTTCTTTCTCCTGACACAGCGAGGCCGCGCTTGCGCCAGCGGTGAGGGAAAGAAGTGCGATGGTCAGTGCGATGCGGTATTTCATGTTAGAAACCTTCCATTGTGTTTAAGTACATCAGGAATGTACGGGTTCCAGTAACGTGAGGTAATAGATTACGCCCACTTACTCAAGCATAGTTAGAAAAATGGAAAATCACCAAAGTCAGTGATGAGATACAGAATTATCCAAAGCGATGCGGTGCATCACGCAACAGTGAAAGCCAGGTGGTGGCATCGCGATCGTCGTCCTGCTGGGCGATGATGTAGTCGTGCGGCAGGGTGCTATCGAGCACCTTTTTGGCGGCGGCGCTTTGCGCGCTGGACTCAAACTTTATGAGTAGGGCGTCGTTTTGCGGCGTGATGCTTTTGAACTGAATACCGTTAGCATCCAGATGATGCCAGATGGAGAAGCCATCCGGCATGCTGGCACCCTGGTTGAGTGGACGAATCGCCAGCGTGGATTCTTTCTGCTGTAACGTCGCGCACAGCCAGAGAATGGCGCAAAACAGCAGTAGTGCGCCAAGGCTTAGGGTAAATCGACGTAATGTGACCTGTTTCAGCCCCATTATGAGCTCCGGTTGCCGTACTTTTTCTTCCACAGAACAACCAGCGATCCTACCAGGCCAATCACCAACAGGGCGACCGGCAGCAGCATCAGGCAGGACATCAGCGCGTCTTCATACTTCAGGAACACCGGCGTTTTGCCGAGCAGGTATCCCAGTGAGGTGAGGATGAGTACCCACAGCAGGCCGCTCATCCAGTTAAAGAACTGGAAGCGAGCATTGCTCAGGCCGGAGATGCCGGCGATGGTTGGCAGCAGGGTACGCACGAAGGCGATAAAGCGGCCAATCAGCAACGCGGATAGCCCGTGTTTATGAAACAGGTGGTGCGCGCGCTGGTGATAATGGGCCGGAAGATGCGAAAGCCAGTTCTGCACAATGCGCGTATTCCCCAGCCATCGCCCCTGAATATAACTGAGCCAGCAGCCGAGGCTTGCGGCGGTAGTCAGCAGAAGAATGGTTTGCGGGAAACCCAGCGCGCCTTTGGCAATCAGTACACCAATCAGCACTAGCAGACTATCGCCCGGCAGAAAGGCAGCAGGTAACAGCCCGTTCTCAAGGAACAGGATCATAAACAAGACGAAGTAGAGCATGCCAATCATGGAAGGATTCGACAGCGTTTCGAAATCCTGGCTCCATAATGCATTTAATAACTGGGATAATAGTTCCATTCACGATTCCTGGTACAACGATTAACGTAACGCCTGAACGAACTGCGACATTGTTTATATTTTAATCGGTCGCGGTAAACACATCCGTGTTAATGGCGAAGTAAGCAATAGCTAACTCACAGAACGACAAAATGCATCTAATTGTAACAAACGCTTGAGTTTTGCGTCATAGATTTTGCAGTTTGTTGAGGTTTGATTTTGCGTGTTGCGTGGGGGAGAGGCGAGGGTATTTACAAAGGCTGACACTATATATGTTTTGCTTACCCACAAGAAACATCAGGCCAGTCTGAAGACTGACCTGATGGGGGATTCAGGGCATTATTTGATGCCGTTGGCGGCGGTGTCGAGATGCACGACCGGGTTTTCTGCAAAGAGATAGCGGTCGGCATTAAATTCAAAGTCATCGCTGGTTTCGTTGAACAACATCAGTTTAGTGTTTTCCAGATGTTGCCACATCGCCAGTTTGGCGGCGTGCGGGTCTTTGCGAATCAGCGCTTTCAGAATTTGGTCGTGGTCATCACACCAGTTATCGACCGTACGGGCATCAATGTGCTCATGCAGTTTTTTCCAGTACGGGTTATGGCTGCGCTGGGTCCACATTTTCTCGACGATGGCGGCAAGGGCTGTGTTCTGCGTAGCCAGTGCCACCTGAATGTGGAATTGCAAATCCCATTCGGAGTCGCGAAAGCACTTCTCGTTGCGGGCTTTGTCCTGAATTTCCATCAGCTTCATGATGTCCTGCTTGGTCACCTGAGTGGCGGCAAATTCAGCAATATTACTTTCGATAAGCTGACGGGCCTGCAGCAGTTCAAACGGGCCGTAATTGGCGAACTCCATGGATTCGTCCGGCGCTTGCTGATGGCGTGGCGTATTGGAGATGACATGAATACCGGAACCCTTCCGCACTTCAACGTAGCCTTCGACTTCCAGCATAATGATGGCTTCACGAACGACCGTACGACTCACGCACTTTTCGTCAGCGATAAAGCGTTCTGCGGGCAGCTTATCGCCTACCAGATAAACGCCTTGCTCAATGCGCTCTTTCAGCTCAGCGGCAAGTTGCTGATATAAACGACGTGCGTCAGTGATTTCCATATTCTCTCCAGACAGGGTACGGCAGATTAGATTTGTTATACCACTTTTACGAGAATCTAACCATAATGCCGCATAAAAAAGCCGCCAGGTTTGGCGGCTTTTGCTACAGGTTCATCACTCTCAAACTAGCTTTGCGTGGCCGGTTGATGCGTTTCTTGCTCAACCTCATCAGCCGGTTTATTTTTCAAGACCGTCCAGATTACCAGCGCACCCAGCAGGTCGAATACCGCCAGTACCGCGAACAGCGGGCTGAAGCCGATGGTATCGGCCAGCGCACCGACGACCAGTGCAAACAGCGTACTTGCCAGCCAGGCGGACATACCGGTCAGGCCGTTAGCCGTGGCGACTTCGTTACGACCGAATACGTCAGAAGAGAGCGTAATCAGCGCGCCGGACAGTGCCTGGTGAGCAAAGCCACCGATGCACAGCAGTGCGATAGCAACATACGGGCTGGTGAACAGACCGATCATACCTGGGCCAATCATCAGCAGAGCGCCCATGGTGACAACCATTTTACGGGAAACAATCAGGTTCACGCCAAACCAGCGCTGGAACAGCGGCGGCAGGTAACCCCCAACGATACAGCCCAGGTCAGCAAACAGCATTGGCATCCAGGCGAACATCGCGATTTCTTTCAGGTTAAAGCCATAAACTTTAAACATGAACAGCGGGATCCAGGCGTTGAAAGTACCCCAGGCCGGTTCTGCCAGGAAACGCGGCAGGGCGATACCCCAGAACTGGCGGTTACGCAGGATCTGAGCAACAGACATTTTCTTCGCGGTGCTAACCTGATGCTGTGCTTCCTGACCGTTAATAATGTAGTCGCGTTCTTCGTCGGTCAGTTTTTTCTGATCGCGCGGGTGTTTGTAGAAAATCAACCAGGCCATTGCCCAGGCAAAGCTCAGCACGCCGGAGATAATAAACGCCATCTGCCAGCTATGCATGACGATGGCCCATACCACCAACGGAGGCGCAATCATCGCACCGATGGAGGAGCCGACGTTAAAGTAACCGACTGCGATAGAACGCTCTTTCGCCGGGAACCATTCGGAGCTCGCCTTCAGGCCCGCCGGGATCATCGCAGCTTCTGCTGCACCGACTGCGCCACGCGCCAGCGCCAGGCCACCCCAGCTGCCCGCTAATGCGGTTGCGCCGCAGAAGACAGCCCATGCAACGGCGAAGAAGGCGTAACCAATTTTGGTGCCCAGAATATCCAGCACATAACCGGCAACAGGCTGCATCACCGTATAGGCCGCGGAGTAAGCGGCAATGATATAGGAGTATTGCTGTGTAGAAATGTGCAGCTCTTCCATCAGCGTTGGAGCGGCAGCTGCAACGGTATTACGCGTCAGGTAGCCCAGCACGGTGCCCAGCGTCACCAGTGCGATCATGTACCAACGTAATCCTTTAATTTTACGCATGTAAACCTCATCGTGTCGTTATTCCGCATCTTCATACGGTCTTCATCCAGTACTACGGGAGGATGTCTCTATCGAGGGGCTTACCGGGAGAACCCGGCACGACCCGAACCTTGCCTTCGTACTTGTGCTTAATTCGGTATCCGTACCGTTAAGTCAGTTGTAGCTTTCACCAACAATGCATTCCGTCGGCTTATGTTTGACGGGGTGCACAATAACTTGTCATACAACTTTAAAAGGTGAATGCTGTCACAAAAGAGGTATTTTACGTGTGGGTATAGGTGGTAGGGCTTGAAGCCAGCCGTGGCGCGGCTTTCACCGCTTTTTTTACTTTTTTAATGTCATTTTTTGTCAATTTTTATTGATCTAACTCACGAAAAAATCTTCGGCTTGGCGAAATTGGTGTGATAACTTTGTCAGCATTACAGATAAACATCTGACCACTCGTGAGAGGAAGACGATAATGACCCCGTTTATGACTGAAGATTTTCTGTTAGATACCGAATTTGCCCGCCGTCTGTACCACGACTACGCAAAAGATCAGCCGATTTTTGACTATCATTGCCACCTGCCGCCGCAACAGATTGCTGAAAACTATCGTTTCAACAACCTGTATGACATCTGGTTGAAAGGCGATCACTACAAGTGGCGCGCCATGCGTACCAACGGTGTCGCCGAGCGCCTGTGCACTGGCGATGCGTCTGACCGCGAGAAATTTGATGCGTGGGCGGCGACCGTGCCACACACTATCGGCAACCCGTTATACCACTGGACGCACCTCGAACTGCGCCGTCCGTTTGGCATCACTGGCAAACTGCTTTCGCCGTCTACCGCTGACGAAATCTGGAACGAGTGCAACGAACTGCTGGCGCAGGACAGATTCTCCGCGCGCGGCATCATGCAGCAGATGAACGTGAAAATGGTCGGCACCACCGATGACCCGATCGACTCGCTGGAACACCACGCGACCGTAGCCAAAGACAGCACCTTCTCCATCAAAGTGCTGCCGAGCTGGCGCCCGGATAAAGCGTTCAACATTGAACAGGCGACCTTTAACGACTACATGGCGAAACTGGGTGAAGTGTCTGACACCGATATCCGTCGTTTCACCGACCTGCAAACCGCGCTGACCAAACGTCTGGACCACTTCGCCGCGCACGGCTGTAAAGTGTCCGACCACGCGCTGGACGTGGTGATGTTTGCCGAAGCGAGCGAAGCCGAACTGGATAGCATCCTGGCGCGTCGTCTGGCGGGTGAAAGCCTGAGCGAGCATGAAGTCGCTCAGTTCAAAACCGCGGTACTGGTCTTCCTCGGCGCAGAATACGCCCGTCGCGAATGGGTACAGCAGTACCACATTGGCGCGCTGCGTAATAACAACCAGCGTCAGTTCAAACTGCTGGGCGCGGACGTCGGTTTCGACTCCATCAACGACCGTCCGATGGCGGAAGAGCTCTCTAAACTTCTGAGCAAACAGAACGAACAGAATCTGCTGCCGAAAACCATCCTGTACTGCCTGAACCCGCGCGACAACGAAGTGCTGGGCACCATGATCGGTAACTTCCAGGGCGAAGGGATGCCGGGCAAAATGCAGTTTGGTTCCGGCTGGTGGTTCAACGACCAGAAGGATGGCATGGAACGTCAGATGACGCAGCTTGCACAGCTGGGCCTGTTGAGCCGTTTCGTCGGCATGCTGACCGACAGCCGCAGCTTCCTGTCTTATACCCGTCACGAATACTTCCGTCGCATCCTTTGCCAGATGATTGGCCGCTGGGTTGCTGCGGGCGAAGCCCCGGCGGATATCAACCTGCTGGGCGAGATGGTGAAAAACATTTGCTTTAACAATGCGCGTGACTACTTCGCCATTGAACTGAACTAAGGTCTGGGGTTGATATGCAATACATCAAGATCCATGCGCTGGATAACGTTGCGGTAGCATTAGCGGATTTGGCTGAAGGCACGGAAGTCACGGTCGACAACCAGACGGTAACGCTCCGTCAGGCGGTAGCGCGTGGGCATAAATTCACGTTGTGCCCTATCGCCAAAGGTGAAAACGTCATTAAGTATGGTTTACCGATTGGCCATGCGCTGGTGGATATTGCTGCGGGTGAACATATTCACTCGCACAATACGCGTACCAATCTGAGCGATCTGGATACGTATAGCTATCAACCCGATTTCCAGCCTGAAGCGGCGCAACCGGCAGATCGCGATATCAACATTTATCGTCGCGCTAACGGTGACGTTGGGGTGCGTAACGAAATCTGGATCCTGCCAACCGTGGGCTGTGTTAACGGCATTGCGCGTCAGATCCAGACTCGTTTCCTGAAAGAGACCAATGACGCCGAAGGTACCGACGGCGTGCATCTCTTCAGCCACACTTACGGCTGCTCTCAGCTGGGCGACGACCATATTAATACCCGCACTATGCTGCAAAACATGGTGCGTCACCCTAACGCGGGCGCGGTGCTGGTGATTGGCCTTGGTTGTGAAAACAACCAGGTTGATGCCTTCCGCGAAACGCTGGGTGATTTTGATGCCGACCGCGTTCACTTTATGATTTGCCAACACCAGGACGATGAAGTGGAAGCGGGGATTGAGCATCTCCATCAGCTGTACAACGTGATGCGTAACGACAAACGCGTACCGGGCAAGCTGAGCGAGCTGAAGTTTGGCCTCGAGTGCGGCGGTTCCGATGGCCTCTCCGGGATCACCGCCAACCCGATGCTGGGTCGCTTCTCCGACTATGTGATTGCCAACGGCGGCACCACCGTGCTGACCGAAGTGCCGGAAATGTTTGGCGCGGAACAGCTCCTGATGAGCCACTGCCGCGACGAAGCTACGTTTGAGAAACTGGTCACCATGGTCAATGACTTCAAGCAGTACTTCATTGCCCATGACCAGCCTATCTACGAGAATCCATCACCGGGTAACAAAGCCGGCGGTATCACCACGCTGGAGGATAAATCCCTGGGCTGCACGCAAAAAGCGGGCTCCAGCAAGGTGGTGGACGTGCTGCGCTACGGTGAACGTCTGAAAACGCCGGGCCTGAACCTGTTGAGCGCGCCGGGTAACGATGCGGTTGCGACCAGCGCACTGGCGGGCGCGGGCTGTCACATGGTGCTGTTCAGCACCGGTCGCGGCACGCCGTACGGCGGTTTTGTGCCGACGGTGAAAATCGCCACCAACAGTGAACTGGCGGCGAAGAAAAAACACTGGATCGACTTCGATGCGGGTCAGCTAATTCACGGCAAAGCAATGCCGCAACTGCTGAACGAGTTCGTTGATGTAATTGTTGATTTTGCCAACGGCAAACAGACCTGCAACGAGCGCAACGATTTCCGTGAACTGGCGATCTTTAAGAGCGGCGTCACATTGTAATAAAAATGTGATCTGATACGATAAAACGGCGTTTCACTTCCTGAAACGCCGTTTTTTTATGGTGTTCAATAAGGACCTTTCCATGACTGCGTATTGGCTTGCCCAGGGCGTAGGTGTACTCGCGTTTTTAATCGGTATCACCACCTTCATCAACCGCGATGAACGGCGCTTTAAGTTTCAGCTCTCCCTCTACAGTGCGACGATTGGTGTGCATTTCTTCCTGATGGGCGCCATCCCGGCGGGGATGAGCGCAGAACTCAACGTCATCCGTACCATTATCTCGGTTTATACCCGCCGCATCTGGGTGATGTTTGTGTTTATCGCCCTGACGCTGATTCTGGGGCTAAGCAAGCTGCATCACGCCATGGAACTACTGCCGATTGCCGGCACGGTCGCCAGTACGTGGGCACTGTTTCGCTGCAAAGGGCTGTCGGTACGCTGTGTGATGTGGTGCTCTACGGCCTGCTGGGTTATCCATAATTTCTGGCTCGGCTCGATTGGCGGTACGATGATTGAAGGGAGTTTTTTGATAATGAACGGCCTGAATATTATCCGCTTCTGGCGTATGCAGCGGCGCGGTATTGACCCGTTTAACGTTGAAAAGAAAGTTCATAAAGAAAGCCCCTCCGCCTGATGGCGAAGGGGCGAATCATTAACTGCGCAGCGCGTCCTTCGCCAGGCGCGCATCTTCCGCCTGGCAAACGGCCGCGGTGAACATCACGTCGGTAGAGGAGTTGATCGCGGTTTCGCAGGAGTCCTGCAATACGCCGATGATAAAGCCGACAGCCACCACCTGCATGGCGATTTCATTCGGAATACCAAACATATTACAGGCCAGCGGGATCAGCAGCAGCGAACCACCCGCCACACCCGATGCGCCACAGGCGCACAGCGATGCCACCACACTCAGCAGCAGTGCCGTCGGCAGGTCAACCGGAATACCCAGCGTATGCACCGCCGCCAGCGTCAGCACGGTAATGGTAATTGCCGCGCCAGCCATGTTCACGGTCGCGCCCAGCGGAATGGAAACCGAGTAGGTATCGCGATCCAGATTCAGCTTCTCGCACAACGACATATTCACCGGAATGTTCGCCGCAGAGCTGCGGGTGAAGAAGGCGGTCACGCCGCTTTCACGCAGGCAGGTAAAGACCAGCGGATACGGGTTGCGACGAATTTGCAGCCATACCAGCAGCGGGTTGATCACCAATGCCACCACGGCCATACAGCCAACCAGCACCAGCAGAATTTGCGCGTAGCCCCACAGCGCGGAAAAACCGGTGGTGGCGAGCGTGGAAGAGACCAGGCCGAAAATACCGACAGGTGCAAAGCGAATCACCACCTTCACGATGAAGGTGACCGCGTTGGACATGTCGTTGACCAGGTTTTTAGTGGTGTCGTTGCTGTGACGCAGAGCGAAGCCCAGACCGACAGCCCACACCAGAATACCGATGTAGTTCGCATTAATCAGGGCATGAATCGGGTTGGCGACGATGCTCATCAGCAACCCGTGCAGTACCTGCACGATGCCGGTTGGCGGGGTAATGTCCGTCGCGCCGGTTGTGAGTTGCAGCGTGGAGGGGAACATAAAGCTCACCACCACGGCTGTTAATGCCGCAGAGAATGTCCCCAGTAAATACATCCACAGAATAGGGCGGATATTGGTTTTCTGCCCGTGCTGATGGTTGGCAATTGAGGCCATGACCAGCGTCAGTACCAGTACCGGCGCGACCGCTTTCAGCGCGCCAACAAACAGCGTACCGAGCAGGCCCGTGGCTTCCGCTGCTGGTTTTGAAATTAACGCCAGCGCGATACCCAGCACCAGACCTATCAATATTTGTTTTACCAGACTTCCCTGCACCAGGCGGCGAAAGAAGCTGGAAGACGGAGATGTCGTCATGAATGTATTCCTTCCAGTGATGTAATGTGCCATCCCGGTTACGAATTATTTGTCTCGTTTATGTCAGGATGTAAATAAATGTTTGCCTGGTTGAGTATAAGGAAAGTTGGCCGGTGGGGAAGCGTAAAATGCTGGAATTTACGCGGTGCATCATATTTTTTAACTTTAGTTTTACATTGCTGCCGGGCAGCGTACTGCTGCCCGGCTAAACGGCTTAGGCTTGCTGATTTTTCTTATCGTGCTGGTGGTTCACCCAGGCGTTGATAAGTAACGTCAGCACCAAAATGCCGCCTACCACGCCCAGCGAAATGGCGATCGGAATGTGGTAGAAATCGACGATGAGCATCTTGATGCCGATAAACACCAGGATCACCGCCAGACCGTATTTGAGCATTGAGAAGCGCTCCGCCACGCCCGCCAGCAGGAAGTACATCGCGCGCAGGCCTAGAATGGCGAACAGGTTAGAGGTCAGCACGATAAACGGATCGGTGGTCACCGCAAAGATTGCGGGAATACTGTCGACGGCGAAAATAATGTCGCTAAACTCGACCAGAATCAGCACCAGTAAAAGCGGCGTCGCGTAGATCACGCCTTTTTGCCGTACGAAGAAATGCTCGCTCTCTATCTTATCGGTCATGCGCAGATGCCCGCGCAGCCAGCGTACCAGCGGTTTATCGCCAATCCCGCTCTCATCCTCTTTCGCCAGCGCCATCTTGATCCCGGTGAACAGCAGGAACGCACCGAATACATACAGCAGCCATTCAAACTGGGTGATGAGCCAGCTTCCGGCGAAGATCATGATTGTACGCAGCACGATCGCGCCCAATACGCCATAAACCAGCACGCGGCGTTGCAGCGCAGCCGGAACCGAGAAGTAGCTGAACAGCATCAACCAGACGAAGACGTTATCGACGGCCAGCGATTTTTCAATCAGATAACCGGTTAGGAAGGCGAGAGCCTGCGGATCGGCCACGGCGCGGCCCTGGGTTTCAGCCAGATACCACCAGAAGGCAGCGTTAAACAACAAGGAGAGCGTGACCCAGACGATAGACCAGGCCGCAGCCTGTTTCATGGTCATGGCGTTAGCGCCGCGTCGACCCTGCAACATCAGGTCGATGGCTAACATGATCACGACGACGACAGCGAATCCGCCCCACAACAACGGTGTGCCGACACTATTCATAAATATTTTCCTTACGCATAAAAAAACGGCTCACGTCGGAAGACGTCAGCCGCTGCTTTTTCTATGCATAGACCTCGCCTTCCGGCAAGGTCTCACTTACAACAAAAAGTATGCACTTCAAACGGTTGCCCGAAGATGCATACGTTTTATTGCCCGGCGACCGGATACGGTTTTTCACGTATCGTAATGACGATCCACCGGCAAGGAAGTTACTCCCCTTTGCGGGTTACAAAATATTACAGGCCATTGAGCACGTCAATGACCTGTAACATCCGTTTTACATAGCTTTACGCAGGCATCTGCTCGCTAACGTCATCCGCAGGGAAAGTCACGCCAGTCTGGCGGCGAATCTCCGTTTGCAGTTTCGCCGTCGTACGGCTCACGGCAAGCCCCGGATGATTCACCTCGTTGGTTTCCACCAGACGGGCAAAGACCTCTGCTTCATACAGCATAGTATTAATATGCTGAGGCTGAGTGAGATCCTGCGCTTTGCCGCCGCGCGGCACAAAGGTGACTTTCTGGCACTCGGAGATCTTCTCGATAACCAGCGAACCCTCTTCGCCCTGGATTTCGCTTGGCAGCACCGAATCGCTCACTTTTGAGTGCTGCAACGTAACGCTGAAATCGCCATAGTCGAGCACCACCAGACCGTGCGCGTCCACGCCGCTTTCCAGCAGGCTGGCCGTTGCATGCACGCCGTGCGGCTCGCCCCACAGCGCGACCGCCGACGCCAGGCAATAAAAACCGATATCCATAATCGAACCGTTAGAGAACGCCGGATTAAAGGTATTTGGGTTTTCACCGTCGAGATAGCGCTGATAGCGGGAAGAGTACTGGCAGTAGTTGATGAGCGCTTTACGCACCTTGCCCACTTTGCTGAGCGACTGCTGTAACAGCAGGAAATTCGGCAGGCTGGCGGTTTTAAACGCTTCGAACAGTACTACCTGATTTTCGCGCGCGGTTTCAATCGCGGCTTCCACTTCACGCAGGTTAGAGGCCAGCGGCTTCTCACAAATCACGTGCTTTTTATGGCGTAAGAAAAGCTGCGTTTGCGGGAAATGCAGCGAGTTCGGGCTGGCGATATACACCGCATCAATAGCATCGCTTTGCGCCATCGCGTCAAGCGACGTAAAGAGGTGCTCGACGGGATAATCGTTGGCGAACGTTTGGGCTTGCTCAAGGCTGCGGGAGTAGATAGCGGTAAGCTTATATTTGCCGGTCTCGTGGGCGGCATCGACAAACTGTTTGGTTATCCAGTTTGTACCAATGACTGCGAAACGTATCATAGAGGCTGACGTGCTCCATAAAAGGGGATCTTCCCTCAATGTAGCACGCTGGCGTGACAAAATGAGTGCGCAGTAACGCACTTATTTTGTGGCGGGGCAACCGTGCTCGCTGTTCGGGCCAATCATCACCGTAGGGCCGAGATATTTGGGCTGACGATGGAGGATTGAGGCATCAATCACTGCGCTGACGCGGGCGAGTTTTTCGCGCAGGCGCACCAGCTTGCCGCGCCCTTGATCCAAATCCTGAGCGTTAAAGCCGATGGCATCAATGCCATATTGCTTCGCCAGCCAGATGGCGCGTTGATTATGAAATTCCTGCGAGATAATCGTGATGTTATTTTCACCAAAAACTTTATTGGCGCGCACGACAGAATCGAGGGTGGAGAAACCAGCGTAGTCACAGAAGATAGCGCTGGCGGGCACACCTTTGGCGATCAACGCCTGCTGCATGCCGGAAGACTCATCGTAATTTTTACGGCCATTATCGCCGCTCACCAGCAGCCATTTTACTTTCCCGGAATGATACAGTTCCGCTGCGGCGTTAATTCGCCGGGTGAAGTAGTTGTTGCCCGGTTTGGCGCCTAACAGCAATCCCACATTACGCACGGGGATAGCGTTAACATCATTCCACGTCAGTTGCTCGCTCGTCTTGACTATCTCCCGGTTGGCGAAAAATATCATGGCAATAGCCGCAAACAATAGAAAACAGGCGAACCTGAACATGCGTCGAGAGCAAATAATGTGGCGAAGAAAACGGGCTAGCGCGCGCAGCATTGAGCGTTATCCTTAACGAAAACGGGGGGAAATCGATTGTAGACGTTAGCGGATAAAATCATAACGATCCGCTATCGAATTCAGATTTTGTCTTGCCCCAGCGACATTTGTGTTAGCCACAGACGTGTATCAAACTCCAACTGGTGGTACTGCGGCTCCATGTGACAGCAAAGCTGGTAAAACGCTTTGTCGTGCTCTTTCTCTTTCAGGTGCGCTAATTCATGTACCACAATCATGCGCAAAAACGGCTCCGGCGCGCTGCGAAAAACGGTGGCGACGCGAATTTCCGCTTTAGCTTTCAGCTTTCCGCCCTGAACGCGTGAAACGGCGGTATGCAGGCCCAGCGCGTTTTTCAGTACGTGGATCTTGTTGTCATACATCACTTTATTGATTGGCGGCGCGTTGCGCAGAAACTGGCTTTTCAGATCCTGCGTGTATTGCCACAGCGCTTTATCGGTGGCGAAATCGTGCGTGCCGGGATAGCGCTTTGCCAGCACGGCGCCCAAACGCTGTTCCGCGATAAGCGTGCGCACTTGTGCCAGCAGGTGTTCCGGGTAGCCCTGGAGATAAGTTAGTTGCGTCATCACAGCCCCAAATCGGATTAAAAAGTGTATACTCACGCACCCTTTTCAGGGATAACGCCAAATTTTACCATTCTGGAGGGCCGATGAGCCACATAGACAACGGTTTCCGTTCACTGAACCTGAAACGTTTCCCGGAGACGGACGACGTCAACCCGCTACAGGCGTGGGAAGCGGCGGATGAGTATCTGCTGCAACAGTTGGACGACACCGAAATCAACGGCCCGGTCCTGATCTTCAATGACAGCTTTGGCGCACTGAGCTGCGCGCTGGCGGAACACAAGCCGTACAGCATCGGCGACTCTTACGTCAGCGAGCTGGGCACGCGCGAAAACCTGCGCCATAACGACATTGAAGAATCCAGCGTCAGATTCCTCGACAGCACCGCAGAATATCCCTCTGCGCCTGCCGTCGTGCTGATTAAAATCCCGAAAACCCTGGCATTGCTGGAGCAGCAACTGCGCGCGCTGCGCGAGGTTGTGACGCCGCTGACCCGCATCATCGGCGGGGCGAAAGCGCGTGACATCCACAACTCAACGCTGGCGTTGTTCGAGAAAATCCTCGGCACCACCACCACCACGCTTGCGTGGAAGAAAGCACGTCTGATCAACTGCACCTTCACCAAGCCGGCGCTGGCAGACGAATCGCAGATCGTGAGCTGGCCGCTGGAAGGCACCTCGTGGACCATTCATAACCATGCGAACGTCTTCTCTCGCACCGGCCTGGATATCGGCGCACGCTTCTTTATCGAGCATTTGCCGGAAAACCTGGAAGGGGAGATTGTTGACCTCGGCTGCGGTAACGGCGTGATTGGCCTGACGCTGCTTGCGAAAAACCCGGAAGCGACGGTGGTGTTTGTGGATGAATCACCGATGGCGGTGGCATCGAGCCGCCTTAACGTTGAAAGCAATCTGCCGGACGCCATCGACCGTTGTGAATTTATGATCAACAACGCGCTCTCCGGCGTCGAACCATTCCGCTTCAACGCGGTGCTGTGCAACCCGCCGTTCCATCAGCAGCATGCGCTGACCGATAACGTAGCGTGGGAGATGTTCCACCACGCGCGTCGTTGCCTGAAAATTAACGGTGAGCTGTACATTGTGGCTAACCGTCACCTCGACTACTTCCATAAACTGAAGAAGATTTTCGGCAACTGCACCACCATCGCCACCAACAGCAAGTTTGTGGTGCTGAAAGCGGTGAAGCTGGGGCGTCGTCGTTAAGTTTTGTGCACAGTACCGGATGGCGGTGTAAACGCCTTATCCGGCCTACAAGCCAAATTGCAGAAGAAGAATTAAAGCGTATGATTGAGTGAAAGGAATTCACTCAATCATAATGGATATGAATAAATGAAGGGGTTTTTCACAGTCAGGGGAATTAATGGCGCAATTAATATCGGTATTGGAGCCTGTAGTTTTCTAATACTCACTACGTTAGTGATAACGATCTTTTTAGTATCTGATAGTTTTTATATCACGCTTAATGTTGTTCAATGTTTAATATGTGCGATGCTTGGCTTTGGTATTTATAAAAAGAGCCGGGTATGCAGTTGGTTAGCACTTATTCTGTATGTTTTGATTCAGTTCGCTAACATCGTAGCGTCTGGTTATACGCGCTTTAACCTATTGTGGATATACTTCATTTTCTCATTTTGTTACACCATTATGGGCATTCAACTCTACCACAAGATTAAACGTGAAGGCCCCGATTCTCCTCAACATTTGATGAGAAATACCATTTACTTATTTGTATCTGTATTAATTATCTTCTTTAGTAGTTTTATGTTATCAACATATTTACACGGCAGAATAACAGAAAGAGCATGGGGTAAGTATGTTCAGAGCGTTGAAGTGGATAAACAAAATATTAAACTACCTGTGAAAATAGATGACGACGTTTACCTCAGAGATGTTTATTTCGAAGATAAGACGCTGGTTTTTGAATATGACGTTAAACATTTAAAGGACCTTAAAATCCCCGAATGGTACGATAAAACAAAGCGCGATTTTTCCCGTTTTTGCTATGGCCCAGTTGTCCGCTTTCCTGAGATGAATGTCTTGTATCGTTTAACGCAGGGGTATGAAAAACGTGAGTTTAAATTTAATGATCAGGATTGTCGGTATATTACTGGGCTGGTTCGTTAATAAAGTTAAGTTTCTTGGTGCGTAGGCCGGATAAGGCGCAGCCGCATCCGGCAAAAGGCCGCCCTCATCCGGCAATGAATAACGCTTATATCTCCAGCGCCAGCTTCGTTCCTTGCGCGATCGCCCGCCGCGCGTCCAGCTCCATTGCCACATCGCAGCCGCCAATCAAATGCACGGTTTTCCCGCTTTCCGCCAGCGGTTGCGCCAGCGCGCGCTGCGGATCCTGCCCGGCGCAGATCACCACATGATCCACCTTCAATACCTGTGCTTCATCGCCGATCGTGATGTGTAGCCCTTCGTCGTCGATCTTCTGATAGCTCACCGCCGGGATCATTTTCACGCCGCGCGACAGCAGCGTGGCCCGGTGGATCCAGCCGGTGGTTTTGCCCAGGCCGTCGCCGGGTTTACTGGCTTTACGCTGAAGCATCACTATTTTGCGCGGGCTCTTCGGCAGCATTGCGCCTTCCGGTCGCAGGCCGCCCGGCTGTTGCAGCGTGGTGTCGATGCCCCATTCCTGGCAAAATTCGTCAATATTCTGGCTGGTCGAAACGCCTGGCTGACTTAAATACATCGCGGTATCAAAGCCAATGCCGCCGCAGCCGATGATCGCCACTGCATTTCCCACTGCAACTTTGTCGCGCAGCACCTGGAGATAGGTCAGCACTTTGGGGTGATCGATCCCTTCAATCGCAGGAATGCGCGGAACGATCCCGCAGGCGAGGATCGTTTCGTCATATGCCTGAAGTTGATCCGCCTTGACGAGGTGGTTCAGTTTGAGGGTCACGCCCGTGACGTCGATCATCCGGCGGTAGTAGCGTAGCGTTTCGTAAAACTCTTCTTTGCCGGGGATCTGTTTGGCAATATTAAACTGCCCGCCAATCTCGCTATGCGCATCAAACAGCGTGACCTGATGCCCGCGCGCGGCGGCGTTTATGGCAAACGCCAGCCCGGCCGGGCCGGCACCGACGACGGCGAGATTTTTCTTTTTCAGCGCCGGGATAATTGGCATTTTGGTTTCATGGCAGGCGCGAGGGTTCACCAGGCAGGAGGTGACCTTGCCCATGAAGATCTGATCGAGACACGCCTGATTGCAGCCGATACAGGTGTTAATCTCATCGGCGCGGCCCGACTGTGCTTTTGACAGCAACTCGGCGTCGGCGAGGAAAGGACGCGCCATCGACACCATGTCTGCGTCGCCGCGCGAAAGAATGTCGTCAGCGACCTGCGGATCGTTGATGCGGTTGGTGGTCACCAGCGGGATCGTGACATGACCCCTAAGTTTGCGCGTGACCCAACTGAATGCGCCGCGCGGTACCGGCGTGGCGATGGTGGGGATCCGCGCTTCGTGCCAGCCAATGCCGGTATTAATGATTGTCGCTCCCGCCGCTTCAATGGCCTGCGCCAGCTGTACGGTTTCATCGAATGCGCCGCCGCCTTCCACCAGGTCCAACATCGACAGACGGAAAATAATAATGAAATCTTTGCCCACGCGTTCACGAACTGCGCGCACCACTTCCACAGCAAAACGCATCCGGCGCGGATAGTCGCCGCCCCATTCATCGTCACGATGATTGGTACGCACCGCCAGAAATTCGTTAATCAGATAGCCTTCCGAACCCATCACTTCCACGCCGTCATACCCGGCTTCCCGCGCCAGTTGGGCGCAGCGGGCAAAATCATCAATCAGCGTCAGGATTTCATTGTGGGTTAACGCATGGGGTGTAAAGCGGTTAATCGGCGCCTGAATGGCCGAGGGTGCCACCAGATGCGGCTGATAGCTATATCGCCCGGTGTGCAGGATTTGCAGGGCGATTTTGCCGCCCTCCTGATGCACCGCATCCGTCACCCGCCGATGCTGAGGAAGCTGGCTGGCCTCACTCAGCACCGCGCCACCCTCCATGCCGACGCCGGAAAGCGCCGGTGCGACACCGCCAGTGACAATCAATGCCACGCCGTGACGCGCGCGCTCGGCATAAAACGCCGCCAGCCGTTCGGCCCCGGTCGGATGCTCCTCCAGGCCGGTGTGCATCGAACCCATCAGAACGCGGTTTTTCAGGGTAGTGAAGCCCAAATCCAGCGGGGCGAACAGCGACGGATAGCTCATAAGATTGTCCAGTATGTAAAATTATTGTTATGTGGTCGGATGAGTTTAATTTAGCCGTCGGCGTAGAAAAGGGAAAAGGGGAATGTAGGGATTGTGATGGGATTCAAAGAACGCCCCCCACGAAAACAGGGGGCGTGAGATTTACTGCTCGGTCGTCACCTGTTTTTCAACGCGCAATGACGCCAGCGCCTTACGCGTCGCCTTCAGCACCAGTTCGCACTGCTCGATGGTCAGCGTGAGCGGGGGCTCGATGCGGATGGTTTTGGCGTTGTTGAGCGTTCCGGCAACCAGCACGCGCTGGCGGAACATTTCACTCGCGAAGCTGTAGCCGATTTCGTTATCAACAAATTCAATGGCCATCAGCATCCCTTTGCCGCGCGCTTCACGCACCAGGTCCGGGTATTCGCGCGCCAGGCTGCGGAAGCCGTCCAGCAACATATCGCCTTTCTGCTCCGCCTGCGCCGGAAGGTTCTCCGTCAGCAGCACGTTGATGGTGGCGAGTGCGGCCGCACAGGCCAGCGGGTTACCGCCAAAGGTGGTGGTGTGCAGGAACGGGTTATCGAACAGCACCGAAAAGACCTCTTCGGTGGCGATGGTCGCGCCGATGGGCATCACGCCGCCGCCGAGCGCTTTCGCCAGGCACAAAATGTCCGGCTGAACGTTCTCGTGCTCGCAGGCAAACATTTTGCCCGTGCGCCCCATCCCGGTTTGCACTTCATCGAAGATAAGCAACGCGCCAAACTCATCGCACAGCTTGCGTACCGCTGGCAGGTATCCCTGCGGCGGCAGGATCACGCCGCCTTCACCCTGGATAGGTTCGAGGATCACCGCCGCCACGTCGTCACCCGTTTTCTGGCATTCGGATAGCGCCAGACGCATGGCGTCGATGTTGCCAAACGGCACATGACGGAAGCCCGGCAGCAGCGGCATAAACGGCTTACGGAACGTGGATTTCGCGGTGGCCGAGAGTGCGCCGAGCGATTTCCCGTGAAACGCACCGCTGGTGGCGATGAAGGTGAATTTACCGCGTGGCGATTGATACGCTTTGGCAAGCTTCAGCGCGGCTTCCACAGATTCGGTGCCGCTGTTGCTGAAGAAACTGTACTTCAGTTTCCCCGGCGCCAGCGCGGCCAGCGTTTTCGCGAGCATTGCGCGAAGCGGGTCGAGCAGCTCCTGGCTGTGTAGCGGTTGTTTGACGAGCTGATTCTGTACGGCGGAAACCACAACTGGATTACGGTGCCCCACGTTGAAAATGCCAAATCCACCCAGGCAATCAATAAACTCCTGTCCCTGGGTGTCGACAAGCGTATTCAGGCTCCCCGCTTGCCACTCTACGGCTCCGTAATCCCCGCCGGCGGTCACAGATTTTCGATACTCCAGAAACCCCGGATTTACATGCTCTTTAAAGTATTCTCTGACCTCCTGGTTGAGTGCTTTCATCTCCTCATGATCAAGCGTGCGCTTTTCAATGAGATTCAAGGCGTGTGCGCTACAGGCTAAGGCCGATGCGCTGGAAGGTAACCTGTTCAAAATGTGCTCCCGGTGCTCACGTATCACACGATACTAAATCAAGTATTGCAGGGATTGCGCCACTTCGAAGCGGGCGCTGAAAATCGGGATAAACACAGGGAGAAATGCAATTGCACAATATTTAATCGTCCAGCGGCCCTGTAGCCGCAGGAGAAGGACAAATCTCATCTCGCCAGAATGGGGCGAACTGCGCGAAAACGGGGCAGATCGTGCTATATTTTGACGCGATAGAGAATATATCCTCTGAATATGCGAGCTGAATCGAGATTAACGAATAAAGCTAATTTTTCCTCCGCCGACATAACCTTTACCCAATAAGCCTTATTACCGGCAAGGAGACCTGCATGTCTTCACAACCCTTCGTCAGTCAACGTGAATATCCGTTGGATGAGCAAACAACCCTGATGTCGACCTCCGATCTCAACAGCTATGTCACCCACGTGAACGATGCGTTTATTCAGGTGAGCGGTTACAGCCTCGAAGAGATTAGCGGTCAGCCGCATAATCTGGTGCGCCATCCGGATATGCCGAAAGCCGCTTTTGCCGATATGTGGTACACCCTCAAACAGGGCGAACCCTGGAGCGCCATTGTGAAAAACCGTCGTAAAAATGGCGACCATTACTGGGTAAGAGCCAACGCTATTCCAATGGTGCGGCAGGGCGAAGTCACCGGCTATATGTCAATTCGTACCCAGGCGACGCCGGAAGAAATAGCGGTCACCGAACCGCTGTATCAGGCGCTTAAAGAGGGGCGAAGTCACAAGCGCCTGTACAAAGGAATGGTGGTGAGTAAACGCTGGTGGGGCAAGCTACCCGCGATGCCGCTGCGCTGGCAGGTGCGGGCAATCATGGCCTGTGTTTTTACACTGTTAGCAGGCGCGTTGTTTATCACCCATGCGTCGTGGATAGCGTTACTCGCAGCAGCGCTGGTGATGCTGTTCGGCACCGCGTTATTTGAAAGACAGATCGTGCGCCCGGTAGAGAATGTCGCACGTCAGGCCTTAAGTGTTGCGACTGGTAGGCGTAACAGCGTGCAGCATCTTCGCCGGGCTGATGAACTGGGGCTGATTCTGCGCTCTGTCGGGCAGTTAGGGCTGATATGTCGCTGGCTGAAAAATGATGTAGCAAGCCAGGTCTCCAGCGTCAGCCGGGGAAGCGATACGTTAGCGAAGGGCAACGATGTCCTCAACGAGCGCACGCGCCAGACGGTGGTCAACGTGCAGCAAACGGTAGCGACAATGAACGAGATGAATGCCTCAGTGCAAAGCAATTCGCAAACGGCGGCGGCAGCCGACAAGCTCTCTATTGCCGCCAGCGGCGCGGCGGAGCAGGGCGGAATGGCGATGCAGGGCGTGGTCAGAACGATGGACGAAATTGCCGACAGCACGCAGCGGATTGGCTCAATCACCACGCTTATCAATGATATTGCCTTCCAGACCAATATTCTGGCGCTAAATGCAGCGGTAGAAGCCGCGCGAGCGGGCGACCAGGGGAAAGGCTTTGCGGTGGTTGCGGGGGAAGTACGCCTGCTGGCGAGCCGCAGCGCAACGGCGGCGAACGATATTCACAAGCTGATTGAAGCCAGCGCCAGTAAGGTGCATTCCGGTGCCGCTCAGGTCCATGCAGCGGGGAAAGTGATGAACGATATTCTGGCGCAGGTACAGAACGTGACGCAGTTGATTGCGCAGATCAGCCAGTCGACCTCAGCGCAGGCCAACGGGCTGTCGGATATTACCCGTGCGGTGGCGGAACTGGATGCCATCACCCAGAAAAATGCCGGGCTGGTCGCCGAAAGCGCCCATGTGTCGGCGATGGTGAAACATCGCGCCAGCCGGCTTCAGGACGCCGTCACGGTACTGCATTAATCGAGCTGTGAAATCTCCAGCGCCGCGCGGTCGATCACGCCCACAATCTGCTTCAGCTGCGCGTCGCTGAGTTCGCTCTGGTTAACTTTCAGGTTCAGCACGGCCTTGAAGTTTTCCAGCGCGCGTTTCATTTGCGGATCTTTGCGCAGTTCGTGGCCGACCATGCGGAGTTTCAGCTTCGCCTGGACCTGCTCCAGCACCTCTTTGTTTTCCGCCAGCACATTACTGCCTTCCCCGGTGATGGCAATTTTTTTGCGTCCACCGTCTTCTTCCTGGATGGTAATCAGCCCCTGATCCTGCAACAGATCGAGTGTCGGGTAGATCACGCCAGGGCTTGGGCTGTAGTTGCCCTGGGTCATGTTTTCGATTTCTTTGATCAGTTCATAACCGTGGCTGGCGTTGCGGGAGAGGATATCCAGCACCACCAGGCGCAGTTCGCCGTGGCCGAAGAAACGCTGACGACGCCCGCCGCCAAAGCCGCCTCCACCGCCGTGACGACCCTCACCACGACCACCACGACATTCGCGCTCATCATGGCATTCGCGACCGCCGCGTCCACCGCGGCCAAACTCTGAAAAGTGTCTCATCATTTTTTACCTTATCTTGTTTTCGATATATCTAACTTATATCTAAATGTCTATCTTTAGCAAGGCTGAGACGGAATGAAATTTTATCTTTATGAAATTTAATGAATTAATTTTTATGTGTATGTGTTTTGTGCGATAGGTGAAGTGTATCTTAAAAAAAGCTTGCTTTCTGCCCAACTGGCAATCATTATCATTTACATCAAGTTTAGATATATCTATTTTTCACGAAGGCGACGGATAACACCACTATGAAAGAAAAAAAATACCCACAGCGCGTGCGTAATGAACTGCGTTTTCGCGAATTGAGCGTGTTACGCGTGGAGCGCATCGGCGCAGGTTTTCAGCGCATTGTGCTGGGCGGCGAGGCGTTGGAAGGCTTCTCCTCACGCGGTTTTGACGATCACACCAAACTGTTTTTCCCACAGGCCGGCGAACGTATCGCGCCGCCAACCATGACCGACGAAGGGATCGTCTGGCCGGACGGCGTGCGCCCGCAGTCGCGCGACTACACGCCGCTCTATAACGCCGAACGCCACGAGCTGGCTTATGACTTCTTTATTCATGATGGCGGCGTGGCAAGTTCATGGGCGATGAATGCTCGCGTGGGGGATACGCTAACGATTGGCGGGCCGCGTGGTTCGTTGATGGTGCCGGAGGATTACGCCTGGCAGCTTTATGTCTGCGATGAGTCCGGCATGCCTGCGCTGCGCCGCCGCCTGGAAAGCCTGCGCAAGCTGCCGACGCGCCCGCAGGTTAAAGCTATTGTGACGATCGCGGATGAGGCGTATCAGGACTATCTGGTGGAGTTCAGCGAGTTTGAGATCGAGTGGGTGATAGGTCATCGCGAACAAGCCGTGGCCGATAAACTGGCGACGCTGTCTGTGCCTGCGGAGGATTATTTTATCTGGGTAACAGGAGAAGGCGCGGTGGCGAAATCGCTGGTTAGCCGTTTTGAAACTGACGCGATTGATCAACAGCTGGTAAGGACGCAGGCGTACTGGCATAAGAAGTAAGTACGCTGGTTTTGTCGGGTGGCGCTGTGCTTACCCGACCTACAAAAGCTGCATACGCTGTGTGTAGGGTGGCGCTGCGCTTACCCGACCTACAAAAGCTGCATACGCTGTGTGTCGGGTGGCGCTGCGCTTACCCGACCTACAAAAGCTGCATACGTTGTAGGCCGGGTAAGCGAAGCGCCACCCGGCGGCGTCGCATTTGCCAAATTCCGACTAAGCTTTGCCGAAAATAATCGTATTGCCCCGCCCGGTACGGAAACTCGCTTATAACTCCTCGTAATAACACATTCCTTTTTGTTGTTTGCTATCTGTCACTCATTCCCGATATCGTCTGGACGTCCATACTTCTAAACCGCTATTTGGCAGACGAATGATAGTACTCAGGAATATTTCAAAGATTTTTAACCCTGGAAAAGGGACGATTACGGCGGTCGATAACGTCAACCTGAGCATTGAGCAGGGGCAGATTTACGGCATTATCGGCTACAGCGGCGCGGGAAAAAGCACGCTGATTCGCCTGCTGAACGGGCTGGAAAAACCTACTGCCGGTAGCGTTATTGTCAACGGGCAGGATATCTCTGCTGCGAAAGGCGAAAGCCTGCGCCAGGCACGCCTGAAAATCAGCATGGTATTCCAGCACTTTAACCTGCTCTGGTCGCGTACGGTCAGCGAAAACATTGCCTTTTCGATGCAGATTGCCGGCGTACCGAAAGCCAAAATTCGCGATCGCGTGGCGGAACTGGTTGAGCTGGTGGGCCTGAAGGGGCGTGAAAATGCCTATCCTTCACAGTTAAGCGGCGGGCAGAAGCAACGTGTGGGTATCGCCCGCGCGCTGGCCAATAACCCAGATGTGCTGCTGTGTGATGAAGCCACCTCGGCGCTCGACCCGCAAACCACCGATCAAATTCTCGACCTGCTGCTGGATATCAACCGCCGCTTCCGTTTAACCATCGTGCTCATCACCCATGAAATGCACGTGGTACGCAAAATATGCGACCGCGTGGCGGTGATGGAAGACGGCAAAGTGGTGGAAGAGGGCGATGTGCTGGAGGTCTTTACCCATCCGCAAAAACCGATTACCCAGCAGTTTGTGCGCCAGGTAAGCCAGTACGTCGAAGAAGAGGCGTTTAACCCCGCACTCACCGACGGCCTGACCGGCAGCATTATCAAACTGACCTTTACCGGGCAGACGACCCATCGTCCGGTGGTGGGCGAGCTGACGCTGCGCTATGGCCTGCCGTTTAACATTCTGCACGGCAAGATGACGCAGACCACGCACGGCGCGTTTGGTCAGCTCTGGCTGCATGTGGTGGCGAACCCGGAACAACTGAAAAGCATCCTCGCAGATTTGCAGGAAACCGGCATCGACAGCGAGGTAGTGAAACATGGCTGAGCAATTCTTACCGCATCTGAAATGGGATGCCCTATGGGCCGCCACTCAGGAGACGCTCTACATGACCGCGCTTTCCGGCGTGGCGACGTTTGTCCTCGGCATCGCGCTCGGGCTGGCGCTGTTTTTAACTGCCAAAGGCGGGCTCTTTTATAACCGCCCGCTGTACAGCGTGATTTCGGTGGTGGTGAACGTCTTCCGTTCCATTCCGTTCATTATTTTGATTGTGCTGCTGATCCCGTTTACCAAAACGATCGTCGGCACCATTCTCGGCGCGAATGCGGCGCTGCCTGCCCTGATTGTTGGCGCGGCTCCGTTTTATGCGCGACTGGTCGAGATTGCCCTGCGTGAAGTCGACAAAGGGGTGATTGAGGCCACCCGTTCTATGGGTGCACGCCTGTCGACGCTGATTTTCCGCGTCCTGCTGCCCGAATCTTCCCCCGCGCTGGTTTCCGGTATTACCGTCACGCTGATTGCGCTGGTGAGCTACAGCGCAATGGCGGGGGTGATCGGCGCGGGTGGCTTAGGGAATCTGGCTTATCTGGAAGGATTCCAGCGCAACCACAATGACGTCACGCTGGTCGCGACGGTGACGATTCTTATCATCGTTTTCATCATCCAGTTCTGCGGCGACGTACTGACTTCTCTGTTAGATAAACGCTAATAACACACAGGAACCATCATCATGAAAAAGACACTCACGCTAATCGCCGCCGCTACCCTGAGCGCCCTGAGCTTTGCTTCCTGGGCTGATACCCTGACCGTGGGCGCGTCCAACACGCCGCACGCGGAAATTCTGGAACAGGCGAAACCGATTCTGGCGAAACAGGGCATCGATCTTGAGATTAAACCGTTCCAGGACTACATCCTGCCGAACACCGCGCTGGCGGGCCGCGATATCGATGCCAACTACTTCCAGCACATCCCGTATCTGAACAGCGTGCTGAAAGATCATGCGGGCGATAAAGATTATGATTTCGTGAGTGCCGGAGCTATCCACATCGAGCCGATTGGTATTTACTCCAAAAAATACAAATCGCTGAAAGACCTGCCGGAAGGCGGCAAAATCATCATGCGTGACGCGGTTTCCGAAGAGGGGCGTATTCTCTCCATCTTCGAAAAAGAGGGTGTGATTAAGCTGAAGCCGGGGATTGATAAAGTGACCGCGCGTATCAGCGATATCGTGGAGAACCCGAAAAAGCTGCAGTTCCTGCCGAACGTCGAAGCGTCTCTGCTGCCGCAGATCTACAACAACGATGAAGGCGCGGCGGTGGTGATCAACGCCAACTACGCGATAGATGCGGGCCTCGACCCGGTGCATGACCCGATTGCGGTCGAGAGCGGCGAAAATAACCCGTATGCCAATATCATTACCGTGCATCGTGGCGACGAGAAGAAAAAAGATATCGTGGCGCTGGTGAACGTGCTGCACTCGAAAGAGATTCAGGAGTGGATCCGCACCAAATACAAAGGCGCGGTGATCCCGGTTAATAACTGATCCTTCCGCCCGGTTAACGCCGGGCGTTTCTCCCTCTTCGACACTTCTTTACAGCATTAAGATTGCCAAACCATTTTCGCCCGTTAAGATTAAGCCTGTATTTATACGAGGTGATGATGATTCATCGGCAGCGAAAGGCGATATTACTGGTAGCCCTTGCATGTCTGGTGGTGCTGGTTTGCACCGCACAGCGCATGGCGAGCCTGCACGCCCTGACGATGAACGTTGCCTCCGAAAGCCAGACCGTTTCATCGGATGGCGATGCGCCTGTTACGCCTTGCGAACTGAGCGCGAAATCGCTGCTGGCGTCGCCGCCGGTGCTGTTTGAAGGCGCGTTGTTTGCCGTTGCACTGCTGCTGGCGGTACTGGCGGCGCTGCCCGTTTTCTTTACGCGCGTCTGGCCTCCCCGCGTTATCTCTCCGCCTCGATTGCGGGTGCATCTCCGATTGTGCGTCTTCCGTGAGTGAGTTTTAGCCTGCGTTATTCAGGTTAATTACTTACGGAGAAAACCGATGCTTACTTTTTTCAGGCAGCTTCTGCTCTGCCTGGTTTGTCTGTGGCTGCCCGCAAGCTGGGCGGCGGACAGCGGCTGGCTGCGCGCCGCCGATAACGATCACGCCAGCGTACGGCTGCGTACGCAAAACCTTCCGGGCGGCGAGACGCGCCTGCTGCTTGATGTTCAACTGGAGAAGGGCTGGAAAACCTACTGGCGATCGCCGGGCGAGGGCGGGATTGCGCCCACTATCGTCTGGAATGATGCGCCGTCGGTGACCTGGCGCTGGCCGGTGCCGCAACGTTTTGATGTTGCGGGCATGACGACCCAGGGCTATCACGATAACGTCAGCTTCCCCATCACGCTGCATGATGTAAAAACGCCGATGCTGAGCGGCGTGCTGACGCTCTCTACCTGTAGCAACGTCTGTATTCTGACGGACTATCCGTTCTCGCTCGACCTGGGCGCGCCGACGGATAAAAACATCGATTACGACTTCACCCGCGCGATGGGCACGCTGCCACGCGAAGATGGGCTAACCACCACGTTGCAGGCGGATTACGCGCCGGGAAAAATGATCGTGACCGCCACGCGTGACGGTGGCTGGCAATCGCCCGCGCTGTTTATCGATACGCTGGACGGCATCAGTTTTGCCAAACCTACTGTGCAGGTGAACGGCGACACGCTTATCGCCACCGTGCCGGTGACGGACGAGTGGGGCGATAGCGCGCCCGATTTACAGGGCAAAACGCTGTCGCTGGTGCTGGCGGATAACGGCCTCGCGCAGGAGAGCACCCGCGTGATTGGCCGGGCGAGTGGGCTGCCGTCTGACGGCGTGTCGCTGTGGCTGGTGCTGTCGATGGCGCTGCTTGGTGGGCTGATCCTCAATATTATGCCCTGCGTATTACCGGTGCTGGCGATGAAACTTGGATCGGTATTACAGGGCGATAGCACGCAGCGCGGCGTGGTGCGACGGCAGTTCCTGGCCTCGGTGGCGGGGATTGTGGCGTCATTTCTGGCACTGGCATTGATGATGACGCTGTTGCGTCTGAGTAATCAGGCGCTGGGCTGGGGAATTCAGTTCCAGAATCCGTGGTTTATTGCGGCGATGGTGCTGGTGATGGTGTTGTTCAGCGCCAGTCTGCTGGGGGTGTTCGAAATTCGCCTCTCATCAAACACCACGACGTTTCTTGCCACGCGCGGCGGTCGCGGGCTGGCGGGGCATTTCTGGCAGGGCGCATTTGCCACGCTGCTGGCAACGCCCTGCACCGCGCCGTTCCTCGGTACGGCGGTGTCGGTGGCGCTGGTTGCGCCGCTGCCGAAACTGTGGGGCATTTTCCTGGCGATGGGGATCGGCATGAGCCTGCCGTGGCTGCTGGTTGCTGCCTGGCCGGGGCTGGCGCAGCGCCTGCCGAAGCCGGGCCGCTGGATGAACCTCGTGCGCATCGTGCTGGGCGTGATGATGCTGGGCTCCGCGCTCTGGCTGCTGACGCTACTGAACGCGCATGTTGGGGCAGCCATCACCTGGGGCATTGGCGGCGTGCTGGCGCTGCTGTTGTGCGTTGCGCTGGCCTGGCGCTATCGCGGGCGTGTGGCACTGGGCGCGGCAGGGCTGATGCTGCTGACCGCGGCGGCACTTTTCTGGCTTCCACAATCATCTTCCCCGCTGCGCGACCGGATTGACTGGCAGCCGCTGAGCGAACAGGCGATTCAGGCTGCACTGAACGACGGTAAACGCGTGTTTGTCGATGTGACCGCCGACTGGTGTGTGACCTGTAAAGCCAATAAATACAATGTGCTGCTGCGCGATGACGTCCAACAGGCGCTGACTGAGCCTGATGTTGTCGCCCTGCGCGGAGACTGGAGCCGCCCGTCTGCCGCCATCAGCCAGTTTCTCCAGCGCCGCCAAAGCGCGGCTATCCCCTTTAATCAAATTTATGGCCCCGGAACGCCGCAGGGCGAGATTCTGCCGCCGCTGCTCAGCCGCGATGCGGTACTGAATGCGTTGTCCAATGCCAAAGGAAAAAACTAATGCGCGTATTTACTCTGATATTACTGCTGTGTATGGCCACTTTTAGCCAGGCACAAGAATCGGACACACAATCGCAACTCACCGAGATGATTTTCAATGACCCGGCCAGCCCGCGCAAAGGCGCGGAAAAACCGGCGCTGGTGATCGTCAACTTTACCGATTACAACTGCCCCTACTGCAAACAGTTTGACCCGATGCTGGAGAAAATCGTGCAGGATTACCCGCAGGTACAGCTGGTCGTTAAATTGCTGCCGTTTCGCGGCGAAAGTTCGATGACCTCCGCGCGCGTGGCGTTAACCACCTGGCGTCAGCAGCCGGAAAAATTCTGGGCGCTGCATCAGCGGTTGATGGCGAAAAAGGGTACGCACGATGACGCTTCTATCCTGAATGCGCAGCAGAAAACCCAGACGGCGGCGATCAAGGCGGATGCGCAAAGTACGGACAGCGTGAAGCTGAATCTGATTCTGTCGCAGGTGCTGGGGATTCAGGGAACACCCGCAACGATCGTCGGCGATCAACTTGTGGCGGGCGCTATCGCCTATGACGATCTGGAGGCGCTGGTGAAAGAACAGCTGGCGAAAGCCAATGCGCAGTAAATTACGCCGCTGGCTGAAGGATCTGGTTGTCCTGCTTCTCCTGGCGATGGCGCTGATGTGGGGGATGGATCAACTGCGTAAGCCTGAGCTCCCGGAGAATGTTTCCGGGATAGTCTTACAGACGCTGGACGGCGAAAACCATTCGCTGGCGGAACTGAGCCAGAAAAAGCCGTTGTTACTCTACGTCTGGGCGACCTGGTGTGGCATATGCCGCTACACCACGCCTGCGGTCGAGCAACTTTCGCAGGAAGGCCAGAACGTGCTAAGCGTGGCCTTGCGCTCCGGTGACGACAGCCAGCTGGCGCAGTGGATGACGAAGAAGCACCTGACCCTGCCCGTGGTGAATGACCCGCGCGGCGCGCTTTCCGCGCGCTGGCAGGTAAGCGTGACGCCCACGCTGGTGGTTATCTCACAGGGCCAGGTGGTGAATGTGACCACCGGCTGGACCAGCTACTGGGGCATGCGCGCCCGGCTGTGGTGGAGCGGGCTTTAGTAGGTCACGTTAATAGTGACCGTGTCGGCGTAGGTGTCGGGCGTGTAATTCGCGCTCGGCACTGTGGCATACGCATTATAGGTGATGGTTTGCCCGTTTCCCGTTCCGGCAACCGTATTGCTGCCCGTGCTGTTTCCCCACGGCGTACCGCTGGTTCCGGCGGTGGAGCGAAGCTGATACGGCACCTGATCGCTGTTGCCGGCATTGCCGGTATTGGTTTTCATCACCCCGCTGCCGGTTGTACTGTTGTTGGACGGCACCAGCCCGATGGTATAGGGCGTGTTGCTGGTACAGGCCACACCAATGCTGTTACTGGCGGCGATATTCGTTTGTGTCGTGGGCACGCTTCCCAGGCTGATATTACTCGCCGTGGTGACGTTGCAAAATTTGGTTACGGTCGCGAGGACGGTAAAGGGAAACGTTGGCCCCTGCGTGGTTCCACAGGTTGTCGGTGGCCCCAGCAGGCCGACATTCATGGTCATGCTGGCGGTCGCCGCCGTGTAGGTATCCTGATAGCTTCCTGGAACGACAGTGTTTTGTAAGGCGGGCACTTTGGCATATACCGTCACGCTGCCCGTTACTGGCGTCAGGTTTAACAAATTAAGCTGGATCGTCGGAACGGTGGTCCCGCTTTGATACTGGCTGCCCCAAACGGTAGTGTACGATGCGTTCTGATAGAGCTGATAATCGAGCGTCCCGGCAGGCGGCCCCGCGTAAGACATTCTGCGCGGTGTCACCAGCCCACTGTTCGCTGATGCGCCGATGTTAATGCAGATGGTCACCCCGGCCAGCACATCGGCGAGCTCTTTAGTGCAGCTATAGTTGAAGGTCATGCTGGTATTGGTATCCGTGCTGCTTAATGGATTGACGTTCCCAAAACTGATGTTTTGCACGCCAGATATTGAGCACACCACCGCTTTGCTGGCCAGCGGGCAAAGCAATAATCCCAACAGTAAAACCAGATGAATTAACCGCACATCGTGACTCCTGTAGTTAGCGACAGACCAATGGGCCAATTTGCGGGATGCCTTTGGCCTGACGCGGGTAATCAAACTGCACTGCGCATTTACCGGCCGGCAGGGCAACTTCCAGCGTATTGTGCGGCGACACCATGTCGAAATAGACCATCCCATCAAAACCAATCATCACCGTATCGCTACTCTTCTGGCCGGGGTTGAGCGTGGCCTGGCTGCCTTCCGGTAACACGCGGCCCTGGGCATCCACCAGGAGAATCAACGCGGGCTGCGTGGTGGTAATAGCAAACTCGACCAGCGTGCCGGAGCGATCGGCGGGAACGGCGGCGGCGTTAACCCGATCGACGCGCGTGTTGGCCGGAAGATTCAGCGTGTCGATGCTTATCTGATTGTTTTGATAGCTATTAAGCTGCGTCACCAGCAGCAAACCGTCGTCATCGCTGGTGCCAACAACGTTATTTTCCAGCATCACAGGTACGTCCGGCACCCCCTGCGTCGACACCACCGCAAAGCCATTATTGATTTCACGCGCGGCGAACAGGCCGCCGCCCATCATCACCAGCGAACCGGTCGCGCCCGCGTAGGCGTAGTGGTTATCGGGAACACGGTTAAAGCCGGTATAGACTTTCCCGTATCGCCCCTGATAGCCGACTTCGCCCTGGCCGCTGGTTTCAGAAGCCTGGCGATTGGCGGCGATATTCCAGCCCCATCCGCCTTCGGACGGCAGCATCTGGCTGGCATTCATCATGTAACCCGTCTCATTGTTGGTGCGCTGAACGGTACCGCTGACGGTACGGTTATTCTCCAGTGAAACCGTGAGCATCAGGTAGACGCTGCTGTCCTGATGATCGTCGAGATTCTGATTCAGCCCGAGGTTAAGCCACGCTTTCTCCGTCAGCGCTTTCGACCAGTTGGCATTCACGTAGCGCAGGTTGCTGTCGTGCGGGTAGCGAAACTGCAAATAGCCAACGCTGAAATTGCCGAGCGCCTGGGCGTTATAGCCCACCACCGTATTACTGTTAAGCTCTGGCGGCGCCTGTCCGTAAGCGGTGGCGATATCACGATAGTCACCGCTGGTGGCGGTAGTGGAGGTGTTAAAGCTGAAAATATCGTTCGACCAGCGATAGCCGAGGCTGTACAGCGCGCCGCTTTTCCCTTCATCGCCGCTGAAAGCGAGGGCGGCTGATATCGTGCCGCTGCGCGGGCCTGGCACCCAGTCGTTGCTGATGCCGCCGTTAATCAGGCTATCGCTGGCTTCGCCGTGCGCGGCGGTGGTGAAGGTGTTACTGACACCGTGACGCCAGGTGGCGCTGAGGGCGGGCTGGCTGGCGTAGTCAAACGAGGTATAACCGTAGTTTTCCCGCACCACGCCCAGCTCGGCAGACCACTCGGTTAACCCCTTTCGCAGCAAAGACTGATCGTTATAAAACGAGAAGTTTTGCACGGTCGTGCGGCCCAGCGCGTCGGTCATTGTCACCTGCGCATTTCCCGCGCCGTTGATATTGGGCAGGGTGTTAATTTCAAAATTACCTGCGGGGACGTTGCCGTTGTAGTTTCTCACCCCGTTCACGTACAGCTCCACGCTGGAGGGTAAGGTGGCAGAACCAAAAAATGCAGGCAGCGGGGTGGTGGGCTGATAGGGTTGCAGGCTGAAATCGGTGCCGATTTGCAGGCCGGCAATACGCGTAGAACGCGACCATGACAGGGCGCTGGTGAGCGTATCCCCCAAAGAAACATACAGCATTTTATCGGGGAAAGAGGAACGCCAGCTGGTATCGAGACGCGTGAAGCCGTTGCTTTGATAACCCGGCGTGCTTTCGGTGGTGTTCTGACTTAACTGGGTCGAGCTAAAAACGCCGGCGGCATTAAAGGCGCGTAGCTCGCTCCACGTGTTGAGTCGTGTTTCATCATCCTGCGCGGCATAGAGATCGTAGTTGAGCAGTAGCCCGCGTGTGATGCTGGCTTGCGGATGTTCCACGTTCTCTCTACCCACCTCGGTGGTGCCGAGGTCCAGCGCGCTAAGCGGGGCGGAGAGCGCGAGCGTTTGTTGCTGAACGTTGTAATCGACATTGAGTTGTGGGATGTCGTTAAGCGCGCGCGTCTCGCCTGATGGGATACCAATCTGGCGCAGCGTGGCGGGGCTGGCGTAAAGCTTTTCATCAATGAAGCGAAAATGCACCAGCCCTTTGGGATTTCCGTTAACCGTCACATCAAGGTAGAGGTCGATACCTTCATGCTGCGCGTTGTCATTCATCGGAGTATCCCGTGATGGGCCAGTGTTGTTATTGTTTGCGACCGCGGCGCCCGATAAACATATTGCGCTAAGCAAAATGATGTTTGCCAGGCGGGAAAGTCTTCTACAGATTTTGCACCGCTTTTTGGCCATTGATCATGACTTCGAGTTTTCCGCCCGGCGTAATACTTGCGGCTTTTGGCGTTAATATCCATCGCATGGTTGATCCAGGAAGAACATAACCCAGTAGCCCCGGCGTAATTTCTCTTCTGGTACCCTGATGATTGATATATGTCACCGCTGAGAGTTGTGCATGACTATTTCCGTTATTGCTGACCTCAAGGAAATTATCATTTCCTACACGCTTTACGCCCCACGTTAATTTTGCTTCCGGAGTGCCACTGTTTTTCGGCTGAATAAAAACGGGAAGTGAATAATGCAAAACGAATTGTAATTTATTAGAGGGCGGCGCGGCTGATGGTAATTCGTTAACGGATAGCCGATACGACTCTTCCACACTGTTTGTTGGGTTTCCCAGCCGAATGACGCGAATCAACTGACGTTGACCGGGTTGCAGCGTAAGCATCGGCGGGCTGATAACCAGATCGCGCGAGGCGGTCAGGTCGTCCTGAAAATTGCGCTGGCTCCAGTGCAAGACGCGCACCTGGGCATTGATGGTATTGGAACCTTCGTTGCTCAGCCAGATGCCGTCAGCGTTTTTGTCCTGTAGCGTTAACGAAACAGGAGAAACCTGTAGGCCGCTGGCGAGGGCGAGATTATGTGAGGCGATCAATCCTGTCAGGCACAGCCAAATAGCCTGCCTTAAAAAGGTTTTTGTTCTCATAAAATTCCGTTTTATCAATAGTTAACAGTAACGGTTACCGTGTCGGCATAGCTATCGGGTGTGAAGTTTGCGCTCGCAGCAGTGGCATACACCGTGTAGGTTTGCGCCACCCCTGTCCCGGTGCCCGCCACGCCGTTACCCACCGTGGTCGTGGTGGCAGTATTCCCCCAAACCGGGCCGGTAGCAGAGGTCTGGTTGAGCTGATAGGGCACTTTATCGGTATTGGTTGCGGCGTTGGCAACGGAGGACATCGCCCCCGCACCACCCGTTCCGCCGCCGTTGGCGGTGGAGGGTGCAAGGCCGATGAAGTAGGGGGTCGTTTTCGAGCAGTTTACTGAAATGGTGCTGTTACCCGTGGTATTAGTGGCGCTGGCATTGACTGAGCCAAGGTTAATATTAGAGGACGCGCCGGCCGTAACGCTGCAGGACTTGAGAATAGTAATAAGAACCTGAAAAGTGCCTGTCGCCGTTGCTGCATTGGCGGCGGGAATAACCACAACAGCAACGCAGGGGAGAATGAAGCGCAGCAGACGTGTTGGTTTCATATTCTTATCCTCTACAGGTTAACTTATTCTTATCAACAGAGTGAAAAGGGGAGTTGTCTCAATTGGGCTTAAGTAAATATTAGGGTAAGGAAAAGTTTTGCGCCAATTGAAAATAAGAATTTATGCGTATTGATTTCACGTCATGGATATATTTTCTTTTACCTTGATGCTTATAGGAATAATCTTATTGGTGTTTTTAAAATAGGGAATAAATAAATTTAAATATATAATATATTATATTCTTTAATAGCGATTCAATGACCTGAGATGGCAAAAACAAGGTTTCCCGCTACACTCCCGAAGAGGAAGGCTGAGCATAGGGAGGTCCGAAGAAGTGACCCATACGAGGTTTCGTATGAAAGGTGTAAGAATCCCTTTGATATCGTGAGCCATTTGAGTTCTTATAGTCTTGTTAATCACGTGGTTAATTTAAGGACGAGAACATGCCAACAGTCATCGCTAAAGCCCTGGATTTCATCAACGCTATGGATACAACCGTATCGGTGCCGCACTCTATGGATGAAAGCACAGCGAAGGGAATCTTTAAGTATCTGAAGGAAAACGGTGTACAGGTGAGTGCAGAAGACATTACTGCACGAGGAACTACTGAGGGATGGAATCCCGAGTTCACCAAAAAAGTGGTCGGATGGGCTGAGAAAATCGCCTCTGACGAGCGTGTTGTGATTAAAAACCCCGAATATTTTTCATCTTACATGCAAGAACAGCTCAGCGCGTTAGTGTGAGTTAACGTGGTGAAAAAGGCTGTAAAAAAAACCAAGGGCTTACGTTTTCACGTAAGCCCTTGCTGTATCTGGTGGCCCCTGTTGGGTTTGAACCAACGACCAAGCGATTATGAGTCGCCTGCTCTAACCACTGAGCTAAGGGGCCGTGGCGGGGAATTATAAAGTAACTGCGTTTTACAATCCAGTTGTTAAGGTACGTCTGCTGTTTTTATAAACAACGTATTTTCAATTCGTTATACTGATCACATGAGCCATTTATCAGAGAACAGTATGGTTAAGGACATTCTTGCTCCAGGACTACGGGTAGTGTTTTGCGGCATTAACCCGGGGTTGTCTTCCTCTTCACTCGGTTTCCCTTTCGCGCATCCGGCTAACCGCTTCTGGAAAGTTCTGCATCTGGCCGGGTTTACCGACAGACAGCTTAAGCCAGAAGAAGCGGATCATCTGCTCGATTTTCGCTGTGGCGTGACCAAGCTGGTCGATCGCCCGACGGTGCAGGCCACGGAAGTGAAGCGCCAGGAGTTGCATGATGGCGGACGGGCGCTGATTACAAAAATAGAGGACTATCAACCTGCGGCGCTGGCGGTGCTGGGGAAACAGGCATTTGAACAGGGATTCAGCCAGCGAGGCGTGCCGTGGGGCAAGCAGTCGATGTCTATTGGCGTGACGCAGGTGTGGGTGTTGCCGAATCCGAGCGGGTTAAACCGAATTACGACGGATAAACTAGTCGAAGCGTATCAGGAGTTGGATCAGGCGCTGGTGCTGCGGGGGCTTTGAAAAATGCCCCTCACCCCGGCCCTCTCCCGCAGGGAGAGGGAGAAAATCCCAAACACTAGCACAATCTGTCCCCTCTCCCTCAGGGAGAGGGTTAGGGTGAGGGTGTAAAACCCGCATAAAAAAAGCTCCCCGTAGGGTAATGCTGGTCACTTAAGGTGACCAGCAGTTTTTTTCTCCGGGTATTTTCTGTTTTTTATCTTCAGTTCTCTCGGGTAACTTCGTTCCCTTCTGCCCGGTAACACCAGCCATTT
>CAJYVI010000150.1 GCA_913778145.1 uncultured Pseudocitrobacter sp.
ATACGGTTGAGCTTGTTGATGGTCTCAATCATATGCACCGGAATACGGATGGTACGCGCCTGATCGGCAATAGAGCGGGTGATCGCCTGACGGATCCACCAGGTGGCATAGGTTGAGAACTTATAGCCACGGCGATATTCAAACTTATCCACCGCTTTCATCAGACCGATGTTGCCTTCCTGAATCAGGTCGAGGAACTGCAAGCCACGGTTGGTGTATTTCTTGGCGATAGAAATAACCAGACGTAAGTTCGCTTCAACCATCTCTTTTTTCGCACGGCGGGCTTTCGCTTCACCGATGGACATGCGACGGTTGATATCTTTAACCTGTTCGATGGTCAGGCCGGTTTCTTCTTCAATTTGCTGCAGCTTCATCAGGCTGCGCTGAACGTCTTCTTTAATGTCGAGCAGCTTCTCAGACCACGGCTTGTTCATCGCAATGGCCGCGTTGAACCAGGTTTCGCTGGTTTCGTTGCCGGTGAACAGGGTGATGAAGTTTTTCTTCGGCATTTTGCACTGTTCAACGCACATCTTCATGATGATACGTTCCTGGGTACGCACGCGGTCCATCATGACGCGCATGCTATTCACCAGGTAGTCGAACTGTTTCGGTACCAGACGGAACTGTTTGAAGACCTCGGACAGCTTCAGGATCTCTTCCTGCGCGGCGGCATGGCTACGGCCTTTCGCCTTGATGGTGTCGCGAGTCACTTCATACTGCGTACGCAGCTCAGCGAATTTCTCACGCGCCAGTTCAGGGTCGATGCTGTTGTCGTCTTCGCTGCTGTCGTCGTCGTCCTCTTCATCTTCATCGTCGTCATCCATCTCTTCCTGAGAGAGTTCAGAACCTACGTGAGTCGCGGTCGGCGCTAAATCTTCTTCAGCGTTCGGAGCGACGAACCCGGTGATGAGATCGGACAGACGCGCTTCTTCTGCTTCAACGCGATCGTACTGTTCAAGCAGATAGGTGATGGCTTCCGGGTATTCCGCAACGGAACACTGAACCTGGTTGATCCCGTCTTCGATACGTTTGGCGATGTCAATTTCGCCTTCGCGGGTCAACAGTTCAACGGTACCCATTTCACGCATGTACATGCGTACCGGGTCAGTGGTGCGCCCGATTTCAGATTCCACGCTCGAAAGCACCTGTGCGGCGGCTTCTTCCGCATCTTCATCGGTGTTGTTCGATGTTTCAGCGAGCAACAGGTCATCGGCATCCGGTGCTTCTTCCATCACCTGAATGCCCATGTCGTTGATCATTTGGATGATGTCTTCGATCTGATCGGAGTCGACGATATCTTCCGGCAGATGGTCATTGACCTCGGCATAGGTCAGATAGCCTTGCTCCTTACCACGTTGGACAAGAAGCTTCAGCTGTGACTGCGGGTTTTGCTCCATAAGACGGTATCCACACTTATTTCATGAGATTGGTGTCGGTCGGCGAAACAAGCCGCCAACAGAGTGTAACGAGGACTAATTTATATTTTGCCGCTGCCCTTCACGCGGCTTTCGGGGGCTTCCCGAGTGATATTCGGCACTTAAGCCGTTCAATTCTATTTTTTGGCCAGTTCCTGGTTTAGCGTCCAGAGTTCCCGGCGTTCCTCACTGCTAAGTCCGTGTGTGCGATCGCGAGCAATCAACTCTTCTTGTCGCAGAACCAGCAATGAGTCAAACATATGGTTGAGTGAGTCGGTGAACGTTTTTTCTGCGATATCCTTATCTGCTATATCGTCCCACATCGACAGTTTTTCAAGGGTTGTGGCTTCATTTGTGCCACGATATTGTTCCAGAAGTTGACCAGTGGTCAGTCCAGGCTGTGACAAACAAGTGTTGACCAGTTCGGCAAATAAGCCAAGTCCCGGCAGTTTTTTCGGATCTAGCCCAGTTAAGGGAGGAACCAACGGCGCGAGATCGGGGTTTTGCACCAGTAACCCTATCAGTATACGCATGGTCGTGCGTTTTAGCTGTGGGGCGGGGCGGACCACGCCATTTTCTGCCTGTTTTGGCATCAAACGTTCAAGCTGAGCGTCATCCAGAATACCCAGTTTGTTTCCCAGCTCCTGACGCAAATAGATGCGTAAGGTTTCGCCCGGAACCTGGCCGATGAGCGGCAGCGCCAGCGTACTTAACTGCGCGCGCCCGTCCGGGGTGCTCAAATCGACCTGCGGCATCAGGCTGTTAAACAGAAACGTGGAGAGCGGCTGAGCCTGCTCCATCCGCGCTTCAAATGCTGCTTTACCCTCTTTACGCACCAGCGTATCCGGGTCTTCGCCGTCGGGCAGGAACATAAAGCGTAACTGACGCCCGTCGGTCATGTACGGCAGCGCTGTTTCGAGCGCACGCCATGCGGCATCTCGGCCAGCACGGTCGCCGTCATAGCAGCAGATGACGTTATTCGTCACCCGAAACAGCAGCTGAATATGGTCGGCAGTGGTTGAGGTGCCAAGCGACGCAACGGCATAATTAATGTCGTATTGCGCTAAAGCGACCACATCCATATAGCCTTCGACCACCAGTAAACGCTGGGGTTCAGCTTCTGTCTGTTGCGCTTCATAAAGGCCATACAGCTGACGGCCTTTATGAAAAATATCGGTTTCCGGGGAGTTAAGGTATTTCGGCAGGGCATCGCCCAGCACGCGTCCACCAAAACCAATTACCCGGCCACGTTTATCGCGAATAGGGAACATGACGCGCTCGCGAAAGCGGTCGTAGTTACGCCCCTGATCGTTGGTTACCAGCATGCCGGCGTCAATGAGCGCCTGGCGATTTTCACTATTGCCGCCAAAGCGTTTCAGGACGTTGTCCCAACCCGGAGGCGCATAACCAATCGCGAAACGAGAAATCACTTCGCTGCTGAGGCCACGCTTTTCCAGATACTGGCGCGCGGGGTCAGCGGCAGGATTCATCAGGGATTGCTGATAAAACGCGTTCAGACCGTCCATCAGTTGATAGAGACTTTGCCGTTGATGGCGCTCTATCTGACTCGGCCCATTGCCTGCTTCATACGGCACTTCAAGGTTGTGCATGGCGGCCAGTTCTTCGACGGTTTCCACGAACTCGAGCTTGTCGTAGTTCATCAAAAAGTCGATGGCGTTGCCGTGCGCACCACAGCCGAAGCAGTGGTAAAACTGTTTTTCACCGTTGACGGTGAAAGAGGGGGTTTTCTCGTTATGAAAAGGACAGCACGCGTGATAGTTCTTGCCCTGCTTTTTCAGCTTCACTCGCGCATCGATCAAATCGATGATGTCGGTGCGTGCCAGCAGATCATTAATGAATACGCGCGGAATTCGTCCAGCCATAAGCCCCGTAGTTTTTAATGATGCTTAAACGAAAACAAGCCGCGCATTCCTTCCGGAAGCACGGCCTTGCAACTACTACTCGGTCTGACAATTGAGAGCGTGTGCTCTCAAGAGATTAGTACAGACGAGTACGGCGTGCGTTTTCGCGAGCCAGTTTCTTCGCGTGACGTTTCACAGCAGAAGCTTTAGCGCGCTTACGTTCGGTAGTCGGTTTTTCATAGAACTCACGACGACGAACTTCCGCCAGAACACCCGCTTTTTCGCAGGAACGCTTGAAGCGACGCAGTGCTACGTCGAACGGCTCGTTTTCACGTACTTTAATTACCGGCATGTAACTTTCACCTTTAATAAATTCGGTTTGCCGCTGGCATCAACGCCAGCTTATTTCAAAATGGTGCGGAATTTTACTGCAATTGCTGCTGCTTTGTAAAGCACCGACGCGTTTTTGAAAGGGACTTTTTAAGGGTGGGGAGTATACACGAAGCAGGTTCCTGGGGCGAACAATGTTTTACAAGCCGGGGCAGAAAACCTACACTGCGCGGTATTGAAACGAGGTAAATCTAGCCATGCGTGTACTGGGAATTGAAACATCCTGCGATGAAACCGGCATCGCAATTTATGACGATGTAAAAGGTCTGTTAGCCAACCAATTGTATAGTCAGGTGAAATTACATGCTGACTACGGCGGTGTCGTGCCTGAACTGGCCTCGCGCGATCACGTGCGTAAAACGGTGCCATTGATTCAGGCCGCGTTGAAAGAGGCGAACCTGACGGCAAAAGATATCGATGCCGTAGCCTATACCGCCGGGCCGGGTTTAGTTGGCGCGCTGCTGGTTGGCGCAACCGTTGGGCGTTCGCTGGCGTTTGCCTGGAATGTTCCGGCGATCCCGGTGCACCATATGGAAGGTCACCTGCTGGCCCCGATGCTGGAAGATAACCCGCCGGAATACCCGTTTGTGGCGCTGCTGGTCTCTGGCGGTCATACGCAGCTTATCAGCGTGACCGGCATCGGCGAGTATGAACTGCTGGGTGAATCGATTGATGACGCGGCGGGCGAAGCCTTCGATAAAACCGCTAAACTGCTGGGGCTTGATTACCCTGGCGGCCCGATGCTGTCGAAAATGGCCTCTCAGGGTACGGAAGGGCGCTTTGTTTTCCCGCGTCCGATGACTGACCGTCCGGGGCTGGATTTCAGCTTCTCCGGTCTGAAAACCTTCGCGGCAAACACCATTCGCAATAATGACAACGACGATCAAACGCGTGCCGATATTGCTCGCGCGTTTGAAGATGCGGTGGTCGATACATTGATGATCAAGTGCAAACGCGCGCTGGATCAAACCGGCTTCAAACGTCTGGTGATGGCGGGCGGCGTGAGCGCTAACCGTACCTTGCGTGCGAAACTGGCGGAGATGATGCAGAAACGGCGCGGCGAAGTGTTCTACGCGCGCCCGGAATTCTGTACCGATAACGGGGCGATGATTGCCTATGCAGGCATGGTGCGCTTCAAAGCGGGTGTAAATGCGGACCTTGGCGTGACCGTGCGTCCACGCTGGCCGTTGGCGGAATTACCGGCAGCGTGATGGCAATGCCGGATGGCGCTTACGCTTATCCGGCCTACAAATATTGCAAATTCAATATATTGCAGGAGCCTTGTAGGCCTGATAAGCATAGCGCATCAGGCAATGTTGCGTTTGTTACCAGTCTCAAAGCGTGTCATTCGGCACGCTTTTATTTTTTCTCTTCTTCTTTCTTCCTCTTAAACCGCGCCCAGATTTTTGTTTCCTGACGACGCCACAGACGCTGAATATTGTCATGATGACGCAGTAAGATCAGGCACGACAGCATTGAGACCGGGAAGGTGTACTGCGGTTTGAACCACCAGACGTAGAACGGCGCAACCAGCGCGCTGACGATAGCGCCCAGCGATGAATAGCCGCTTAGCAGGATAGTTAAAAGCCAGGTGCCCGCCATCACGCCGGTGAGATCGAGGCCAATCGGCGCAATGGCGCCAAATGCGGTGGCGACGCCTTTCCCGCCACGAAAGTTAAAGAAAATCGGCCAGATGTGTCCCAGACAGGCAGCGATAGCCACCAGCCCAAGCCAAAACGGCGTCAGCCCGAGGGCATACGCGCCCCAGACCGGCAACATCCCTTTAAGGATATCGAAAATCAGAACTGCTACGGCTGCTCCCTTGCCGCCAATTCGTAAAACGTTGGTCGCCCCGGGATTCCCGGAGCCACTCTCGCGAGGGTCAGGCAAGCCCGCGATGCGGCAGACCAGAATGGCGCTGGAAATTGAGCCGCAAAGGTAGGCGAGGAGGATCATTCCAGGCGCGATTGCACTCATAACGCTGTTCCGTTGTGAAAATGTCGAAGTATTCTCTGCATCTGTGGATAATACGCATAATTCGCCGGAAGTGGTATCCGGTTCAGCCAAAAAGCAGGCAGGTCGTGATGGATATTGTATTTATAGAGCAACTTTCGGTAATCACCACTATCGGTGTTTACGACTGGGAACAGACCATCGAGCAGAAACTGGTGTTCGATATCGAAATGGGATGGGATAACCGCCGGGCGGCCTCCAGCGATGACGTCAAGTATTGTCTGAGCTATGCCGATATTAGTGAAGCGGTGATTGAACATGTCGAAGGCAGCCGCTTTGCGCTGGTTGAACGTGTGGCAGAAGAGGTGGCAGAGTTGCTAATGACGCGCTTTAACTCCCCATGGGTGCGCATCAAAGTCAGCAAACCGGGCGCGGTCGCCAGGGCGGCAAACGTAGGCGTTATCATTGAGCGTGGCCAAAATCTGAAACAAACTATTTAAATTCATAATGTATTAAACCAAACGCTATTACACCGGTCTTAGAGCCGGGTTTATTTTATTTTTTAATTTTTAAGGGCTTAAGTGATGAGCGATATGCACTCGCTGCTGGTTGCGGCTATTCTGGGTGTTGTCGAAGGATTGACGGAGTTTCTGCCTGTCTCCAGCACAGGCCACATGATTATTGTGGGGCATTTGCTGGGTTTTGAAGGTGAAACGGCGAAAACGTTTGAAGTGGTGATTCAGCTCGGTTCGATACTGGCTGTGGTGGTGATGTTCTGGCGTCGTCTGTTTGGCCTGATTGGCATCCATTTTGGCCGACCGGTTCATGAAGGCGAAGGAAAAGGGCGTTTGTCGCTCATCCACATTCTGCTGGGGATGATCCCGGCGGTGGTGCTGGGGCTAGTGTTCCACGACACCATCAAGTCGCTGTTCAATCCGGTAAACGTGATGTATGCGCTGGTGGTCGGTGGTTTCCTGCTGATTGCCGCCGAATGCCTGAAGCCTAAACAGCCGCGCGCAGTGGGCGTGGATGATATGACCTATCGTCAGGCGTTTATGATTGGCTGCTTCCAGTGTCTGGCGCTGTGGCCGGGCTTCTCACGCTCAGGGGCGACCATTTCCGGCGGCATGCTGATGGGCGTAAGCCGTTATGCGGCGTCGGAATTCTCATTCCTGCTGGCAGTGCCGATGATGATGGGCGCCACGGTATTGGATCTCTATAAGAGCTGGCACTTCCTGACGCTTGCTGACTTGCCGATGTTCGCGGTCGGTTTCGTAATGGCGTTTGTCGTCGCGTTAATTGCCATCAAAACCTTCCTGCAACTCATCAAACGCATCTCGTTTATCCCGTTCGCCATCTACCGCTTTATCGTTGCGGCAGCGGTGTACGTGGTCTTTTTCTGATGCACCGCCCTCAGTCTTTCGGCTGAGGGCAACGTTTTTCCTTCCAGTTCGCGACAGCCTGAATACGACGGCGCGTCAACTCTTCGCGGATCGCGGGCCCCTGAAAACCGGCTTCTATCACCTCTTTATTCGACACGCTTTTCGCCACAATCCAGGATTCTCGCAGCAAGCGCCCTTGCGGGTAGTCGCAGGCCTCAAAATGCGTACGTCCACGCACGTCGGCTTCGCTGGTCAGCGCGATTTGTTCAACGCGCTGTGGCTTACGCCAGGCATCGATTGAATCGAACAGCTTGATGATGGTTTTCGGCTGCAAAATCGGGAAGGTGTGGATGAGATCGTGGAACTCGGCCACCAGTTTCGCTAAATCGCGCATCTCATTAGGCACTTTCAGGCGCTGGCAGAGTTGTTCCACCAGCTTGACGCCCGCGGGGCCGTGGCCGTGATGGCGCGGCCAGAGATGTTTTGGCGTTAACCCTTTGCCTAAATCATGGCACAGGGTGGCAAAACGAATGTCGATTTCAGGGCTCAGCATGGCCGACATGGTCAGCGTCATCAGCGTATGCACGCCGGTGTCGATTTCCGGATGCCATTTTTCCGGCGCGGGTACGCCGTAAAGCGCGTCTACTTCCGGGAACAGCACTTTCAGCGCGCCGCAGTCGCGTAGTGTCTGGAAAAAGACCTGCGGATTACGGGTGCCGAGCGCGCCTTCCGTTTCTTTCCATACGCGTTCCGGCGTCAGATGTTCAAGTTCGCCGGCGGCGGTCATATCGCGCATCAGCGTCAGGGTTTCATCGGCGATGCGGAAACTAAGATGAGCGTAACGCGCGGCAAAACGTGCCACGCGCAGCACGCGGAGCGGGTCTTCGCCAAAAGCGGGGGAAACATGGCGTAGCAGGCGATTTTGCAAATCGGCACGACCGCCGTAAGGATCGATAATCGTGCCGTTGTCGTCTTGTGCGAGGGCGTTTACTGTCAGATCGCGGCGCAGTAAATCTTGCTCCAGCGTTACATCGGGTGCGGCATAGCAGGTAAAACCCGTATAACCGGAACCTGATTTACGCTCGGTGCGCGCCAGCGCATACTCTTCATGACTTTGCGGATGCAAAAACACGGGAAAATCGCGGCCTACCTGCTGGTAGCCCGCGTCGAGCATTTGCTGCGGCGTGGCGCCAACCACGACCCAATCTTTATCTTTGACCGGCAGGCCTAATAAACCGTCTCGTACCGCACCACCGACCAGATAACTCTTCACGCCACGCTTCTCCAAACTATTGTCCTCTGTGGATAATACGAGAGAAGCGGCGTTATGGCTAATTCATCCAGCGGTCTTTACGCTTACGGCTTGGTACCAGATGCGGTAATACAAGGCCGAGAATCAGGCCTGCGCCCAGCACGCCGCCGCCATACATAAACCACTGCATGATGATGGTGCGCTGTTTATCGTCAAGCTGCAGGTTAGCGGCGCTGACTTTTTTCTGCGCCACAATCAGCTCATTTTTCAGCTTCTGGTTCTCTTCCTTCAACCCGTTAATCACGCTGTCGCTTTGAGAGACTTTGGTCTGCATTTCAGCGGTACGCTGATTCCAGGTCGAATCGATATTATTCAGCTTGTCGGTCAGCGTTTTCACCTGGTTTTCCAGGTCCGGCACGCGGGTGCGCAGGCTCGGCGTTTCGGTCAGCTCTTTCAGTGGGATCCACGCGGTACGGCCATTGCCGTCGCGAACTTGTCCGTACTGGGTGCCGGGATTGGTTTGCAGCAGGGTGACTTCTTCACCGGCGTTAATGGAGCCTACCAGGCGATAGTTATCGCCGGGGCCGCTACGAACCCAGGTATTCAGTTCATCAGAAACATAACGCTTCTCATCAGCATGGGTGACGGCGGAAGCGGTAAGTGCAAGTAAAGTGACTGCGATTAGGCGTAATTTTGGCATCAGGTCATCGTTTTTGTCATAAAAGTGGAACGATAGTAGTGGCAACAGTCTGGCGACGCAAAGCCTTCTACAGCAATCAGAATCATCCAGGAGGCGCGGGTGACGTCGCAAGAGTGTTAACCGCGTAAAGTTGCCGCGCAAATTGCGCATTGCATGGTAATTTTTCGCAAAATACTATCTACTGACAAAAAGATTACCTGGAAGTTCGCCGAAAGGGTACTCCGGGGCCACGAAACCATAAGAAATCAGCCATGGCACAAGAAATTGAATTAAAGTTCCTCGTTGATGAGGCAGGTGTTGATGCCCTGCGTCAGCATCTCTCTACTCTCAAGGCCGAGCATACGGACGCCGGTAAACTCCTCAATATTTACTACGAAACCGAAGATAACTGGCTGCGTGGTCATGATATGGGCCTGCGTATTCGCGGCGCGGGCGAACGCTATGAAATGACCCTCAAGGTGGCTGGACGTACGGTAGGCGGGCTGCATCAACGCCCGGAATACAACATCGACCTTTCCGAACCGACGCTGGCGCTGGAAAAACTGCCTGCCGAAGTCTGGCCGAATGGCAAAATGCCGGACGGGCTGGCAGAGCAGGTACAACCGCTGTTTAGCACTGATTTCTCCCGTGAAAAGTGGGTGGTAATCCACGGCAAGAGCCAGATTGAAATTGCGCTCGACCTGGGTGAAGTGAAAGCGGGCGAACATCAGGAGCCGATTTGCGAACTTGAGCTGGAACTGCTTTCCGGTGAAACCGTCGACGTTCTGACATTGGCGCAACAGCTGAGCCAAACAGGCCTGGTGCGTCAGGGCAGCCTGAGCAAAGCCGCGCGCGGCTATCATCTGGCGCAGGGCAATGAGGATCGTCCGCTCAAACCTGCGGGAATCATGCAAATCGCGCCGAAATCGACCATTGAACAGGGGCTGGAAGCGGCGCTGGAAAGAGCGCTGGCCCACTGGCAATACCATGAAGAGCTGTGGGTTCGCGGTAATAAAAAAGCGAAAGACGAAGTGCTGGCGGCAATCGGTCAGATTCGCCACACGCTGATGCTGTTTGGTGGCGTGGTGCCGCGCAAAGCGAGCGCGCCGTTGCGTGAACAGCTGACGCAGGCCGAGGAGGTGCTGGGCGGCGATATTTCTGCCCATGATGCGGCGTTCAACGTGGCGGTGACGCAGGCTAAACTGGCCTTCACCGAGTGGCTGGTGACGCGCGGCTGGCAGCCTTTCCTCGATGCCAAAGCGCAGGCTAAAATCAGCGACTCCTTTAAGCGTTTCGCCGATACCCATCTTTCACGCCAGGCCGCAGAACTGCGCACCACCTTCGCGTATCCGCTGGGCGACAGCTATGCCGACCAGTTGCCGCGTTTAACGCGCGATATCACCTGCGTGCAGCTGCTGGCGGGTTATTACAATCGCGCGCAGGCCGACGCATGGCTGGAAAACTGGCAGGGATTACGTCACGCCATTTTGACGCGCCAGCACATCGAAATTGAACATTTCCGCAATGAAGCGCTGGCGGTTGAGCCATTCTGGCTACACAGCGGAAAACGATAACTGACCTCAGGGAAACCGAGTATGACTCCGCTCTCATCGCAGTTACAGCAGCACTGGCAAACGTTGGTTGAACGTCTGCCGGAGGCCTTTCCGGTTGCGACGCTGACGCCACAGGCGCAGGCCGTCATGACGTTCAGCGATTTCGTTCAGCAAAGCCTGACGATGTATCCCGAATGGCTGGAAACGCTCGCCAGCCAGCCGCCACAGTCGGACGAATGGCAGCACTATTGCGACTGGCTACAGGCCGCTCTGGAAGATGTAACCGATGAAGCGGGGCTGATGCGCGAACTGCGGCTGTTTCGCCGACGAATCATGGTACGCATCGCCTGGGCGCAGTCGCTGTCGCTGATTTCCGAGACAGATACGCTGCAACAACTGAGCGTGTTGGCTGAAACGCTGATCGTCAGCGCCCGCGACTGGCTCTATGACGCCTGTTGCCGGGAATGGGGCACGCCCAGCAACGCCGACGGCGTCGCGCAGCCGCTGTTGATTCTTGGCATGGGTAAGCTGGGCGGCGGGGAGCTTAACTTCTCCTCGGATATCGACCTGATTTTTGCCTGGCCGGAGCACGGCTCCACGCGCGGTGGGCGTCGCGAACTCGACAACGCCCAGTTCTTTACCCGCCTCGGCCAGCGGCTGATTAAAGTGCTCGACCAGCCGACGCAGGATGGCTTTGTCTATCGCGTCGATATGCGCCTGCGCCCGTTTGGCGACAGCGGACCGCTGGTGCTGAGCTTCGCCGCACTGGAGGATTATTACCAGGAGCAGGGCCGCGACTGGGAACGCTACGCGATGGTAAAAGCGCGGATTATGGGCGACAACGATGACGTCTGGAGCCAGGAATTGCGCGCCATGCTGCGGCCATTTGTTTTCCGTCGCTATATCGACTTCAGCGTGATTCAGTCACTGCGCAGCATGAAAGGGATGATTGCCCGAGAAGTGCGCCGTCGTGGCCTGAAAGACAACATCAAGCTTGGCGCGGGCGGCATCCGCGAAATCGAATTTATCGTTCAGGTGTTCCAGTTGATTCGCGGCGGGCGTGAACCGACGTTACAGCAGCGATCGCTGCTGCCCACCCTTGCGGCGATTGAAGACCTGCATCTGCTTTCTGAACAGGACGCCAGTGCGCTGCGCGAGGCGTATCTCTTCCTGCGTCGCCTGGAAAACCTGCTGCAAAGCATCAACGATGAACAGACGCAAACCCTGCCGGGTGACGACCTTAACCGTGCGCGGCTGGCGTGGGGGATGGGCGTCGCCGACTGGAAGGCGCTCACCGTACAGCTTGAAGAGTTGATGGCGGGCGTGCGGCGTATTTTTGACGAGCTGATAGGTGACGATGAATCCTCGCCGGAAGAGGAAACGCTGGCTGAAGACTGGCGCGAGCTGTGGCAGGACACGTTGCAGGAAGAGGATAACCCGCCGGTACTGGCGCACCTGAGCGAAGACGATCGCCGCCAGGTGGTATCACTGATCGCCGATTTCCGCAAAGAACTGGACAAGCGCACCATCGGCCCGCGCGGGCGTCAGGTGCTGGATTCCTTAATGCCGCATTTGCTCAGTGAAGTGTGCGCGCGCGACGACGCGCCGGTGCCGCTGATGCGCATCACCCCACTGCTGATTGGCATCGTCACGCGAACCACCTATCTGGAACTGCTGAGCGAATATCCGGGGACGCTGAAACACCTCATCCGTTTGTGCGCGGCCTCGCCGATGGTCGCGAGCCAGCTGGCGCGTTATCCGTTGCTGCTGGATGAACTGCTCGACCCGAACACGCTTTATCAACCGACGGCCACCGACGCCTATCGCGACGAGCTGCGCCAGTATTTGCTGCGCGTGCCGGAAGAAGATGAAGAACAACAGCTTGAAGCATTACGCCAGTTCAAACAGGCACAGTTGCTGCACATCGCGGCGGCGGATATCGCCGGAACCTTGCCGGTGATGAAGGTGAGCGATCACTTGACCTGGCTTGCGGAAGCGATGATTGATGCCGTGGTGCATCAGGCGTGGACGCAAATGGTCGCCCGCTACGGGCAGCCAACGCATCTGCATGACCGCCACGGCCGCGGTTTTGCCGTCATTGGTTACGGTAAGCTGGGCGGCTGGGAGCTGGGCTACAGTTCCGACCTGGATCTGGTGTTCCTTCACGACTGCCCGGCAGATGTCATGACCGATGGCGACCGCGAAATCGATGGCCGCCAGTTCTATCTGCGTCTGGCGCAACGCATTATGCATCTGTTCAGCACGCGGACATCTTCCGGCATTCTCTATGAAGTTGACGCGCGCCTGCGCCCGTCCGGTGCGGCGGGCATGCTGGTGACTACCGCTGAAGCCTTTGCTGACTACCAGCAAAACGAAGCGTGGACGTGGGAACATCAGGCGCTGGTCCGCGCGCGCGTGGTCTATGGCGACCCGCAGCTTCAGCAACAGTTTGATGCGATTCGTCGCCAGATCCTCACCAACGTCCGCGATGGCGACACCTTACGCACCGAAGTGCGCGAGATGCGTGAAAAAATGCGCGCCCATCTTGGCAATAAGCAGCGCGATCGCTTCGATATCAAAACCGATGCCGGCGGGATCACCGACATTGAGTTCATTACGCAATATTTGGTGCTGCGCTACGCGCATGAAAAACCGAAGCTGACGCGGTGGTCTGATAATGTGCGCATCCTCGAACTGCTGGCGCAGAACGACATTATGGATGAGCAGGAAGCACAGGCGTTGACTCGCGCTTACACCACGCTGCGCGATGCGCTGCATCATCTGGCGTTGCAGGAATTGCCGGGGAATGTCGGGCTGGAGCGTTTTACCGCCGAGCGCGAACAGGTGGAAGCGAGTTGGCTGAAGTGGCTGGTCACGCCGTGAAATGTGCTATTATCGCGCCAAATTTTTGAATCTCTCAGGAGACACGAATGAAAGTAACGCTGCCAGAATATGAGCGCGCAGGTGTGATGGTTGTGGGTGATGTGATGCTGGATCGCTACTGGTATGGGCCAACCAGCCGTATTTCCCCGGAAGCGCCGGTACCGGTGGTGAAGGTTGAAACCATCGAAGAGCGTCCTGGCGGCGCGGCAAACGTAGCGATGAATATCGCGTCCCTGGGAGCAAATTCTCGACTGGTCGGCCTGACCGGTATTGACGACGCGGCGCGCGCATTGAACAAAGCGCTGGCGGACGTGAACGTCAAATGTGATTTCGTCTCCGTGGCGACGCATCCGACCATCACCAAGCTGCGCGTGCTGTCGCGCAACCAGCAGCTGATTCGCCTCGACTTTGAAGAAGGTTTTGCCGGTGTAGACCCGCAGCCGCTGCATGACCGCATTAAAAGCGGCCTGGCGAGCGTGGGCGCGCTGGTGCTGTCTGACTACGCCAAAGGCGCGCTGGAAAGCGTACAGCAGATGATTAAGCTGGCGCGTGAAGCAAAAGTGCCGGTATTGATCGACCCGAAAGGCACGGATTTTGAACGTTATCGCGGTGCCACGCTGCTGACGCCAAACCTTTCTGAGTTTGAAGCGGTAGTGGGTAAATGCAAAAGCGAAGCGGAAATCGTTGAGCGCGGCATGAAGCTGATTGCCGATTACGAACTTTCCGCGCTGCTGGTGACGCGTTCCGAGCAGGGTATGACGCTGTTGCAGCCGGGCAAAGATCCGCTGCATCAACCGACCCAGGCGCAGGAAGTGTATGACGTCACCGGTGCGGGTGATACGGTGATTGGCGTGCTGGCGGCAACGCTCGCGGCGGGTAATTCTCTGGAAGATGCCTGCTACTTCGCTAACGCGGCGGCAGGCGTCGTTGTGGGTAAACTCGGTACGTCAACCGTTTCGCCTATCGAGCTGGAAAATGCCGTGCGCGGTCGCGCGGAAACCGGTTTTGGCGTGATGAGCGAAGAAGAGCTGAAGCAGGCCGTTGCCGCTGCGCGTAAACGCGGCGAGAAAGTGGTGATGACCAACGGAGTGTTCGACATTCTGCACGCGGGCCACGTCTCTTATCTTGCTAACGCGCGCAAGCTCGGCGATCGCCTGATCGTCGCGGTGAACAGCGATGCCTCGACCAAACGTCTGAAGGGCGAATCCCGCCCGGTGAACCCGCTGGAGCAGCGCATGATCGTGCTGGGCGCGCTGGAGTCCGTCGACTGGGTGGTCTCTTTTGAAGAGGATACCCCGCAGCGGCTAATCGCCGGGATCTTACCGGATCGCCTGGTGAAAGGCGGCGACTATAAACCGGAACAGATCGCCGGGAGTGAAGAAGTGTGGGCCAACGGCGGCGAAGTGCTGGTGCTCAACTTTGAAGACGGTTGCTCGACCACCAATATCATCAAGAAGATTCAAAAAGACGCGAATAAATAAGCGTTACGTGCTTCGCTTAAAAGCCCTGTCGCCTTCGGACGACAGGGCTTTTTATTGATTTATCAGAAATATGATTTAGCACATTTTTTATCCACAATAAGCGCACGGAATGTCCAAATTCTGATTTTTCCTCAGCGAATACTGAAATCAGATAAAGCATATACACTCAGATATACAACGACTGAAGGAGTATGCCGATGGACAATAGCAATATTTATTCCCTGAATAACTTTGATTTCCTGGCCCAAAGCTTTGCCAGAATGCACGAGCAGGGTCAGGACGTTGATTTAGAAGCGATTACTGGCAATATGGATGAGGAGCATCGCATCTGGTTTTGCAAGCGTTATGAACGCTATTGCCAGAAACAGAGCGTGCCTGCGCTGGAACACTGATACGTTTGCGCCGGGAGTAGCGTAGGGGCGTCGATCGTAGGCCGGGTAAGCGTAGCCACCCGGCATTTTTCTTACTCTTTATCTTCCGCTGGCGCGGTTGCAAGGCTTTCTAACTCGCTCAAACGCTGTTCCAGCAGTGCCAGTTTTTCACGCGTACGCAGCAGCACTTGTGTCTGCACATCAAACTCTTCGCGGCTCACCAAATCCAGACGAGTCAGCTGCGACTGCAGGACCTGACGGACTTTTTTCTCTACATCATCCCCGAAATCACGGAGGCCTTTCGGCATTGATTCATGGACCTGGCGTGCGATTTGTTCAATTTTTTTCGGGTCAATCATCGTCGTTTACCTGATTTGTCTGTTCTGACAATCATTGTAGTGCCTTCCCCTTGTTCTATAAACCAGAATTGTTCGAAGGTTATGCATTGCCGAAGATAGTCAATAGCGTTATAGTGAGTACGCTTATTCTCAGGGCGGGGCGAAATTCCCCACCGGCGGTAAATCAGCGAGATCCAAAGTATTTCGCGTTGCGGCAAGGCGGCAACTGAGCGAATCGCCAGGAGTTTAGTTTACTAAATGACTGGTGTGAGTGAAGGCAGCCAACGCAGCAGCAGCGTGAAAGACGAAGGAGTGGCTGAAAGCCCGCGAGCGCTTTGAGTACAAACTCAAAGGTCAGCAGATCCGGTGTAATTCCGGGGCCGACGGTTAGAGTCCGGATGGGAGAGAGTAACGATCCAGTCGGGCTGAGCCCGCTCGCGTTATCCATTTGCCGCTAAACCGGCACTCCTAAGACTGCCCTGATTCTGGTAACCATAATTTTAACGAGGTTTTTTTACCATGAATCAGACGCTACTTTCCTCTTTTGGTACTGCATTTGAACGCGTTGAAAACGCACTGATTGCCCTGCGCGAAGGCCGTGGCGCAATGGTGCTGGACGACGAAAACCGTGAAAACGAAGGCGACATGATCTTTGCCGCCGAAAACATGACCGTTGAACAAATGGCGCTGACTATCCGCCACGGCAGCGGCATCGTTTGTCTGTGCCTGACGGAAGAACGCCGCAAACAGCTGGATCTGCCGATGATGGTTGAGAACAACACCAGCGCATACGGCACCGGTTTCACGATCACCATCGAAGCGGCGCACGGTGTGACCACCGGCGTTTCTGCTGCTGACCGCCTGACTACCGTTCGCGCGGCGATTGCCGATGGCGCGAAACCGTCTGACCTGAACCGTCCTGGCCACGTCTTCCCGCTGCGCGCGCAGCAGGGCGGCGTACTGACTCGCGGCGGTCACACCGAAGCGACCATCGACCTGGTGACGCTTGCGGGCTTCAAACCGGCGGGCGTACTGTGTGAATTGACCAACGACGACGGCACCATGGCGCGTGCGCCAGAGTGCATTGAGTTTGCCCGTAAACACAATATGGCGCTGGTGACGATTGAAGATCTGGTGGCTTACCGCCAGGCGCACGAGCGTAAAGCCAGCTAATTGCTGACACCGCAGTTCACAGGCCGGATAAGGCGTTCACGCCGCATCCGGCTGTAAAGCCCGCCTGGCGGGCTTTTTCGTTTCTAGTTGTAGTTAATCTTAAACAACACCACCGTTTCAAACGGCCCGATTTTCACCGTTTCGCCTGGTGCCTGGCTGAGCTCCGCCTGGTACGTTTTTTCACGCATTAACAAAGCTGAATCAAAATCAGCGTACTCTTTATATTCGTTATAGGTGTAGAGCGAATTATCTTCCGTGTCGCGGATCTTGATTTGCAAGCCGTTGCTCAGCTTGAGGGCGGTATCATTGTCTATCAGCGTTTCGGTTGTGTAGAACGACGATGAAACTTTGAAGGTATCTGTACAAGAAGAGTCCGCGATATTTTTGGTCGTTTTGACAGAGAACGTACGGATTAACGTTTCATTGTTAATTTCCATATTGTTAAACGTACCAAAATTAATGGTCTGATTCTCCGGATAGATACTGAAGTTGACGCTACAGTCCAGCACGCGGATTTGGTCCAGACCGGTCACGTGATACTTCAGATTTCTCGCCTCGGGGTTCTGGTTTACCCCGCCGACGCCGTCAAATTGCACCAGAATGTAGTCGCTGATACTGCTTTTATAATCGTGTGGCGGCATCTCTTTTATCTTCACATACAGCCTCATACGCGCAATAAACGTGCGTGAGTAGTGAATATTGTTGACGTCGCCTGAGCAGAGGTCGTGCTCCCAACCGGCAGCTTTAATTTGCTCGGGGGTATAAATCGCCAGCTGTTTGTTATCCAGGCACTGGCGGGTATCAATGCCATTACTCCCCTGAGATGCGTCATAATCTACGCCTTCATAGGTGACGCCAAGCTGGTAATAGGGATCGCTGACGGATACATAGGGGTTAACCCAGGCATAAATATTTTCATTGCCAAAGTTTGGTGCGGTACCGGTATCGCAATAAACGGGGATCTTAATATCGTTACTTTCCCAGATTTTATCGCCCGGCTTAGCATTGCTCGGCACGGCAAAGGGTTCAATATTACTGTACCCTTCTACCGGCCCGCCTGCTGTCGCCAGATAGCAGTTCACCGCAAACGCGGCGCGTAGCGGAAGCAGCGACAAAAAGGCCAGAGTCAGTAAAAACAGCACGCGCCTCATTGTTTTTTCTCCGGCGGCGCTTTCACGTCACATTGCCCGCTACAGCGCACGTTCAGCATGCGTAACCCGCCGTAATCGTCCATATAGCCCAGCACAAATGTGTTTCCCTTATAGTTGCTTGCGCTCAGCGTTTGTGAGGCGAAAGGGGCAATCATCGTGCTTTGATAGCCGGGGAAAACGCCACTTCCATCTTTGCCAAAAAAAGCCAGCGTGATGTAGTAGGGCGTAGGATTCTTGACCACCAGCGAGCTGCCCTGCTGGGAGGCGGTGATCTGCTGCTCCACTTTCGCATCCGGCGCTTTCGTAAGCCCCGCCGGTCGCCAGAAGAGTTTTAACTTTGACTGCAAAGCCAGTTGCAGCACGGCACTGTTGCCCTCAACCTCCGGTGCTGGCGGAATTTCGCGAACGTTGAAATAAAAAAGCGATTCGCGATCGTCTGGCAACGAACTGGCTTTGGCCTGTTTAACGATACGCACCTGGCTTATTCCTTTTGGCTCCAGACGCTGGATGGGCGGCAGCACGGTGAGCACGCTGTCGTCTTTTTGCCCCTGCGCGTTTTCAATCCACGCGTAGGCCAGGTAGGGCTGTGTTTTACTTTGATTTTCCAGCTTCAGGCTGCTGGCCTTATCGCTGGAATTAAAAATAATGCGGGTTCTGTCTGGCTGAATGGCTGCCTGACTTAAGATTGGCAGCATCAGCAATAAAGTGGGGACTATTTTAAAACGTGTCATTTCTCATCCTTAATTAATGACAAGGCAGAATCAGCTGTTGCGTCACCGCATCCAGGTTATCCGGTAAGGTAATTGTGCAGCGCTGCGCTTTGCCCCACTGCACGTAAAAGGTTTGCCCGCCTTTCACGCTGCTGAGCCAGGCGTGGCCGTCGTCGCTGACCATTCCAACATCGATATTGTTATCCTGCGCGCGTACCGTCGCGCCCAGCGGCGGCACGCTGCCGTCCGCGGAATGAATGACGACGCTAAGATCTTTCCCGGTGCGCGAGACCAGCGGTTTATAGCCGATGGCGCCTTCCGTCCAGGCCTGGCGCGTGATGTTCTCGTCGATGGTGACACCGTCCGGTAGGTTATTCATATTGACGGAGAGGGTTGCCCCCGAGTAGCTCCCGACGTTAGGCACCACGGCGTTACCCAGCCAGTTTGTTTGGTTGAGGTCGCCCTGAACGGGAATGCCGGCAACACCGTCGGTATCGATCATTACCCTTGGTTCATTGCCGTAGCTACGGCGGTGGAATGCCACACCATGCCGCGTTGCGGTAAGAGAACCGTTCCAGCTGGCGCTGGCTGATGTGTAGTCGCTGGCGGTATAGCTGCCGGCAATCTGCATATCGCCTAGCGGAGTCATATGCAGAAGATTGCCGCGGAACTGCGTACCGTTATCCGGCTTATCTGACTCGATGCCTGCCGATATGTTCCAGGTATTGCGCGCACTGGAGGAGTCGTTCCAGCTCACCGTGTGGCTGGTAGTGGTGCTGCTATGCATGTCGTAGTTCAGGTGATGACTAAAATCGAACGGCACCGACAGCGACATATAGAACTGGTTATCATTACCGCTCTCTTCGTAGTGGGTTGTGCTCCAGGAAGTAGAAAGCGTCAGCCCTTTCCAGCTACCGACGTCGAAGTTGAACCCCGCCGTGACGCTGGCGGTGGTGGAGGTGTCGCCATCCCACCACTCCTGGCGTAGGCCGCTTAAATAAAGATTCAAATTCAACGGGTTAATTGGCTGGTTGAACGAAAAACTGATGGTCTGTTTTTCGTCCTGCGTGTCGGCATCGTTATATTGATGATCGACAAAGTTGGCATAGCTATGAAATTCACGCTCGGAAAAGCGGTAGGCCGCCAGCGTTATCTGGCTTTCGGTTTCATCAAAACGCTTGCTGTAGTTAAAACGATAACTGAAGCCTTTATCCGTGTGACCGTCATCAAACGTGCTGCTGGCATGGGTAACATCGAAAGATACCGCGCCCAGCCAGCGCATATTCTGCCCGATGCCGATGGCGGCAGAACGGTAATCGCTGCCTGCCGCCAGTACGCCGCCGTACAGTGAGGTATTTGAGAGCATCCCCCAGGAGGCTTCGCTACTGATAAAAGTATCGTCGACCACATGGTGCGAGATATCCGGGCGGGCGCGCCCCGTGGCCACTTTATAGCGCACCTGGCCTTCACGCGTCAGGAATGGCGTAGAAGCGGCGGATACCTGAAAACTGTTCACCTGCCCATCTTCTTCCATGACTTTTACGTCCAGCGTGCCCTGCACTGACTGGTTAAGGTCGCTGATGATGAACGGCCCTGGCGCGACTTTGGTTTGATAGATAACGCGCCCCGCGTGGCTTATGGTCACGGTAGCATTGGTCTGGGCGATACCGCTAATTTGCGGTGCATAGCCGCGCAGTTCCCACGGCAGCATGCGGTCATCGCTGGCGATGGCAGCACCGTCATAGGAAAAGGCGTCAAAAATATTAGAACTGAGATCGGTCTCGCCGAGGGTTAATTTGGCCCCGAGAGAAGGCAGTGGGCGAAACAGATAGGTACGCGAAATACTGCGCGAGGTTTGCGTACTATCGGCGCTTTGTGTTTGATTAATTTGATAGTCGCTGCGCAAACGCCATGCACCGAGGTTCGCGCCCGCGGTACCGTAGGCGTTATAGTTTTCACTGTGTGCGCCGTGATTCGGGCGGTAGGTGCTGGCGAAAAGATTATAGTCGAGCAGCAGGCCCGCCACGCCTTCATCCCAGGTCGAGGGCGGCATCCACGAATCTGAACGCCACGCCAGCATTGCCTGCGGGATAGCAATCTCGAGACGCTGGTTGGCCATATCCAGCTTAAAGGTAATCGTGGGTTGCGTACTGAAATCGACGCAGCTCGCTTTCACCGCGAACGTTTTACGGATGTCATCCTTTAGCCTCAGCGCGTCGGCGAGATCGACGGGGATACAAACCGCGACCGTTTCACCCTGCTTTTTCCATGTGAGCTGGCGACCTGAAGATATGAGGTTTTTATTTAGCGTGACGGAAACGAAATAATCCCCCGGCGCAACGGTGGCTTTCTCTTTAAATTGAGAGAAATCAACGCCATCGCGCATGGATTTATCCAGCACGTTTAAATTGAATTCTACGGCTTGGGCGGAAAAGGCCAGTAATAACCCACAGCCCGAGGCGATCAGCTTGCAATTATCCATGGTATCCATACCTGGGTGTATGCAAATAAGAAAAGAACAGGTGGCCATCATGGCCACCGGGGTTCTTAGTTATAGATCAACGTATAGTTTGCTGTGGCGGTGACGACACCAGTGCCAGCATCGGCACCGGTTTTTTCCATCCATGCCTTAAACGGCAGGGTTTGTGTTGTAGAGTCCTTGTTCAGGTCAAGAGTTTTTGCGGTACCCAGGGTAATATTCGTGCCGTCGCCATCCATTAAGCGCACGCCGACGTTGGCGGCGCCACCGGCAGCGGTGTTACTCAACAGGCCGGAACCGCCGCTGACGACGTTGCTGCTGGTGAAGGTGATATTCACTTTTGATATTGTCCCACCCGCCCCATCGTTAAATCCCCCCACGGTGCAGTTTTCCAGCGTAATGTCGAAATCCTGCGCGTCTGAGTGAGTATTGGTGTTGATGTAGGTGGCAGGAACTTCGCCCAGTCCCACTTTTTTATCCGTGTCCGAGTCTTTAATTGTGCATGGCGCGCTGGTTACCGTGCCGTTAAAGGTAATCTTACCGCCACCGCCAGGTACATCATCTGCCATTGCATACCCAGAAATGAGTGCAGAAACGGCCAACGCCAGCAACGCTTTCTTTCCTGAATTCATAGAAAATATCCTTTATGATATAATGCTAAAGTTGTTTGAATGTGTTAAAGCTGAATTATATCGTAAGGGAAAATTGATTGGTTTTAGTTTAACTACAATCGTTCGGCAGCTAATATTAATTAATTGTCTTTAAATAATATTATTAAAATTGGTATTTGCTTGGTGATTATATTTTTCATTTTTATGAATTTCAATGATGCTCGAAAGTAACGTTAAATATCTACATAATCAATAATTTCCCGTCATATTTCGGAATATATTTAGTCTCGAAGTGTGAATTTTAGGGAACATCATATTTGCGCCGTACTGCTAATCGCAGTACGGCACGAAGTTTTAACCTAAGCCAATTGCTTGCAACAACACCAGACTTAAGCCCATCACCGACATGCCGCACAGCACGCCATAGCTTGGATTATTGTTGGGGTCGATCTCTTTGGCAAGCGGCATCAGCTCATCGACCGACAGCGCCACCATAATCCCGGCGACTGCCGCCATAATGGCCGCCATCACCACCGGCGAGACCAGACTACCCAGAATCAGCCACGCCAGCACACCGCCTAAAATTTCCGCCATCCCGGAAATACCGGCCCAGAATATCGCTTTGCGCTTTGAACCCGTCGCCGCATAAATCGGCCCGGAGACGGCGAGGCCTTCCGGAATATTATGCAGCGCCACGGCAAACGCGATACCGAAGCCCAGCTCGAGATTATTGCTGGCCGTAACAAAGGTGGCAATACCTTCCGGGAAGTTGTGCAGGCTAATGCCCAACGTCAGCAGGATCGCCGTGCGGCGAATATTGGGCGGCAGGGGCTTAACATCTGCGGGCACTAAATCCTGAGGATGAGCATGCGGCAACATGCGGTCGAGGGCAAAATAGCCGAGCAGGCCGACGACAAACATACCGTAGCCCAGTACGGGCGACATGCCTTCAGTATGCAAAGCGGCAGGTAGCATTTCCATCAGGGAAATCAGCAACATAATGCCCGCCGCAAAGCCCAGAGAAAACGCCAGCACGCGGTTAGACGGCTTTTGCCCGATAACGCCAAGGATCGCGCCAATAAACGTGGCTGCACCCGCTAATAAGGTCAGAATTAAGGGTACCGACATCGCTTACTCCTTATGATAATGATTATCATTTATACTAAAGATTGTCGTCCATTACGAGAGGCTTATTGCGTCTTTACGCCAGCTTACATTCAAATTTTCTGAAGATCATCATCACGCTTATCTGAGTTTCACCCTGCAGAAAACAGGTTAATGTAGTGTTATTACATCGTACTCATTATGAGGATAACACCATGTCTCGCACCCGAATGCCAGCGTTGTTTTTAGGTCACGGTAGCCCGATGAACGTGCTGGAAGACAACATCTATACCCGTACCTGGCAGCATTTGGGCGAGACGCTGCCGCGTCCAAAAGCGATTGTGGTCATTTCCGCGCACTGGTTTACCCGCGGCACCGGCGTGACGGCTATGGAAACGCCGAAAACGATCCATGATTTTGGCGGTTTTCCTCAGGCGCTGTACGACATCCACTACCCGGCGCCGGGCTCTCCGGCACTGGCGCAGAAGTTGGTGGAACTGCTGGCACCGGTGCCTGTGACGCTGGATAAAGAAGCCTGGGGTTTTGACCACGGCTCCTGGGGCGTATTAATCAAGATGTACCCGAATGCGGATATTCCGATGGTGCAGCTAAGCCTCGATAGCACCAAACCGGCGGCGTGGCATATGGCGATGGGGCGTAAGCTCGCCAGCCTGCGCGATGAGGGGATTATGCTGGTGGCTAGCGGTAACGTGGTGCATAACCTGCGTACCGCAAAATGGCACGGTGACGGTACGCCATACCCGTGGGCAACGTCGTTTAATGACTATGTGAAAGCCAATCTGAACTGGAAAGGCCCCCTGGAGGCGCATCCTCTGTTGAACTATCTGGAGCATGAAGGGGGAGCGTTGTCGAACCCGACAGCGGATCACTTCCTGCCGCTGCTATATGTTCTGGGGGGCTGGGATGGTGAAGAGCCTATTACGATTCCTGTGGATGGGCTGGAGATGGGCAGCTTAAGTATGTTGTCTGTTCAGATAGGGTGATTTTTTGCCGGGTGGCGCTGCGCTTACCCGGCCTACGAATAGCCTGCAATATTTACACATTGCAGCTGTTGGTGGGCGTAATAAGCACAGCGCCGTTTTGCTTTAACGTCTAATCAGCTTCATTCCCCAGGCTGCGCTCATAATCAGCAGCAGCACCAGGCAAGTACCGAAAGCGAGCATGCACGCCTGCGCCATATTCATAAAGTGCCATGGCGGCAGGAGATACCAGCCTTCAGAACTTTGGTACAAATCAACAAACCACTGTTGAGTACTGCTAAGCGTGACGCCATCAGGCACGATGGGCGCGTCATAGCCGCAGTCTCCGGTCGGTTTAAACCATTCCGGCGCCCACTGCGCCAGCGGCAGATTAAAGGGAAAAGTCGGGTCAGTTGAACACCCCTGCACGCCAAACAGCGCGTCGGGATCCGGGTTATGCACCGCATAGTGGATGCCGTTCAACTTGATTGAAAACTTAATCCCCATAATGCTGCCGTAGAACGCCATAACGCAGCCAATCAATTTCAGGATAATGTTTTTTGGATTTATCGCCGCAATCACGCCGCCAAATACCATCACAAACATCGCGTAGCGAATATAAACACACTGTTCGCACGGCGCCATGTAGAGATAGATCTGGAAGAACGAGTGCGCCAGCACGATAAGCGCGCCCATCGCGATAGCCATAAACAGCCACAGAAAGCGCTGTTCCTGCCATCTCACCAGCGTGTCGACCGGTGTCGTGCGAAGGTCTCTCCACAATCCCTTAATGAAAGCCATAAGCGTTTCCCTGTGTTATTTGCTCGCCAGTTCGCGAATCAGCTCGGCCATAGAGTCGATGGATTTAATATTCTTGGTGTAGATCAGATATTTACCATTAACGACATAGGCCGGAACGCCCTGGATTTTGGCCACATCGTAAGCCGCTTTCCATTTTTCCAGCGTTTCCTGAACGGCTGGCTCTTTCAGCGCGGTTTCAAAATCAGCCTGGCTCATGCCTGCGGCATCCAGACCGGTTTTGATGAAGGCGGCTGGGTCTTTACCGTCAGACCAGCGCTCTTTTTTGTCGTGATACGCCGCGTAGTAGGCAAACTTCGCTTTTTTGAACTGTGAGTTAGCATCAAACAGGGAGATACCCGCCGCTTTATCTTTGGCAATTAACACAGCAAAAACTTCGCTGGCCTGCTTGCCGTATTCACCTTTGGTTTCCAGATGGAACGGGGTGAAAGCCACCAGATCTTTCACTTTTTCCGACACCGGGCCGGTGACCGCTTTGTCGTATTTGTAGCAGAACGGGCAGGCGTAGCTGAAGACTTTAATCAGCGTTTTATCTGCATTAGGAATCGGTTTCTCCAGCACCATATAGTCGGTGCCTTCGGTGAAGGCCGATGCGGCAAAAGAAGTTGCCAGTGCGGCGGTTAATACCACGCCGGTAAATAGTGATTTTATCCATTTCGTAGACATAGCCATTCCTTCTTATTTAAACATCTGCTGCGGATGAACCAGCATTGCGCGGTAGTGGGTCTGATTCGGTTTATCCGACAGAACGTCGATTTCCACTTTCACTTCTTTGGTTTTGTAGTCAATTTCATTGAGCTTACCAACGGTCGGCTGGCCTACATCGAATAAATGAATAGAGCCGCTGAAGCCAAACATGGTGTTGCGATCTTTTTCATATTCGATGACGGAGGTAATCGGGCTGTAGAAGTCGTAGCCGCGGTCTTTGCCATATTCCCAAACCTGCTGGACAGTGCCTTTTTTCTCGTCGATTTTGTATTCCACAAAGCGGGAATATTTCATCGTCGGCAGAGCCGGTTGTTCCAGATGACGGCCATCACCGTTATCAAAGACGGTGAGTGTGCCTTTGCTGGAGAGCCACGCGGTATGCTGGGTATAGGTGAAGTCGAAATCACTGTTCTGGCAGTTGCCGTTTTCATCACAGCTGATCGGTTTGCCTTTGTCATCAACCGGTTTCAACAGTTTGCTTGCCAGCTGTTTATTCCAGCCTTTGGATGGCGCAAGGATCCATTTCACCTGCTTATCGCGGCCAATTTTGAACACGCCCTGATGGCGTGAAGAGATGATAATGGAGTCATCTTTGGCATCATAAGCGATGGAGTTAACGTGCGCCCAGTTGCGGCCTGGGCCTACGCCCAGCGCATCACCAAACGGAGTATCCGGTTCCAGCTTCGCCTGCTGGCCTGCATGCGCCAGGTCGACGTTTACACAAACGGCACCAGCGTCGAGCGCGCCCAGCAGCGAGTCACGCATCGGGTCGAGGATTTTGTTCAAATCCCAGACATCGACCACGCGGCCTGATTTATCCACTTCCAGAATATGGTCGCGGATGGTGTTGACGTGTACGCCGTCATCGCGGCGATAGCTGTGTTTACCGACGCGCAGCAACACGGTGCCTTTCGACGTTTCGATGGATTCGTGGGTGGCATCAACAAACCCACGCGGCAGTTTGTGATCTTCCAGCACCTGGCCCATCATATCGAATTCATACCAGTGCTGGCCCTGTACTGCGGTATAAGTGCCGCGCGGCGTTTCGCGAATGCCCATCAGGTAGCCGCGCTTGTTGATGTTGCGGTCATGTCCGTCGTAGAAAGTTTCCTGGTCCAGCCACCAGCGATATTCCCCTTCGGTATCGACTACAAAGGTGAAGGGTGCGATATCAAAGGCCAGCGCACCGGTTGCCGGGCCTGCATCAAGAATACCGGCGTCTTTTGATTTTTCGCCGTGCCAGTGCAGGTCAGAGCCCTGGGCGGTAAAGGTATGGGTATTCACCATATAGAGGCGATCTTCAAAGCCTTTGGCGACTTTAACGACTTTCGTTTGTTGCAGATCGGAGATGGAGCGGTTATCCATATAGTGGTTGACGATAGCGGAAGTTTGCACCACATAGTCGTCTTTCATCGGCTTGCCATTTTCTTTCCATTCCACGGTGACTTTGTTGGCAAACTTCTGATACAGACCAAAAATAGGAATACCGTCGTAGTTCTTCAGTGACTCCTCGCCCACGCTATAGCTGATAGGCACGCCTTTCTCGCCTTTTCCGTGAACGGTAACTTTCACATCGGAAATGGTATGGCTATCCAGCTCAACCAACGCGGTTAAAGGCGCGTGTCCGTAGGGATCAACCACCACGGCACCCAGATGGCCCGCCGGTGGCGCAGGTTGAAAACCTGCAGCCAGTGCGCTGGCGGTAGATAAACCAAAGGTAAGCGCAACGGCGCCCGCGAGAAGGGTTTTTCGGTATTGATTAAACATAACGATATTTCCTTATATATTCCCGTGGATTATTTATGAGAAAACAAACATCGTTCTTTCTGAATAAAGGTGAAATCTATCTTTTCTTTTTAACTATATTTTTGATAAATATATGGAGCGAATTTTATGATTGAGATAGTAGAGTTGTGATATATCGACCACAACCGCTATTGTTATAGAGTGTGATCCTGGTTGCATTGTTTTAAATAGCAGGGTGTATATCTTTCACCATGATATTCTGTTATTTATTCTTAAGGTAAATAACAGGATAACCTTAATGCAAAAACAAATTAAAATATGTTTATGTGAAACAAAAATATTGAATGTGAATTAAATTTAACTTTTAAGGATGAAAGAATGTATATCGCGTGGTACTGGATAGCCCTGGTCGCTGTGCTGGCAGGATATGCTATTTTCCATATCAGGCGCGAGCGTCGGGCTTGTCGGCTTGAAAGAGAGGCTTTACTGGAAATGATTCGTCGCTGGCGTGAAGAGAAAATACCGCCCCAATAAGAAGCGGTATCTGAATCCGGACTTACTCGACAAAAATATGCGGGTAGAAACGGGAAAGATCCTGGGTAATCAGCGCGCGGTCTTCGCGAATGCCGATCCCGGCGGGTTGATCGTTGATAAGCCAGCTGCCAATCAGCGTATAGCTGTCGCCAAACTTCGGCAGCGGATGGAACTGCTGCACGATCATGCCTTCTTCACCATAGGGGCCGTCAACTTCTTCCAGCGTTTTGCCATTCTCGATGATCGAGATGTTAGCGCCTTCGCGGGAGAAGATCGGTTTCACCACATATTTGTCCATCTGCGGGTGATCGTCTTCGGCAAAATAAGCGGGCAGCAGATTCGGATGATCCGGGAACATTTCCCACAGCAGCGGCAGCAGCGCTTTGTTGGAAATAATGCTCTTCCATGCCGGTTCCAGCCAGCGCACGCCAGCGTCTTCCAGCTTGGTTGAGAACATCTCGCGCAGCATGTACTCCCACGGATAGAGCTTAAAGAGGTTGCCGATAACCTGATCCTGGAGATCGGTAAACTGACCTTTTTCACCCAAGCCAATATCGTCGATATAGAGGAACTCGGTTGCTACTTCTGCTTCTGCCGCGCAGTCCTGCAGATATTGCACGGTTCCGCGATCTTCCACGGTATCGCGACAGCAGGTCAGGTGCAGCAGCTGAAAACCGTGCTGCTCGCGCAGTTCGGTGAAGCGCTCAATGATCTTCTCTTGCAGACTGTTGAACTGATCGCTGCCTTCCGGCAGGTTACCGGCATTGAGCTGATCTTCCAGCCAGATCCACTGGAAGAACGCCGCTTCGTATAGCGAGGTTGGCGTATCGGCGTTGTTCTCAAGCAGTTTCGGCTCGCCCACGCCATCCCATGCCAGATCCATACGTGAATAGAGCGAAGGTTGATGCGTCAGCCATGACTGGCGTACAAAGCCCCAGGTGTGTTTCGGAATGCGGAATTTGGTCATCAGCTCATCGCTGGCGACCACGCGCTCGACCACTTTTAAACACATCTGATGCAGTTCTGCGGTGACTTCTTCCAGCTTTTCAACCTGGGCCAGGGTCAGCTTGTAATACGCTTCCTCGCTCCAGTACGGCTCGCCGTACATGGTGTGGAAGTTAAAGCCATATTCGGTGGCTTTTTCGCGCCAGTCCGGGCGCTCGGTAATACTGATTCTTTCCATCTGACTTAGCCGCCCATTGAGCGAGATGAGGTGCCGGACGCGCTGCTACGCTGCATAGTCGACTGTTTAGCGACAGACTCGCCAAAACCACCGCGGGTAACGGTGCTGGTGGTCGCTGGTTTTGGCGCCATCGCGGTTTTCGGTACCGTCATGGTGCGGCCTGGCTGCGCGGCACCGTAGTTTTTACCGCTGGCGTCGGTGTATTTACCGTATGCCGGGCTGGATGGGTTTTTGGAGGTAAACACCGGCTGCTGCTGGAAGCCCGCGCCGCCGCCCATCATACGACCCATCATGTAACCGGCCATCAGCGGCATCCAGAAGCTGCCGCTGCTTTGCGCCTGAGCCTGGTTTTCTGGCGCGACACCTGCCTGCGCAGGTGTTTGCTGACACTGACCTTCACCAAATTCCGCTACGCAATCTTCACGTGTGGCATATTTCGGCGCAGTACGTTCCGCTTCTTTCTGTGCATTATTAAACGCGGTGGTACATTCCGCACCTTTCCCCGGGTTAGCTGCCGAGCAGTCGTCTGCGTTTTGATACAGGGTGACTGTTTCGTCGCTTTGCTCACAGCCCGCCAGCATAAAGACGGCGGTAACAGCGAAAGCAACCGGTGTTAAATGGCGTGCGCGCCAGCTTTTGCGAAAAGCGGCGTGCTTAATATTATTTGTCCGTTTCATCGTTATCTTCCTGGACCCAGTGGTAGAGCATTAGCGCTCAGGATAGTGGATGACTGGTTGAAAATGAAGCGAGAAGGGGAAGAAACAGGGGGATCTTTACGTTGCCTTACGTTCTGCGCAATGTAAAACGCCACGCGTATTAGGCGTGGCGTTTTTACGCAGCGTTGAGCTTAACGGTTCGCGGTGGTGGTCGCGCCGTTATAGCCGTCTGCGGAAGCATCCTGCTGCGGGTTTTCCGGGGCAACAGACTCAGGCGTCGTTGAAACCGGTTTACCCAGCGTGCTGTTCAGCGCCTGGAGATCCTGTTCGTTCAGGGTGCCGAGCGCAGATTTGATATTCAGCTGGTTAATCAGGTAGTTATAACGCGCACTGGAGAGCTGCTGTTTGGCGTTATACAGCGTGGTGGTCGCATCCAACACGTCAACGATGGTACGAGTACCCACCGAGTAACCGGCTTCCATCGCGTCTAATGAACTCTGCGCAGAGACAACAGCTTGTTTATAGGCGTTGATGCTGCTGATAGAGGCATTGACGTTGTTGAAGGAGGAACGCACGGTCTGCACTACGGTACGGTGTGCGCTTTCCAACTGCTCGCTTGCGCCAACGAAGTTGTACTGTGCCTGTTTCACCTGAGATGTCACCGAACCGCCGCTATAGATTGGCAGGTTGAAGCTCAGGCCGATAGAGTTCTGGCCGATATCGCGGTCAGCATAGGTGGAACCACCGGTTTTGCTGCCGTCATATTTGGTGTTGGACACGCTGGTAGACGCGTTCAGGTCCAGGGTTGGCAGGTGGCCGTCCTGTGCCTGACGAATCTGTTCACGGGCCAAATCCTGGCTCAGACGCGCCTGTAACAGCGACAGGTTGCGGCTTTCCGCTTCCTTCAGCAGCGCATTAACCGCTTTCGGCTTGTCGGTAGAGAAGCTGTCAACGTTCAGCGAGGAGAGTTCCGGGTAGTAGTTACCGGTGACCTGACGCAGCGCTTCAACCGCGTTATCGAGGTTGTTACGCGCGGTCACTTCGTTCGCCAATACGGTATCGTATTGTGAACGGGCGTTCTGAACGTCGGTGATAGCAACCAGACCGACGTTAAAGCGCTGAGTGGTTTGATCCAACTGACGGTAGATAGCCTGTTTCTGCGCTTCAGTATAGGAAAGTGCATCAATCGCGCTCAGCACGTTAAAGTAGGCCGTCGCCGTGTTCAGAATAAGCTGCTGCTGGTCAGTCTGATAAGTGACATCCTGAATGCCCGCACTTTTTTCTTGCAGGGTCAGGGCACGCCATTTCGACATATCAAACAACGTTTGCGTTAACTGTAACGACGCGCTGCTAACGTTAGAGTTGACGCCGTTGTTGTCGCGATAGCCATTGGTATAGGTATAATCAGCACCCAGGCCAAGCTGTGGCAACAGTGGGCTACGCGCTTCGTTGATCTTTTCAAAGGCAGCATCGCGATCTGCTGCGGATTTCCGCAGGTCAGGGTTGCTTAAACGCGCCTGCTGATACACTTGCAGCAGGTTCTCTGCCTGGCTCATTGCGCTGAAACCCGTAAGGCTCAGGCCAATAAGGATGGGGAGCAATTTCTTCATTTGCATTCCTTGTTGTGAAGCTTAGCGCTGATCTAATTCAGAAAAATATTCGCCGATTGTATCAGAGTCTGCCAGTTTAAAAAGTTGGCGTAATGTGCCATGCGGCGTTAATTTGCATCAATCTAGCATACAGTCAGCTAAACGGTAGCCAAACTGACCCGAAATCCACAATTTCAGCACAAATGCAATTGGAACCAATCATGACAAAGACGAATGACTCAGTGGTTACGTTCTCGAAAAACGATGTAGAAATTATTGCACGGGAAACGCTGTACAGCGGTTTTTTTTCGCTTGATTTGTATCGTTTTCGTCATCGTTTATTTAACGGAGAAATGAGTGGCGAAGTAAAACGCGAAATTTTTGAGCGCGGTCACGCCGCAGTCTTGCTACCCTTTGACCCTGTGCGCGATGAAGTTGTGCTGATTGAGCAGATCCGCATCGCCGCTTTCGACACCAGCGAAAGCCCGTGGTTGCTGGAGATGGTCGCCGGTATGATTGAAGAAGGCGAAACGATTGAAGATGTGGCGCGCCGCGAAGCGGTGGAAGAGGCCGGCTTAATCGTCGGGCGCACAAAAAAAATGCTGAGTTACCTGGCAAGCCCTGGGGGAACCAGCGAGCGCCTCACGATATTAGCGGGCGAAGTGGATGCAACGACGGCCAAAGGTATTCATGGCCTGGCGGACGAAAACGAAGATATTCGGGTTCATGTGGTAAGTCGGGAACGCGCTTATCAGTGGGTAGAAGAGGGAAAAATCGACAACGCGGCGACGGTCATCGCTTTGCAATGGCTGCAGCTGCATTATCAAGACTTACGACAAGAGTGGTTAAAATGAAGCGCTATACACCTGACTTTCCTGAAATGATGCGGCTGTGCGAAACCAATTTCGCCCAGCTACGCCGCTTACTGCCGCGCACAGATGCGCCCGGCGACGCAGTGAACTATCAGGTGGCGAATGCGCATTATCGGTTAACGATTGTCGAATCGACGCGTTACACGACGCTGGTTGAGATAGAACAGACGCACCCGAAAGTCAGCTACTGGAGCCTGCCGTCCATGACGGTACGCCTGTATCATGATGCAATGGTGGCTGAAGTGTGTTCAAGTCAGCAGATTTTTCGCTTCAAAGCACGATATGATTATCCTAATAAAAAGTTGCATCAACGCGACGAAAAGCATCAAATTAACCAGTTTCTGGCTGACTGGTTACGTTACTGTTTAGCATATGGAGCGATGGCGATTCCGGTTTAAGCATCGTGAAACCTAAGGACACCATTTGGAAAGCCTGTTAAACCTTCCTCTGGCTGGTGGGGCCAGTGTCAGGTTACTGCAAATTACTGATACTCACCTGTTCGCTAAAAAGAGTGAAACGCTGTTAGGCGTGAATACCTGGGACAGTTATCACGCCGTGCTGGAAGCGATTACCGCTTCGCAGCGTGAAGTTGACCTGGTTGTTGCAACCGGCGACTTAGCGCAGGATCACACCTCCGCGGCCTATCAGCATTTCGCTGAAGGCATCGCGCGGTTTTCTGCGCCCTGCGTTTGGCTGCCGGGCAACCATGACTTTCAACCCGCCATGTACAGCACGCTCCAGGACGCTGGGATCTCCCCGGCTAAGCGCGTAATGGTGGGCGAGCACTGGCAAATCCTGCTGCTCGACAGTCAGGTCTTTGGCGTGCCTCACGGCGAACTGAGCGACTTTCAACTGGAGTGGCTGGAAAAACGGCTGGCGGAGGCGCCGGAACGTTATACGCTGCTGCTGTTGCATCATCACCCGCTGCCTGCGGGATGTAGCTGGCTCGATCAACACAGCCTGCGCAACGCCGCGTCGCTGGATAACGTGCTGGTGAATTTCCCGAAGGTGAAGCACCTGTTGTGCGGTCATATTCATCAGGAACTGGATCTCGACTGGAACGGTCGACGGATGATGGCGACGCCATCCACCTGCGTGCAGTTTAAACCTCACTGTGCCAACTTTACGCTGGATACCGTTTCGCCAGGCTGGCGCTGGCTGGAGCTGCATGCTGACGGTTCGCTGACCACCGAAGTTTGCCGCCTTGCCGGGTCGGAGTTTCACCCGGATACGGCGTCAGAAGGATACTGATGGCTACACTTCTCTATCTGCACGGGTTTAACAGCTCGCCCTGGTCTGCCAAAGCGACGGCGCTGAAAACGTGGCTGGCGGAGCATTACCCGGATATCACCATGGTGATTCCGCAGCTGCCATCATATCCCGCTGAAGCCGCAGAGATGCTGGAAGCGCTGGTGTTAAAGCACGGCGGCGAACCGCTGGGCGTGGTCGGTTCCTCACTGGGTGGCTATTACGCCACCTGGCTGTCGCAGTGCTTCATGCTGCCCGCCGTGGTAGTGAACCCGGCGATACGCCCGTATGAGCTGCTGACGAACTTCCTCGGTCCGAACGAGAATCCCTACACGGGTGAGCATTATGTGCTAGAGTCTCGCCATATTTACGATCTCAAAGTGATGCGAATTGACCCGCTGGAAGCGCCGGATCTCATCTGGTTGCTACAGCAAACGGGCGATGAAGTGCTTGATTACCGCCAGGCCGTTGACTATTTCGCCTCCTGCCGCCAAACGGTAGAGGAGGGCGGTAATCACGCATTTGTTGGTTTTGAAGATCATTTCACACAGATTATCGACTTTCTGGGGCTGCATTAAGCCGCTCCCATTACCTACGAACAGATCATGACACAATCTTCTTATAACGCTGATGCCATTGAGGTACTCACCGGGCTTGAGCCGGTTCGCCGCCGTCCGGGAATGTACACGGATACCACACGCCCTAACCATCTCGGTCAGGAAGTGATCGATAACAGCGTCGATGAAGCGCTGGCGGGCCACGCAAAACGTGTCGAAGTCATTCTTCATGCTGACCAGTCGCTGGAAGTTATCGACGACGGGCGCGGCATGCCGGTCGACATTCACCCGGAAGAGGGTGTACCGGCGGTCGAGCTGATTCTTTGCCGCCTGCATGCAGGCGGTAAATTCTCCAACAAAAACTACCAGTTCTCCGGCGGCCTGCACGGCGTGGGGATTTCGGTGGTTAACGCCTTGTCCAAACGCGTGGAAGTGAACGTGCGTCGCGACGGCCAGGTCTACAGCATCGCCTTTGAAAATGGCGATAAAGTAGAAGACCTGCACGTGACCGGCACCTGCGGCAAACGCAATACCGGTACCAGCGTTCACTTCTGGCCGGACGAAAGCTTCTTCGACAGCCCGCGCTTCTCCGTTTCGCGCCTCAACCACGTGTTGAAAGCGAAAGCGGTGCTCTGCCCTGGCGTGGAAATCGTTTTTAAAGACAAAGTGAACAACACCGAGCAGAGCTGGCGCTATGAAGACGGCTTGACGGATTACCTGAAAGAAGCGGTCAACGGCCTGACGACGTTACCGGAACAGCCGTTTGTCGGAACCTTCTCTGGTGAAACGGAAGCGGTTGATTGGGCGCTGCTGTGGCTACCGGAAGGCGGTGAACTGCTGACCGAAAGCTACGTTAACCTGATTCCAACCATGCAGGGCGGTACCCACGTCAACGGTCTGCGTCAGGGCCTGCTCGACGCGATGCGTGAATTCTGCGAGTACCGCAATATTCTGCCGCGCGGCGTGAAGCTGACGGCGGAAGATATCTGGGAACGCTGCGCGTACGTATTGTCGGTGAAAATGCAGGATCCGCAGTTTGCCGGTCAGACTAAAGAACGACTCTCTTCGCGTCAGTGCGCCGCATTTGTTTCTGGCGTGGTGAAAGATGCGTTTTCTCTGTGGCTGAACCAGAACGTTCAGGCTGCGGAAATGCTGGCCGAAATGGCGATTTCCAGCGCTCAACGCCGTATGCGCGCGGCGAAAAAAGTGGTGCGTAAAAAACTGACCAGCGGCCCGGCGCTGCCAGGCAAACTGGCAGACTGCACTGCGCAGGATCTCAACCGTACCGAACTGTTCCTCGTGGAAGGTGACTCCGCGGGCGGTTCCGCCAAGCAGGCGCGCGATCGTGAATATCAAGCGATAATGCCGCTGAAAGGGAAGATCCTCAACACCTGGGAAGTTTCGTCCGATGAAGTGCTGGCCTCGCAGGAAGTGCACGACATCTCCGTGGCGATCGGTATCGATCCGGATAGCGACGATCTCAGCCAGCTGCGTTACGGCAAAATCTGTATCCTTGCGGATGCGGACTCCGATGGTCTGCACATCGCGACGCTGCTGTGCGCGCTGTTTGTGAAACATTTCCGCTCGGTGGTGAAACAGGGCCACGTTTACGTGGCGCTGCCGCCGCTTTACCGTATCGATCTCGGCAAAGAAGTCTATTACGCTCTGACCGAAGAAGAGAAAGCGGGCGTGCTGGAACAGCTGAAGCGCAAGAAAGGCAAACCGAACGTTCAGCGCTTTAAAGGGCTGGGTGAAATGAACCCGATGCAACTGCGTGAAACCACGCTGGATCCGAATACGCGTCGTCTGGTGCAGCTGATTATTGATGATGAAGATGAACAGCAGACCAATGCGGTGATGGATATGCTGCTGGCCAAGAAGCGTTCGGAAGACCGTCGCAACTGGTTGCAGGAAAAAGGCGATATGGCGGATATTGAGGCCTGATTCCGACCCTCTCTCCGGAGAGGGTTTTTTTAATTTCATCGATGATTTTTCCGATACTGTAACGGCGTTTCGCCAATCCCTTTCTTAAACGAGCTGATAAACCATGTGGTGTCGGCGAAACCGACCTGGCTTGCCACCTCCGCCACGCTCATCGGGCTATGCAGCAGCAATTCGCAGGCTCGCCGTAGCCGTATGGTATTCAGATAGTTATGAATATATTCCCCGGTCTCGACGTGAAAGCGTCGCGAAAGATAGCTGCGCGATTTGCCGAGATCCTGCGCCAGCTTTTCGAGGCTGAATTTTTGCCGATAATTCTCTTCTATCCAGAACATTACCGGGCTGGCGATCCCGTGGTTACCTTCCGGCATTTTTTCCTGCACCGGCGGCAACATGCGCAACAACGCCATCAGCAGGCTGGCGACATGCTCCGCGCTAAGCCCGCAAACGGCAAGCTGCGCGTAGAGCGTAAAGAGATAATCGACGTGGGCATGCGCGTCGGCGAGGTCGGCGACAAACGCCGGGCCAGCGCGCTGCGCCAGCATTTGCAGACGGCTGCGCGCCTCGGGAAAATCGCGCAGCAGGCGCACAATCGCATGCTGATCGAGATGAATAATCGTGCGGCGGTAGGTGTCATGCGCTTGTTCATCCACCATCACTTTGTGCAGCGTAAACGGCGGGAAGAAAAACAGCCGCCCCGGGCGCATGGTGTACTGGCGATTATCGACAATCACCACGCCGAACCCCTCCTCGACGTACAACACTTCCAGACACTGATGCCAGTGGTGATATCGCACGCTGTTGGCGTACAGGCGGCTGAATGATGCCACCTTATCCTTCAGCGTGATTAGCTCCAGACGTTCCGCATTTAATGATGTACTCATAGCAACAGAATTAAATTTTTACGTTATTAATTCCCCCACTAAACCACCGTTTTAAATTTTATCAAGCTGCGGTTTATTTAATCATATCAGTTGTGACCGGGTTAACATTTCAGGCCCTGTCCGATTCTCTATGCTTGAGCCACTTTCGAGGATGGCTAAGCAGAGGGTTCTGGCGGTGATGGAAAAATCAAATTCATTGTCTTCGCGTGAAGAGGTGGTGAACGCGCTCACAAGCATGTTGAGCGCGCTGGATAAACAGTTTCCCGCCGGTGCGGCGCAATTCTCGTTGGGCGATACCTGCGCGCATTACAGTGTGGAGATTGCCGAAATGGAAGGCTTGTCGCGCGCACTGTGGGGCCTTTTCCCGCTGCTGGCGGGTGGGGCAGAGGTGCCCTTCAGCGACAAATATTTCACCGCCATTAAGCTCGGTACCGATCCGCAAAGCCCGGCGTACTGGGGTGAAACCGGCCCGTACGATCAACGACTGGTCGAGATGGCGGCCTATGGCCTTGGGCTGGCGCTGTTACAGGGTAGCTTTACCGAGCATTTCAGCGCCGCTGAGCTGAATAATTTGCACCGCTGGCTGGATCAAATCACCGATTCGCAAATGCCGGACAGCAACTGGAACTACTTTGCCATTATGGTGCAGCTGGGCTTTAAGCGCGCCGGGCTGCCTTACGATCTTCTGGCAATCGATAAACGCTTCGCAATGATGGAAGCCTACTATCTGGGCGATGGCTGGTATTCCGACGGCCCGGGGCGGCCCAAAGATTATTACATCTCGATGGCCTTTCATTTCTACGGCTTGATCTACGCGACCCTGAACGGCAGCGACGATCCGCAGCGTGCGGCAACGATCCGCGAACGCGCCACGCTGTTTGCCCGCGACTTTATCTATCTCTCCGCTGCCGATGGCGCTTCCGTGCCGTTTGGCCGTAGTCTGACCTATCGTTTTGCCATGGTCGCTTTCTGGAGCGGCGTGGCATTCGCCGGGCTGGATGTCTTCTCGCCGGGCGTGGTAAAGGGCATCATTTTGCGTCATTTGCGCTGGTGGCTGGAAAAACCGATTTTCGATCGCTACGGGATCCTGACACTCGGTTTCGCCTACCCGAATCTGGCGATGTGTGAAGACTACAACTCGCCGGGATCGCCTTACTGGGCGCTGAAGGTCTTTTTGATTCTGGCACTGCCGGCGGAGCACCCTTTCTGGCAGGCGCAAGAACTGCCGCTGCCCGCGCTGGAGGACGTTCACGTTATTGCGCCTGCGCAGCAGGTTTTGCAGCACAGTGAACATTCGCAGCACGTCGTGATGCTCACCTCCGGCCAGCTGGAGCTGAACAACTATGTGAATACCGACGCCAAGTACACCAAATTTGCCTACTCCAGCCGCTTTGGTTTCACTATCGAACGCGGGCGCTACGGCATCAAGCATGCGGCCAGCGATTCGATGCTGCTGCTTGCTGATAACGATAACTACTGGCGCGGGCGTCGGGAATGCGAAAGCGTTGAGATGCAGGAGAATGCGATCGTTTCACGCTGGTCGCCCTGGCGCGACGTGCACGTCATCACCTGGCTTATCCCGGCGGGCGAGTGGCACGTGCGTGTGCATCGTCTGGATACCGCGCGTCATTTGCAGAGTGCCGAGGGCGGTTTCGCGGTGATGAAGGCCGATGCGCAGCAGGGCGAAGGGCGGTGTCAGATTACCGCGCGCAACGGTGTCAGCGTGATTGCCGATCTCTCGCCTGCGCTTACGCGCCAGGGGGAGGCGGTGGTGACGCCGCCGAACAGCAGCGTGATGTTCGCCGAATGCGCGTCGATTCCCTTACTCATCGCCGACCTGACACCGGGTGAGCACTGGCTCTGCTGTGCGGTGGCTGCCAGCGGCGATATCACTAAAAAATATCAACAGCCGCCGCGGCTGGTTATTGAAAAGAATACGCTCAGAGTCATTGGTGAATCAGATAAACAATATGCGGTTCTGAGTTTTTAATTTTCCGGGCGCAGGCCCGGAATACTTCTGTTGACCCTACATGCTTTCGTCGAGGATGGTATGGAAAAGTTATCGTCTCAAAACAGGCTTGAATATTACAAAATAAGTACCTTTATCTTTCTCTACTTTTTTACCTGGTCCGCCAGTATTGGGTTATTTGCTATCTGGTTAGGGCAAAAGGCTAATTTAAGCGGAACGGTGATTGGTACAGTATTCGCGGTGAATGGTATTTTTGCCGTTATACTGAAACCGATTTACGGCTATATACTCGATAAAATTGGCATGAGCAAATGCCTGCTCTATTTTGTTGTTGCGGTCTCTGCCCTGATGGCGCCTTTTTTTATTTATGTCTATCAGCCGCTGCTACTGTCGCATACCATGCTGGGAATTATCGTCGGCGCGATTTACCTGAGCTTTGCCTGGTATGCGGGCGTGGCGGCCTGTGAATCCTATGCGGACCGTTACAGCCGCCTGAACGGCATGGAGTTCGGACAGATCCGTATGTGGGGATCGCTCGGCTGGGCGGTGGCGTCCTCTTTCTCCGGCCTGCTGTTTAACCTCTCGCCCGCGTATAACTTTATTATGGGCAGCGTGGCGTCGATTATCATGCTGGTGGTGCTTATCAGCCTGAAAGTGAACACTAACTCCGTTCACGCAAGCGAAGTGCTGACAAAAGAGAAAATCGCCCCGGCAGATGTCTACGCGCTGCTGCGAAGCGGTAAATTCTGGGCCTTCTGCATGTATGTCGCGGGCGTTGCGTGGATGATGTTTATCGCAGAGCAGCAGTTCTCGCGTTATTTCGTCACCTTCTTCGAAGATGTTCATCAGGGCAACGCGCTGTTCGGCTATCTCGGTACCGTGCAGTCCGGCATTGAATTCGTGATGTACATGTTTATTCCGCTGGTGGTGAATTATATCGGGGCTAAACGTGGGTTATTAATCGTCGGGGCCGTGGTCGGTGCGCGCCTGATTATTTCTGGACTGTGTGACTCGCATCTGCTTATTTCCGTACTGAAGCCGCTGTATGGTCTGGAAATCTGTTTGCTGCTGGTGTCGGTGTTTAAATATATCGCCGAACATTTCGATAAACGTGTCAATGCGACCATGTATCTGCTGGGCTACCAGGCGATGTTATATGTCGGCAACGTGGTGGTCTCTTCGCCTGCGGGCATTCTTTATGACCGCATTGGTTTTGAAAAAACGTACATCCTGATGGGGTCAATCGCCCTGCTGTTTACTGTTATCTCGGCATTTACCTTATCCGCCTGCCGTACCCAACGCAATCGCCCCGCGGCGCTGAATGTGGCTGAAAACAATGCGGGTAAATAATCCTGAACCGAAGAGTAATAAGGACATAAAAATGCACAATTCCGTCATTGAAGAAACATTACCGGAATTTCCGGGCGCGCCGGTGAATATGGACGCGTTTAACGATGAGATGGGCGCTGCGCGACAGCACGTTCTGACGCTGATTCGCCGCCATATGGCTGAATTTGGTGAGAAATTTCCGGCAGAAACCTGTGAAAAAGGGGTTTATCCGCTGACGGAAAACGTCGAGTGGACCACCAGTTTCTGGACCGGCCAACTGTGGCTCGCCTGGGAGATGAGCGGTGATGAGGCTTTCCGCGCATTGGCGGAAAAACATGTGCGATCGTTTGGCCTGCGCATTGCCGGGCGACACGATACCAACACGCACGATCTCGGTTTCCTGTACACGCTCTCCTGTGTAGCCGCCTGGCGTCTGACGGAAAATCGTGATGCGCGTGGTTTCTCCCTGATGGCTGCGGAGGCGCTACTGGAGCGTTTTCATCGCAAAGCGGAGATCATTCAGGCCTGGGGCGATCTTAACGATCCCGCGCAGGCCGGGCGCATGATTATCGACTGCACCATGAATCTGCCGCTGCTCTACTGGGCCAGCGAACAAACCGGCGACCCGCGTTTTGCCGATGCGGCGAAAGCGCACGTGCGTCAGTCGGCGAAGTATCTGGTACGCGGCGACGCATCGACTTATCACACCTACTATATGGATGTGCAGACCGGCGCGCCGCGCTTTGGCAATACGCAGCAGGGCTATGCGGATGACTCCTGCTGGTCGCGCGGGCAGGCGTGGGGGATCTACGGTTTTATGCTGAGTTACCTCTACACCGGAGACAAAGAACTGATTAGCCTGTCGAAAAAGCTGGCGAACTACTTCCTTAATCGCCTGCCGGAGGATGCGGTGTGTCACTGGGATCTGGCGTTGCAGGGCACCGATGCGTTACGTGATTCCTCTTCGGCGGCGATTGCGGTTTGCGGTCTGCTGGAGCTGGTGAAATCTCTGCCGATCACCGATCCGGATCGCGCGCGTTACCAGCAATGGGCGATGGGAATGATGTCGTCGCTGACGAAGCATTATCTGACGGGGGTAGATGAGCCGGGTAACGGCCTGCTGAAACACTCGGTCTACCATTTAGCCGGGAATAAAGGCGTGGATGAGTGCAGTAGCTGGGGGGATTATTTCTACGTTGAAGCGCTGGTGCGCATGACGCAGAGCTGGAAATTGTACTGGTGAGTAATTGCCCGGTGGCGCGTACGTTTACCGGGCTGGCAAGCCTTTGTAGGCCGGGTAAGCGTAGGGTATGAACCGGAAACATGGGTAACACTTTAGACCGGATACATGGGTAACAGTTATAACTGGCATAGAAGAGGAGACTCACTATGCCCTGGACTGAGACCCGACCTATGCAACGCCTTGATTTCA
>CAJYVI010000151.1 GCA_913778145.1 uncultured Pseudocitrobacter sp.
CAGGTCTGGCACCTGATAGAACTCAAGACGCTGGACGATACCGAAACGGTCACGCAGCGGAGAAGTCAACGACCCCGCACGCGTGGTCGCGCCAATCAGGGTAAACGGCGGCAAATCGATTTTGATCGAGCGCGCCGCCGGGCCTTCGCCAATCATAATATCGAGTTGATAATCCTCCATCGCGGGATAGAGGACCTCTTCCACCACCGGCGACAGTCGATGAATTTCATCGATAAAGAGCACGTCATGAGGTTCAAGGTTGGTGAGCATCGCCGCCAGATCGCCCGCTTTCTCCAGCACCGGGCCAGAGGTTGTACGCAAATTCACGCCCATTTCATTGGCGACAATGTTGGCAAGCGTCGTTTTACCTAAACCCGGCGGGCCGAAAATCAGCAGGTGGTCGAGCGCATCGCCACGCAGTTTCGCAGCCTGGATAAAAATCTCCATCTGCGATCGCACCTGCGGCTGACCAATATACTCTTCCAGTAATTTTGGCCTGATGGCGCGATCTGCCACATCTTCCGGCAGCGTGCTTTCAGCACTAATCAGGCGGTCTGCTTCAATCATCCTCTACCTCACAGCGCAGCGCGTAACGCTTCGCGGATCAATGTTTCGCTATTGGCATCCGGACGCGCGATTTTGCTGACCATCCGGCTGGCTTCCTGAGGTTTATAGCCCAGCGCCACCAGCGCGGCAACCGCTTCCTGCTCGGCATCGTCCGTCGCCGGGCTTGCCGGAGAGGTAAGCACCAGATCGGCGGCCGGCGTAAACAGGTCGCCATGCAGCCCCTTGAAGCGGTCTTTCATTTCAACAATCAAACGCTCGGCGGTTTTTTTGCCGATGCCCGGCAGTTTCACCAGCGCGCCGAGTTCTTCGCGTTCTACGGCATTGACGAACTGCTGCGCCGACATACCGGAGAGGATCGCCAGCGCCAGTTTCGGACCTACACCGTTGGTTTTAATTAATTCTTTAAACAGGGTGCGTTCCTGTTTGTTGTTAAAGCCGTACAGCAGCTGTGCATCTTCGCGCACCACGAAGTGGGTGAAGATGATGGCTTCCTGCCCCGCTTCCGGCAGCTCATAGAAGCAGGTCATCGGCATATGGACTTCATAGCCGACGCCGCCCGTTTCCAGCAGTACTAACGGGGGTTGTTTTTCAATGATGATGCCTCTGAGTCTGCCTATCACATGACGCTCCTGCGTTAATGGCTCTGATACAAAGGTGTATCATAAAAAAATGCTGGATAGATATCCAGCGGGGGATGAAGAAAAAGCAGAAATTGACCCCATCACTGTCATTGTCAGCCCCCCCACTAACGGCAAAGTGTCTATCAAAATAATATAACCATCCAAGCATTCCCATTTAACAAAATTATGTATTAACCCTAAGCGTACGCAATAACTTTCCGCTACTTTTAATATGTGTTATTTACTATACCGTTTTTCATCAAACGGACTAAAATAATGGAAATTAATAATCCCGATAAATATGAAGTAGGCGATGTTGTTTTTACAACAATAGGAACACATCTGTTTGGTCAAATATCAGAAGCTTCGCAGTGTTGGAGTAATCACGTTGGAATAATAATTGGCCATGATGGTAGTGATTATCTGGTCGCGGAAAGTCGCGTCCCGCTCTCCACCACGACCACATTAGCCCGATTTATTGCACGTTCTTCATGCCAACGTTATGCGATAAAACGTCTTACGGGTGGTTTGGATGAATCACAAAAAATAGCACTTATTGAACAAGTCCCATCTCGATTACATAAACTTTATCATACTGGCTTTAATTACAACTCCTCTCGCCAATTTTGTTCAAAGTTTGTGTTTGATATTTATAAACAAGCCTTATCTATAAGCATAGGTAATATCGAATCATTCAGTGATTTATTATCTGGCAACCCCAACGCCAAACTCACCTTCTGGAAGTTCTGGTTTCTGGGTTCTATTCCATGGGAGCGAAAAACCGTCACGCCAGCCAGCTTGTGGCATCATCCGAATTTAGTGTTGATTGATGCAAAAGGGATAGAAACGCCTCAGCCAGAAATGGCTGAGACGATATAACTAACGCAGTCGCCCTCTCGCCAGATTTAGCCGCGATTCGCTCATTTGCATCGCGTTCTGGCTGACATGGCAGTGGGTGATGGCAATCGCCAGCGCATCGGCGGCATCGGCTTGCGGATTCGCGGGGAGCTTCAGTAGCGTGCGCACCATATGCTGCACCTGGCTTTTCTCCGCGCTACCAATGCCTACGACGGTCTGCTTGACCTGACGGGCGGCATATTCAAACACCGGTAGATCCTGATTCACCGCCGCGACAATCGCCACGCCGCGCGCCTGCCCCAGCTTTAAGGCTGAGTCGGCATTCTTCGCCATAAAGACTTGCTCAATGGCAAAATAATCAGGCTGGAACTGGGTGATGATTTCGCTGACGCCAGCGTAAATAAGTTTCAGGCGGGACGGCAAGTCATCCACCTTGGTTCGAATGCAGCCGCTGCCTAAATAGGTAAGCTGCCTGCCAACCTGGCGGATGACGCCGTAACCGGTGATGCGTGAGCCGGGGTCAATCCCGAGAATAATCGACAACACGCACCTCCGGTTGTTGAGTGAACGGCTCCATTACAGAGTCGCTGCTACCTCATCAGAGATCTCACCGTTATGGTAGACTTCCTGCACATCATCGCAGTCTTCCAGCATATCGATCAGACGCAGCAGTTTCGGCGCAGTTTCTGCATCCATATCTGCTTTAGTCGAAGGGATCATGGAGACTTCTGCTTCGTCGGCTTTCAGGCCAGCGGCTTCCAGCGCATCACGTACTGCGCCCATCTCTTCCCATGCGGTGTAGACGTCGATTGCGCCATCGTCGAAGGTCACAACGTCTTCTGCACCCGCTTCCAGCGCCGCTTCCATGATCGCGTCTTCATCGCCTTTCTCGAAGGAGATCACGCCTTTCTTGCTGAACAGGTAAGCAACGGAGCCGTCAGTGCCCAGGTTACCACCGGTTTTGGTGAACGCGTGACGTACTTCCGCAACGGTACGGTTACGGTTGTCAGACAGACATTCAACCATCACCGCAGTACCGCCAGGGCCGTAACCTTCATAAATAATGGTTTCCATGTTCGCATCGTCATCACCGCCCACGCCACGCGCGATGGCACGGTTCAGGGTGTCACGCGTCATGTTATTCGACAGCGCTTTATCGACTGCCGCACGCAGACGCGGGTTAGACGCAGGATCGCCACCGCCCAGACGTGCAGCCGTTACCAGCTCACGAATGATTTTGGTGAAGATTTTACCGCGCTTGGCATCCTGTGCCGCTTTGCGGTGTTTGGTGTTGGCCCATTTACTATGACCTGCCATAAATATTTCCTCAAAAAGCGCGCCCTATCAGGCGGCGTTAATTACAAACTCTTCAATCGCCTGCCGGTTGCTCCACGACTTGGTTAATGCCGCGGCGTCCACAGCATTAACCCAGCGGTAGGTCAGATGTTCAGTGAACACGATCTCCCGTTCGTGAGGGAGCGCAAGGCAAAACCAGGATTCGGTATTGCGCATGACGCCCGGCGCATAGCGATGACGTAAATGACTAAAAATTTCAAACTCCACCGTACGCTGACAATCCATAAGATTCAGACGCTCTGCGAAAATATCGACAGAGACCTCTTCCTTTACTTCACGCGCGGCGGCCTGCGGCGCGGTTTCACCCTCTTCCACGCTGCCGGTAACCGACTGCCAGAAATCAGGATCATCGCGCCGCTGTAGCATCAGCACCCGCTTCGTGTCCTCGGCATAAATCACCACGAGAATCGACACGGGACGCTTGAATGACATATTACTTGTTCTCCGCAGACTCTTTTGCTTCCTTCGCCACGACCTGAATGTTCAGTTCAGCCAGAGAAGCCGGATTCGCGAAGCTTGGCGCTTCGGTCATCAGACAGGCTGCTGCCGTGGTTTTCGGGAAGGCGATAACGTCACGGATGTTATCGGTGCCGGTCAGCAGCATGGTCAGACGGTCAAGACCGAATGCCAGACCTGCATGCGGCGGCGTACCGTATTTCAGGGCATCGAGCAGGAAGCCGAATTTCTCGCGCTGTTCCTGTTCGTTAATACCCAGAATGCCGAACACGGTCTGCTGCATTTCACCACGGTGAATACGCACGGAACCGCCGCCCACTTCATAGCCGTTGATGACCATGTCGTAGGCATTCGCTACCGCGTCTTCCGGTGCCGCTTTCAGTTCGTCTGCGGTCATGTCTTTCGGCGAGGTGAACGGGTGGTGCATCGCGGTCAGGCCGCCTTCACCGTCGTCTTCAAACATTGGGAAGTCGATAACCCACAGCGGTGCCCATTTGGACTCGTCGGTCAGGTTAAGGTCTTTACCCAGTTTCAGACGCAGTGCGCCCAGCGCGTCGGCAACCACTTTTTTGTTGTCCGCGCCGAAGAAGATCATGTCGCCATCTTGTGCGCCGGTGCGCTCAAGGATCGCTTCAACGATTTCTGCGTTCAGGAATTTGGCGACCGGGCTGTTAATGCCGTCGAGACCTTTAGCACGTTCGTTGACTTTAATATAAGCCAGACCTTTCGCGCCGTAGATCTTCACGAAATTGCCGTATTCGTCGATAAGCTTACGTGTGAGTGCCGCACCGCCTGGTACACGCAGCGCTGCTACGCGGCCTTTCGGATCGTTTGCCGGGCCAGCGAAGACCGCGAACTCAACGTCTTTCAGCAGGTCAGCGACGTCCACCAGTTCCATCGGGTTACGCAGATCTGGTTTATCAGAACCGTAACGGCGTTCAGCTTCGGCAAAGGTCATGATCGGGAAATCGCCCAGATCTACGCCTTTGATTTCCAGCCACAGCTGACGAATCATCGCTTCCATAATTTCACGCACCTGCGGCGCGGTCAGGAAGGAGGTTTCGACGTCGATCTGGGTGAATTCCGGCTGACGGTCAGCACGCAGGTCTTCGTCACGGAAGCATTTAACGATCTGATAGTAGCGGTCGAAACCTGACATCATCAGCAGCTGTTTGAACAGCTGCGGAGACTGCGGCAGCGCGTAGAATTTCCCTTTATGTACGCGAGACGGTACCAGGTAGTCGCGCGCACCTTCCGGGGTCGCTTTGGTCAGCATCGGGGTTTCGATATCGAGGAAACCGTGATCGTCCATAAAGCGACGCACGAAGCTGGTGATTTTCGCGCGGGTTTTCAGGCGCTGCGCCATTTCCGGGCGACGCAGGTCGAGGTAGCGGTACTTCAGACGCGCTTCTTCGGTGTTAACGTGGTTTGAATCCAGCGGCAGTGATTCTGAACGGTTGATGATGGTCAGATCAGACGCAAGCACTTCGATTTCGCCGGTGGCCATGTCGGCGTTGACGTTTTTCTCGTCACGCGCACGCACGGTGCCGGTGACCTGAATGCAGAACTCATTACGCAGTTCGGAGGCCAGCTTTAATGCGTCGGCACGATCCGGATCGAAAAACACCTGCACGATGCCTTCGCGGTCACGCATATCAATGAAGATGAGGCTACCGAGATCACGACGACGGTTGACCCAACCACACAGAGTCACCTGCTGCCCAACGTGGGACGGTCGAAGCTGTCCGCAATATTCTGTACGCATGAGATATCCCTTAACTTAGCCGCAGGCACAACTGTCGCAGCTTTAGCTGAATGTCACTACTGGATGAAAAAAGGGGGTTATTATACTGGAAATTCTCGCTGGCGATAAGCCCGCTGCGGTTTATCCGCGCATTAGCTGAACGCTTATTGCGCAGACTCACAAAAATTAACAAAATAGATCCCGCTGATAACCGTTCAGTCGTCGTAAGGTATTGCTCTGTTTGCCTGTTTAGATGAGAAACGTGATGTTGAATATTGATGCGAAAAAGACCGCGCTGGTAATTATTGACCTGCAGGAAGGCATTCTGCCTTTCGCCGGTGGCCCGCATACGGCGAGTGATGTGGTCACCCGGGCGGCCCGTCTGGCGGAAAAATGCCGCGCAGCGGGTTCCCCGGTGGTGATGGTGCGCGTGGGCTGGTCTGCCGATTTCGCCGAAGCGCTGAAACAGCCGGTTGATGCACAGGCGGGCGCGCACGCGCTGCCGGACAACTGGTGGACCTATCCACAGGCGCTTGGCAAACACGAGCACGATATTGAAGTGACTAAACGCCAGTGGGGCGCGTTTTATGGCACCGACCTGGAATTACAGCTGCGCCGTCGCGGCATCGACACCATTATCCTGTGCGGTATTTCCACCAACATTGGCGTGGAATCCACCGCGCGCAACGCCTGGGAACTGGGTTTCAATCTGATCATTGCTGAAGACGCGTGCAGCGCCGCCACTGCGGAACAACACCAGGGCAGCATGACGCATATTTTCCCGCGTATCGCTCGCGTGCGCAGTACAGAAGAGATTGCTCAGGCGCTATGATCTACATCGGTCTGCCGCAGTGGTCACATGCTAAATGGGCGCGCCAGGGCATTAGCGGGCTGGAGGATTACGCTCGCTACTTTAACTGCGTAGAGGGGAATACCACGCTCTATGCTCTGCCGAAAGCGGAAATTGTCACGCGCTGGCGCGAACAGACCGGCGATGATTTTCGCTTCTGTTTTAAATTCCCGGCGACCATTTCCCACGAAGCAAAACTGCGCCACTGCGCTGACCTGACCACGGAATTTTTTCAGCGGATGTCTCCGCTGGAGGACAGGATTGGGCAATACTGGCTGCAGCTGCCCGCCACGTTTGGCCCGCAGGATCTTCCCGTTCTGTGGGCCTTCCTCGACGGCCTGCCGAAAAACTTCACCTACGGCATAGAAGTGCGCCATCCACAGTTTTTCGATAAAGGCGACGCCGAGCAGCAGCTGAATCGTGGGTTGATAGAACGCGGCGTCAATCGCACCATTCTCGACAGCCGCCCGGTGCATGCCGCCGTGCCGCACAGCGAGGCGATCGTTGAGGCCCAGCGTAAAAAGCCCAAAGTGCCCGTTCACGCCATTGTTACCGCCAATAATCCGATGGTCCGATTTATCGGTAGCGATGATATGGCGCAGAATCAGGCATTTTTTGCCGCCTGGCTGAAGAAACTCCCCGCGTGGGCCACCACCACCACACCGTATCTGTTTTTACATACGCCCGATATTGCACAGGCGCTGGAGCTGGTTAACACCCTCTGGCATGACCTGCAAATCGCGTTGCCGGAAGTAGGTTCTGCGCCCGCGATCCCACAACAATCTTCTCTTTTTTGATATTCCTACCTATCATAGTGAATGCCATCTGCCAGCGAGAAAGGGAGTTTGTATGGTAAGTGCGCTTTATGCCGTACTGGCCGCACTGTTGTTGATCAAGTTTTCCTTCGACGTCGTTCGCCTGCGCATGCAATACCGTGTCGCCTACGGTGACGGCGGTTTTAGCGAACTGCAAAGCGCGATTCGTATTCATGGCAATGCGGTGGAATATATTCCCATCGGCGTTATTTTATTGCTGTTTATGGAAATGAACGGTGCAGAAACCTGGATGGTTCACCTGTGCGGCATTCTGCTGCTGGCGGGTCGTTTAATGCATTATTATGGTTTTCATCATCGCCTTTTCCGCTGGCGTCGTTCTGGCATGAGCGCCACCTACCTCTCTCTGTTGCTGATGGTGCTGGCTAACCTCTGGTATATGCCGTGGGAGTTGGTTTTCTCCCTCCGTTAGCGCACAATACGCCGTTTTCGTTTTTTCGGATTTTACGTTATGTCTCACCGCGACACGCTTTTTTCTGCGCCAATTGCCCGTCTCGGCGACTGGACCTTTGATGAACGGGTAGCCGAAGTCTTCCCGGATATGATCCAACGTTCCGTCCCCGGCTATTCCAATATCATCTCCATGATCGGTATGCTGGCGGAACGCTTTGTACAGCCAGCAACGAATGTCTACGATCTCGGCTGTTCGCTGGGTGCGGCAACGCTCTCCATTCGCCGTAACATTGCTCATGAGAACAGCAAAATTATCGCGGTGGATAACTCCCCGGCGATGGTGGAACGCTGCCGTCGCCACATTGACGCCTACAAAGCGCCAACGCCGGTTGAGGTGATTGAGGGTGATATCCGCGATATCGAGATTGAAAACGCCTCGATGGTGGTGCTCAACTTTACCCTGCAATTTCTTGAGCCTGCCGAACGCCAGGCGCTGCTGAATAAAATCTACAAAGGGTTGAATCCCGGCGGCGCGCTGGTGCTGTCAGAAAAATTCAGCTTCGAAGATTCAACCGTCGGCGAACTGTTGTTTAACATGCATCACGATTTCAAACGCGCCAACGGTTATAGCGAGCTTGAAATCAGCCAGAAGCGCAGCATGCTGGAAAATGTGATGCTCACCGATTCTGTCGAAACCCATAAAGCGCGCCTGAGCCAGGCCGGGTTTGAGCACAGCGAACTGTGGTTCCAGTGCTTCAACTTCGGTTCACTGGTGGCACTGAAAGCAGGAGCGGCGGCATGATCGAGTTCGGGAATTTTTACCAGCTGATTGCGAAAAACCACCTCTCCCACTGGCTGGAAACCCTGCCCGCGCAAATCGCCACCTGGCAGCGCGATCAGCACGGTTTGTTTAAGCAGTGGTCCAACGCCGTTGAGTTCCTGCCGGAAATCACCCCGTGGAAACTGGACCTGCTGCACAGCGTGACCGCCGAGAGCGAAACGCCGCTCAGCGAGGGGCAAACCAAACGCATTGATACGCTGATGCGTAACCTGATGCCGTGGCGTAAAGGTCCGTATTCGCTTTATGGCGTGAATATTGATACCGAATGGCGTTCCGACTGGAAATGGGAACGCGTGCTGCCGCACCTGTCCGACCTGACCGGGCGCACCATTCTGGATGTCGGCTGTGGCAGTGGCTATCACATGTGGCGCATGATTGGCGCGGGTGCGCATCTGGCGGTGGGTATCGACCCCACGCAGCTGTTCCTGTGCCAGTTTGAAGCGGTGCGCAAACTGCTGGGAAATGACCAGCGCGCGCACCTGCTGCCGCTCGGTATCGAGCAACTTCCGGCGCTGAAGGCCTTTGATACCGTGTTCTCAATGGGCGTGCTGTATCATCGCCGTTCGCCGCTGGAACACCTCTGGCAGTTGAAGGATCAGCTGGTGAGCGAAGGCGAACTGGTGCTGGAAACGCTGGTGGTTGAAGG
>CAJYVI010000152.1 GCA_913778145.1 uncultured Pseudocitrobacter sp.
TGTGGGAGAGGGCCGGGGTGAGGGCATCAGCGCGCACTCACCCCTACTATCCTTCACACCCCAATATTTCGCAGCTTCTCTCCCGCCATCAGTTTGCGTTCGATATGCTCCAGCGTGACATTTTTGGTTTCCGGTATCAGCCAGAAAGTAATGCCGATAAACGCAATATTCAGCCCGGTATAGAGCCAGAACGTGCCTGCCGCGCCGATGCTGTCGAGCAGCGTCAGGAAGGTCGCGCCAATAATCATATTGGAGACCCAATTGGTGGTGGTGGAACAGGTAATACCAAAGTCACGGCATTTCAGCGGCTGAATTTCAGAACACAGGATCCACACCACCGGCGCGGCACTCATCGCGTAACCGGCGATGCACATCATGGTCATGCCAACCGACAGCCATGAAAGCCCACTTCCCGCCGTGCCGTTATCGAACTGCATCAGGCAGTAGCCCAGCACCAGCGTACCCAGCGCCATCACGCTAAAACCAATCTTCAGCGCCGGTTTACGCCCGGCTTTATCGACCATAAAGATGGCGATAAAGGTGGCGAACATGAAGGTCAACCCGACGACCAGCGTCGCCAGCATCTGCTGTTCCGTGGTGGTGAACCCCGCCATTTTGAAGATGCGCGGCGCGTAGTACATGATGATGTTCATCCCGGTAAACTGTTGCATCGCCTGCAATAGCATACCGAGGAACACCGCGCGGCGGACGTTGCGGTTAGCTTTAAAAAGCTTCCAGCCGCCCTGCTTCAGCTTCAGGCTTTCGCGAATTTCATTCAGCTCTTCGCGCGCTTTTTCAGAGGTATCGCGCAGCATACGCAACACTTCTTCTGCTTCGATGTGTCGCCCCTTCTCCGCCAGCCAGCGCGGGCTGTTCGGCAGGAAGACCACCAGTACAATCAGGATCACCGCTGGTAGCGCCAGCACGCCAAGCATCGCGCGCCAGTTTCCGGTGTAGCTGAATGCGGTATCCGAGAGAAACGCCAGCACAATGCCCAGGGTGACCATCAGTTGATACATACTGATCATCTTACCGCGCACGTTTTCGCTCGCCATTTCAGAGAGATAAAGCGGCGCAGTGTAAGAGGCAATCCCCACCGCGACGCCCAACAGCACGCGCGCCGCAATCAATATTTCCACGCTGCTGGCCAGCGCAGATCCCAGCGATCCCAGTACAAAAAGCACCGCCGCCGCCATCAGGCTGTATTTACGCCCCAGGCGGAAAGAGAGCCAGCCGTTAAACAGCGCGCCCAGCGCCGCACCGAGCATCATGCTGCTGACCACCCACTCCTGCAAGCGGCTGCTCAGCGCAAAGTGGTCGGTGATAAAGGGCAGCGCCCCGGCAATCACCCCAATATCTAAACCAAACAACAGACCGGCAACCGCCGCAGAAACCGAGACAAACAGATTCATTCGCCGCGTATCGCGCTGCGAGCGTGGAGACACAACTGAATCACTATTTAAGGTAACCATCTTTTCCTGCCTGCACTGAATAGAACATTCCCTGAACATACGAGATTTCTAAAGAAATACGTCAGGCGGTTCATCGCGTAGATATGGATTAAACGGCTGCACATATCGGTTATGTGATGGACATTCCAATTTTAAAATTGGTGCACATTTCAACAATTATTTTTAATTTACTGTTTTTAAAAAAATTTATTATTAATGATTCCAACATAGAAATAATCACATGGATAAATCAATTTATACGATATGGATTGATGTGATTTACAGGCAAAAAAAAACCCTGCCGCAAAGCAGGGTTCTCACCGTGTGACTGGAATCAGCGAGCCAACCAGCCGCCATCCACCGCGACGGTGTAGCCGTTGATGTAATCGGATGCGCTGGAAGCCAGGAAGACAATCGGCCCCATCAGATCGCTCGGCAGACCCCAACGACCTGCCGGGATACGGTCAAGGATAGCCGCGCTACGTTCTTCATCCGCACGCAGTTGCTGGGTATTGTTGGTCGCCATGTAGCCCGGCGCGATAGCGTTAACGTTGATGTTATGTTTCGCCCACTCGTTGGCCATCAGGCGCGTTACGCCCATCACGCCGCTTTTAGATGCGGTGTAAGACGGCACGCGGATACCGCCCTGGAAGGAGAGCATGGAGGCGATATTAATGATTTTGCCGCCTTTGCCCTGCGCGATGAAGTGTTTCGCCGCCGCCTGAGACATAAAGAACACGCTTTTGATGTTCAGGTTCATTACGTCGTCCCAGTCTTTTTCGCTGAAGTCGATCGCGTCTTCGCGACGAATCAGACCGGCGTTGTTGACCAGGATATCAATATGACCGAATTCTGCGACCGCACGGTCAAGCAGCGCAGGAATGCCGTCGATAGAACGCAAGTCAGCGGTCAGGCTCAGGAAGCGACGGCCCAGCGCGGTAACACGCTCAATGGTATCGGTCGGCTCAACGATGTTGATACCGACGATATCGCAGCCCGCTTCCGCGAGACCCAGCGCCATCCCCTGACCCAGCCCGGTGTCACAACCGGTTACTACCGCTACTTTACCCTGTAAAGAGAATGCATCTAAAATCATGTTAAATTCCTTGTGTATTGCGCCTGCTCGCGACAGGCAGATTATTGTGCTGCCCGCGACTTAGCGCAGATCCCTAACCGCCACGTGATCCATGTCATCGAAGACCTGGTTCTCACCAACCATTCCCCAGATGAAGGTGTACGCTTTAGTACCCACACCAGAGTGAATAGACCAACTCGGCGAAATGACGGCCTGCTCGTTATGCATCACGATATGACGGGTTTCCTGCGGCTGCCCCATCATGTGGAACACGCAGGCGTCCTCATCCATATTGAAGTAGAAGTACACTTCCATACGGCGCTCATGGGTGTGGCACGGCATGGTATTCCACAGGTTCCCCGGAGCGAGTTCAGTCAGCCCCATGCTAAGCTGGCAAGTTTCCAGCACATCGGGCACGAAATATTTATTGATAGTACGACGGTTGCTGGTGAGGTTGTCGCCCAGCGTGACCGGAGAAACATCTTCCGGCGTGACTTTTTTGGTTGGATAGGTGGTATGTGCGGGTGCGCAGTTGTAGTAGAACTTCGCCGGTTTCGCCGTATCGACGCTGGCGAACACCACTTCTTTCGCCCCTTTCCCGACATACAGCGCGTCGCGATGGCCGATTTCATAACATTTGCCGTCCACGGTGATGGTGCCTGCGCCGCCGATGTTGATCACGCCCAGCTCGCGACGCTCCAGAAAGTAGCTCACGCCCAGCTGCTTGCCCACTTCACCGCCCACGGAAACGGTTTTCGCCACCGGCATAATGCCACCAACGATGATGCGGTCGATATGGCTGTACACCATGGTGTATTCATCCGCGACAAACACTTGCTCAACGAGAAATTCGTTGCGCAGGCCCTGCGTGTCGAGCGTTTTTGCATGTGCACTATGAATGCTTTGTCTTACGTCCACCGAATGCCTCCAGACCATCTGTTTATCTTTATTAAGCGTCCTGAAACAGGGTTCCGCTTTGTCAATGAGGTCATCTTATCGCTGATGAAATGGGTTTTCAATTGCAATTAAAACGTTGTTTCACTTTTTCTGCTTGATATTAGCAAAAATGCAAATGGGATCACGAATATGCTTAACCCCAACAAAGATAAAAAAATAAAGTCATTTTATTTCAATGAAATAGAAACATTGAGAATTAACTTAAATGTGAGATATATCCGTTAAAAAACAAAGATCCCGCAAAGCAGCGGAGGATTTGGACTGTTACTCAAGGTTGAATTTACTGCCTTTTCGTACAAAGTGCGCTCACCATCACAAACATTGAAACGATGTTTTGATAAATTATCACTGCATTTTTAAAACGACATCCATATCGGCCGGTGAGCTTTACGCCACCATTGCTTGAGAAAAAGGAGTGCAACATGGCTAAAGGTATGCGGGTAAAACTGAACTATGAGGTCAGCCGCGATCCAGACACAGGCGCGGAAGTCACCCGCTTAACCCCACCAGACGTCACCTGTCATCGTAACTACTTCTATCAGAAGTGCTTTTTCAATGATGGCAGCCATCTGCTTTTCGCGGGTGAGTTCGACGGCCACTGGAACTACTACCTGCTGGATGTCGCCAATGCAGAAGCGGTGCAATTAACGGAAGGCGAAGGCGATAACACCTTCGGTGGTTTTCTCTCGCCGGATGACAAATCGCTCTACTACGTGAAAAACGATCGCACCCTGCTGGAAGTTAACCTGAAAACGTTGGTGGAGCGGGAAGTGTATCGCGTGCCGGACGAATGGGTCGGCTACGGTACCTGGGTTTCCAACAGCGACTGTACCAAACTGGTCGGCATTGAGATTGCCAAAAGCGACTGGACGCCGCTCAACAGCTGGCAACTGTTCCACGACTTCTTCCATAAAGGCCCGCACTGCCGCCTGCTGCGCGTTGACCTGCAAACTGGCGAAAGCGCGGTTATTCACGAAGAGAGAAACTGGCTCGGCCACCCCATTTATCGCCCGTTTGACGATAACACCGTCGCGTTCTGCCACGAAGGCCCGCACGATCTGGTCGATGCCCGTATGTGGCTGGTAAATGAAGACGGCAGCAACGTGCGCAAAGTTAAAGAGCATGCGGAAGGCGAAAGCTGCACTCATGAATTCTGGGTACCGAACGGCTCGGCACTGGTGTATGTCTCTTATCTGAAGGGCAAGCAGGGTCGAACTATTTATCGTTACAACCCGGACACCGGCGTCAACGAAGCGCTGATGCAGATGCCAGCCTGTTCGCATCTGATGAGCAACTTCGACGGTACGCTGCTGGTCGGTGACGGTTCAGGTACGCCGGTCGATGTAAAAGACACCAGCGGCTACACCATCGACAACGATCCCTATTTATACGGTTTCGACGTGGCGAAAAAAGCGTACTTCCGCATCGCGCGTCACGACACCTCCTGGGCGACGGTACAAAACAGCCGCCAGGTCACGCATCCGCATCCCTCTTTCCTGCCACACGATGGCGCGGTGCTGTTCAGCTCCGACAAAGACGGGAAACCGGCGCTTTATATCGCCAAACTCCCGGCGCAGCGTGATTTCATTCAGGCCTGAATGGCTGAATATGAAGTATGAGTGACTGAGTGTTTGATATATACAAAATCATTCAAGTTGCATCAAGGCGGCCAGCGAGCGAATCCCCAGGAGCGTACATAAGTACGTGACTGGGGTGAGTGACAAATCTGTCAGGAACAGATTTGAACACCGCAAAGCGGTGGCCCGTAAGGGCGAGGCTCATGGATGAGCCGAGTAATCCGCAGCCAACGTAGAGGCAGCTTGAAGGATGACGTATATAGTGTTTCTGTAACTGGCCTTGCCCTCCTTTATGGAGGGCCTTTTTTTGTCTGCTATTTATATTAGAAAAAAAGAAAACAGAAAAACCCGGCTAACTACGCCGGGTTAATAACGAGGTGGAAGAATTAATTAGAAGGTATATGCCACACCGACACGGAAACGCGTCTGGCGATCGTTACGGTCATTCACACCCACGTTACCCACTTCGCCATACGGCGCCCAGTTTTTATCCCAACGGTAAGCCAGCTTAACGTTATATTCCTGAGAATATGGTTTGTTATTATTACGCGCGGTACCTTCGGTGCTGCGCGCATAAACATAGTTCAGCTCGGTACGCCAGTCGCCGAACACATAACCCGCCCAGGCATCGCCACGGTTGACTTTGTCATCATCTTTACCGGCGTTAGAAGGATAGCGCGTGTAGTCATAACGATAACGCGCGGCGACATAAAAACCACTGTCGAAGCTGTATTGAACACGCAGGTTTGGTTTGTAAATAGAGCGGCTATCATTACTTTCAATATTGAATCCCGGCGTTACCGAGAAATTTTTATTGGCTTTCCATTGCCAGCTAATCGTTTCTTCGTGCCCATTACCGATAAAATCTGCATACGGCTTATCGGTATTATCGCCACCCGATTTCCATTTTGCTTCGACAGAGAAACCAAATCCATTTGCAAACCGATGAGATACAGAAACACGGTCGGCGTTAGATTTATCTGTTTTACCACCATCAATGAATTCATGACGTAAATCAACAGTTACCGCTGATGCAGCAAAAGATGCTCCACACAATACAGCCAGGGTCAGAGTTTTTTTAAACATTTGCTATCCCTCAATTGAAATCATGTTTCGTTTTTATGGAATTGCATTTTATTTTTTTAACTTGTGTGTTTTAGTGATCAGGATCGTAATTATTTGTTTCAAAAAATACGGCACAAAATGGCGTGATCGGCTTCAATAAAAAAAACAAAAAACTCAATAAATATGCGATACACATCACATGCAATTCTTTTTTTACACATATTCCCTTAAATCACCAAAAATAATTAACCACTCAAAATCAATAAGTTACTTAAACAATGAAAAATAAAATAACATAGGTTATTTTATTTCATCGAATAATTAGATTTCCATTAATGCGGTTTTTATAGAAATTACTTAGAGTAGACATTACAAAGGACGACAAAATTGTAAGCAAAAAGCGTTTCGCTACGTCATTTGTATTAGCGTTGGTTGAACGGCCTAAAAATGCGATGGGATAAGGGTTATCTGAACGCTACCGAGAGATCGGTAGCGTGATTTGAGATTATGCGGCAGGCGAATCGCGTTCCACGGCCAGCGCCACGCCCTGACCGCCGCCAATGCACAGCGTCGCCAGGCCTTTGCGAGCATCGCGTTTCATCATTTCGTGGACCAGAGACACCAGAATACGGCAGCCGGAAGCGCCAATCGGGTGACCCAGTGCAATAGCGCCGCCATTCACATTCACTTTCTGCTCATCCCATTCCAGCATCTTGCCGACGGAAATCGCCTGCGCAGCAAACGCTTCGTTGGCTTCGATAAGATCAACATCGTTCAGTTGCCAGCCCGCACGCTCCAGACAACGGCGGGTCGCATACACCGGGGCGATACCCATCAGCGCCGGATCAACACCGACGCTGGCAAACGCGCGGATGCGCGCGAGGATCGGTAAATTCAGCTCCAGCGCTTTGCTTTCGCTCATCATTAACACCGCCGCAGCGCCATCGTTGATCGACGATGCATTCCCGGCGGTGACGGAACCTAGCTGATCGAATGCGGGCGAGAGCCGCGCCAGGCCTTCCGCGCTGGGATCGGTTTGCGGCTGTTCATCGGTTTCAACACACAGTGATTCACCGTTCGGTTGCGCATTCACGACCGGAACGATCTCCGCACGAAAGCGCCCGGAATCAATCGCCTTGCGCGCTTTATGCTGGGAACTCAGCGCCCAGGCATCCTGTTGTTCACGGCTGATACCATATTCGCGCGCCAGATTCTCCGCCGTCACGCCCATATGATAATCGTTAAACGCGTCCCACAATCCGTCGTGCACCAGGCTATCAATCAGTTGACTGTTACCCAACTGCGCACCAGTGCGGCTGTCGGTCAGAACGTGTGGCGCGCGGCTCATGTTCTCCTGGCCGCCCGCGATCACCACATCCGCTTCACCGCACTGAATGGCCTGCGTCGCCAGATGCAGCGCTTTCAGGCCCGAGCCGCAGACGTCATTAATGGTGATAGCTGAAACCGTATTAGGCAGGCCACCTTTAATCGCCGACTGCCGGGCAGGGTTTTGCCCGGTGCCCGCCGTCAGCACCTGACCAATAATCACTTCATCAATAACATGCGGCTCAATCCCGCTGCGTTCGACCAGCGCGTTGATTACCAGGCTGCCCAGTTCGACAGCCGAATGGCGGGAGAGCGCCCCCTGGAAGCAGCCGATGGGTGTGCGGACTGCACCTACGATAACGACGTCTTTCATCTCTACCTCAGCGCAAAATAATCCGGCTATAGTAGATGATTGTTATCAACTATTATCGTAATTGTTTAAAAAAAGTGAGATTTATCACAAAGGTTTTCTGTCAGGCTGACACCTGTTGCAGATACGCTTTGACCCAGCTTCCGGCCGCGCCCGGCGGCGCGCTTTTGTTCCACAGCAAATCGATAGAGACAGCAATCGGCCAGCCGGGAAGTGTCAGCATCGTTAACGGCGCAGAGCGGGAAAACTCCTCCACCAGCGCACAGGGCAGCACGCACCAGCCGAATCCCTGTGCAGCCATGCTCATTAACATCAGATAGTTAGGCGCAGACCACACCGGGCCGCGCGCGGTCGTAGAGCGATTTTCAAGATAGGTATTCAGCCGCAGCTCGCGCCAGGTATGCAGCTGATCCCACTCGACGCTGGGCTGCGTGGTTAACGGATGATCGAGAGAAACGTAAATCGCCATATGCGTCTGCATCGGCAGGCGAGTGTGGCCAATATCGGTAGGATAACTTTCCCGCGCCTCAATCAGCCCCACCTGCGCACGGCCTTTTTGCAGCAAATCGATAACATCATCATCTTCACCCACCAGACATTCGAATTCTGTGTGCGGAAAACGCCGATCGAACTGCACCATCAACTCCTCCAGCACATCCGGATGAAGCGTATCAGAAAGCACAAATGCCAGCCGCGCTTCTGTTTCACTGCTCAGGGCCACCGCCAGTTCATCCAGCCGCTCGCTGGCGGCCAGAATCGCCTGCACATAACTCAGCACGCGCTGGCCTTCGGGCGTCAGCACCGGCTGGCGTGATGTGCGATCGAACAGCGTCACACCGAGATCGGCCTCAAGATTGGCAATGGCGGTGCTGATAGTGGACTGGCTTTTTCGTAAACGCCGCGCGGCAGCGGAAAACGAACCGCTGTCGACGGTTTCAACAAACGCGGTAAGGGCTTCGGGTGAATAGCGCATGACCTATCTACTTTACCGATGGAATCTATCTTTTACTTATCATATTTATCCATAAAATGCCCAGCAATACAGAGAACAAAATGAGGTCATATCACCATGCAAAACGACAACCTTCACCGCAGAAAGCTGCCGGAACGCATTTTCCACGCCGTGTGCTTTGAGGGCATCGCCACGGCGATCCTCGCCCCAACCGCCGCGTACCTGATGCAGCGCTCGGTGCTGGAAATGGGCGGATTAACCATTATTCTCGCCACCACGGCGATGGTGTGGAACATCATCTATAACGCCATTTTTGACCGCCTGTGGCCGGTGACGCGCGTCACCCGTACGGCGAAAATCCGCGCCTTCCACGCGCTGGGATTTGAGTGTGGCTTTATCGTGATTGGGGTGAGCATTGTGTCGGTGGTGCTGGGCGTAACGCTGATGCAGGCGCTGACGCTGGAGATTGGTTTCTTCCTGTTCTTCCTGCCATACACCATGCTCTATAACTGGGTGTACGACATGCTGCGCGAGCGCGTAATGAAGCGCCGTATGCAACGGGCGCTGGATTGTGCGCGCTGATGCCCTCACCCCGGCCCTCTCCCACAGGGAGAGGGTGAGTTACGTATCTGCACAATCTGTCCCCTCTCCCTCTGGGAGAGGGTTAGGGTGAGGGGTAAAAGTATTCATAACCACCACGAATCATAATTATGGTAAATTACGCTCCATTTTGTATGTTCCATGGTTATTAAATTCGCATAATGTCTAAAATTTGGTCAAAAGAAGAGACGCTCTGGAGCTTTGCCCTGTACGGCACGGCTGTAGGCGCCGGTACCCTGTTCCTGCCAATCCAGTTGGGTTCCGCAGGTGCCGTGGTACTGTTTGTTACCGCGCTGGTCGCGTGGCCGCTGACGTACTGGCCGCATCGCGCCCTGTGTCAGTTTATCCTCTCCTCCAACACGCCTGCGGGTGTTGGGATAACCGGCGCAGTTACCCACTACTACGGCAAAAAAATTGGCAACCTCATCACCGCGCTCTATTTCCTGGCGTTCTTTGTGGTGATTCTGATTTACGCCGTCGCCATCACCAACTCCATCACCGAACAGATAGCCAAGCATATGCCGGTCGATCTGACGGTACGCGTGTTGGTGAGTCTTGGCGTGGTATTACTGCTGAACGTGATTTTCCTTGCCGGTCGCCAGGCCACCATCAAAGTGATGGGTTTCCTGGTGTTCCCGCTGATCGCCTACTTCCTGTTTTTGTCAGTCTACCTGACAGGCAGCTGGCAACCCGCGCTATTTACCGGGCAAATGGAAGTCACGCCGCACACGCTGCACCAGGTGTGGTTATCCATCCCTGTGATGGTTTTCGCTTTTAGCCATACGCCGATTATCTCTACCTTCGCTATCGACCGCAGAGAGAAATATGGCGAGCTCGCGATGGGTAAATGCAAAAAAATCATGAAGGTCGCGTATCTGATTATCTGCCTGAGCGTGCTGTTCTTTGTCTTCAGTTGCCTGCTCTCCATTCCGGTGGATTACATCAATACCGCCAAAGATCAGGGCGTAACGATTCTGTCAGCGTTGTCGATGATGCCTAATTCGCCAAACTGGCTGTCCGTGTCCGGCATTATTGTGGCGATTGTAGCGATGTCGAAATCATTCCTCGGCACTTACTTTGGCGTAATTGAAGGTGCAAGCGAGATGGTTAAAGCGTCGCTGAATCAGGTTGGCGTGCGTAAAAGCCGTTCGTTTAACCGCATAATGTCGATTCTGCTGGTCTCCACGCTGACCTTCATCGTCTGCTGCATTAACCCGAACGCCATTTCAATGATTTACGCAATAAGCGGCCCGCTGATCGCCATGATTCTGTTTATCATGCCGACGCTTTCCACGTATCTCATTCCGTCGCTGAAGCCCTACCGCTCCATCGGCAGCCTGATTACGCTGATTGTTGGCGTGCTCTGTGTCTCGGTGATGTTCCTCGGTTAACACTGATAACAGGGCAGTTCTGGCTGCCCTGTTTTCCCACCTGATTTCTTTGATGAGCAAAAATCAGTTTGTTCCGCATGACTAAAATGCATTTTTTTTGTAAAGTCCCCACTATTTTGTAGAAGACAGGTAAGAAATACCCTGGTCGTTAAAATAACGCGATCGCGGCATTACGCCCGGCGTATTTTAAGTACGTATTTTTCCCCCGCGGACGCGCGTTAATGAAATTAGCATTCAATATCATCGACTGGAACGCCCGAGCGCCTGGGCTGGGCGAGGCTTGCCAGTGGCTATCGTGGGCGCAATCGCCTTATGGCATTGATCCCGCCAGCCCGCAGGCGAAACTGGTTGAATTGCCGATGATGACGGCCCGCCGCCTGAGTTCGGGTAGCAAGCTGGCCGTAGAGTGTGGCCTTACGATGCTGCGTCGCCATGCCATTGATGCCGTGCTCTACACCAGCCGTCACGGCGAGCTGGAGCGTAATTACCGCATCCTTAGCGCGCTGGCGAGCGATCAGGCCATTTCACCGACCGATTTCGCGATGTCAGTGCATAACGCCGCGGTCGGCAATCTCACCATTGCCGCAAAGCAGCCGATTGTCTCCTCGTCGCTGAGTGCCGGGCGCGACACGTTCCTGCAAGGCTTATGCGAGGTGATGTGCCTGCTACAGGCGGGCCACAAGCGCGTCTTGATGGTCGATTTTGACGGTACGCTGCCGGACTTTTACCGTGCCTCATTGCCCGCTCAGATGCCTGCTTACGCCTTTGCGACAGCGCTGGTGATTGAAGCGGGTAATCAGGTTCAGTGCATCACCGAGCCGGGTGGAACGAAAGAAGAGCCTGCGCTGCCGCAAAGCCTGCAATTTTTACAGCATTACCTGGGCCGCATAGCCCATTTCGCCCTTGAAGGTGAACGGTTACGCTGGCGCTGGAGCCAGACATGATCGCCCGGCGCATCAATCACCTTTGGCGATTACTGATGACCGTACTCTGCTTTGCGCTGTTTGGCCTGGGCGGCCTGCTGCTGTCGCTGTGCTGGTTTAACCTGCTGCTGTTGGTGATTGACGATGACGACAAACGCCGTCGCCTGGCGCGCCGCAGCATTTCGGCCAGCTTTCGCGCCTTTTTATGGTTTGCCAGCATCACGGGCGTGCTGCGCTATCGCGTGCAGGGCACCGATATTTTACGTCAGGCGCGCGGTTGCCTGGTGGTGGCGAATCACCCGACGCTGATTGATTATGTGCTTCTGGCCTCGGTGATGCCGGAAACAGACTGTCTGGTAAAGAGCGCACTGTTGAAGAACCCGTTTGTCAGCGGCGTGATCCGCGCGGCAGATTACCTGGTCAATAGCGAGGCTGAACGGCTGCTGACGCAAAGCCAGGCCCGTTTGCAGCGCGGGGATACCCTGCTGATTTTCCCGGAAGGTACGCGCACTCGCCCTGACGAAAAGATGACGATTCAGCGCGGGGCAGCCAATATTGCGGTGCGCTGTGAACGCGATATCCGTTTAGTAAGCATACGCTGTAGCGAGCATCTACTGGATAAGCAACGTCCGTGGTATCACGTTCCGGCTACGACGCCGCAGTTTGAGGTTGTCGTCCGCGAGCGAATCTGTATTTACGACTTTATCACCGCGAATAAGCAAGAACCGGCGCTGGCCGCGCGCACGCTAAACCGGCATCTTTTACAGAAATTACAATTAATTAGTTAAAACATCATTGTGCAGGAATTAACGATGCAAGAGCTCTATTCTGAGATTAAACATCTCATCATTAACACATTGAATCTGGACGAACTGAGCGTAGACGACATCGATACCGATGCGGCCCTGTTCGGCGACGGTTTAGGCCTGGATTCTATTGATGCGCTGGAGCTGGGGCTGGCGGTAAAAAACCAGTATGGCATTGTGCTTTCTGCTGAAAATGAAGCGATGCGTCAGCATTTCTATTCGGTGGCAACGCTCGCTGCCTTTATTCAATCCCAACGCGCCTGAGGAGATGCCATCATGACCGAGCAAACTGCTGTCTATCAGGAAGTCGCTTCCCTGCTGGTAAAACTGTTCGAAGTCGACCCGGCGGCCATCACCCCCGAGGCGCGTCTGTATGAAGATCTGGAACTCGATAGCATTGATGCTGTGGATATGATCGTTCAGTTGCAGAAGAAGACCGGCAAGAAAATTAAGCCGGAAGAGTTCAAAGCCGTACGCACCGTCCAGGATGTGGTTGACGCCGTCGAGCGCCTGCTGCGGGAAGCCTGATTTTTCGTGCGTTTACCGCTCCTCAAGATAATCACCGCCTGTGTGCTGCTGGCCTGGCCGTTTTTGGGCTGGTTTGGTCTGGCGCATAACGGCCTGCAATGGCTGCTGCCCACGCTGGCGGTGGTGCTGTTGCTTCGCCTGCGTCAGGCTACGGACAACGCCGGGCCGATGCGCCGGGTGATGCAAAGCGTCGCGCTAACCGGGCTGGCGCTGTGCCTTGCCAGTGCGCTGCTGGGTACGCATCAGCTGTTGCTTTACTGGCCCGTGGCAATCAATGGCATCATGCTCGCCCTGTTTGGCAGTTCACTGTTCAGCGCGATGCCGCTGGTTGAACGGCTGGCACGCCTGCAATATCCGCAACTCTCTGAGCAAGGTGTGCGCTACACGCGGCGCGTGACGCAAATCTGGTGCGGCTTTTTTATTCTCAACGGCACCATGGCCCTGATTACCGCGCAGATTGGCGATATGGCGCTGTGGAGCGCGTGGAACGGGATGATCGCCTACCTGCTGATGGGCGCGCTGATGGCCGGTGAATGGCTGGTGCGTCGCCGGGTGATGAAGCGAGAAACCGCATGAACGCGCCGCGTCCGTTATCCCGCTGGCTGAACACCGATCGCCCCGATGCCACGCCCATCGCCTGGTCAGGCGAGCGCCTCTGGACGCTGGGCCAGCTGCGCAACGACGTGGCAGCACACTGTGCCTGGCTGCAAACGCAGAAGGGCCAGCGCTGGGCGCTGTGTCTGGAAGAGAGCTATCTGTTTCTTGTCGCCCTACTGGCGACGCTGCATGCCGGAAAAACGCCGGTGCTGCCGGGCCATGCTCGCCCTGCGCTGCTTCAGGAACAACGTGCGTTGTTCGATGGCGTTTTAAGCGATGGCCCTCTGCGCTGGGACGGCCCTTTACGTATCGTAAATACTCACGCCCGTGAAGATGCTCATCCGCTTCCCGCGATACCCGATAACGCGGGGCTGGAACTTTTTACCTCCGGCTCCACCGGGCAGCCCAAACGCATTCATAAAAGCCTGGCGGCGCTGGATGCGGAATCCGCCCTGCTGGCCGCGCGCTTTGCCGGGCGGCTGACCGATTGCCGGGTGGTCTCTTCCGTCTCACCACAGCATCTTTACGGCCTGACCTTCCGCATTTTTCTGCCGATGTCGTTGGGCCTGCCGCTGCATGCCGACACCCTCGCCTGGCCTGAACAGCTGGCCGCGCTCAATGCGCAACAGCGATATCTGTTTATCAGCAGCCCGGCGTTTCTGAAGCATCTGGATGCGCGTCTGGTGGCCCCTGACGTCGCCATGTTGATAACTGCGGGCGGTATGCTGCACTGGCAGGATGCCCAGCACGCCCATCACTGGCTGAACATCTGGCCCGACGAAATATACGGCAGTAGCGAAACGGGCGTACTCGCGTGGCGACAACGCCGTTCAGACGATACCCCGTGGCAGCCCCTCCCCGGCGTGACGCTCACGGCAGAGAATGACCGCTGGCGCGTGACGTCGCCGCTGATTGCCGAGCCCGCTGGGCTACTGCTGGAAGACGCGCTGCGCGTCACTGCGGATAACCACTTTCATCTGCTGGGGCGGCGCGGGCGCGTGGTCAAAATTGCCGAAAAACGGGTCTCGCTGGCAGAAGTCGAACAGCGTGTGTTGTCGCTGGAGGGCGTGCGCGATGCCGCAGCCACAGTGATTACGCGCGGCGCGCGGCAGAGCGTCGGGGTACTGTTGGTGCTTAATGATGATGCGCATCAGGCGTGGCATCGCGCGAACCGCAAACAGGAGCAGGCGTGGCGTCAGGCGCTGCGCCCGTGGCTGGAGCCTGTCGCTCTTCCGCGTTACTGGCGCATAGTCGATGCTATTCCAACAAATACAATGAATAAGCGCATCGATGCGCAATTACAGGAGTGCTTTCATGACCAAGACGCCCGATGAAATTTCCTGCCAGCACACTGGCGCGGGCGAGGCGGAGATTGTCCTGCATCTGCCCGCCACGCTGTTCTGGTTTAAAGGCCATTTTGCCGTGCAGCCGCTTCTGCCGGGCGTCGCACAGCTGGAGTGGGTTATACACTATGCCAGCCGTTTACTGACGCCTGACTATCGCTTTCACAGCATTCAAAATGTGAAGTTCCAGGCTCCGCTACTGCCGGGAAATCGCATCACCTTAACGCTGACCTGGCAGGCGTCGCGCGAGATGCTCGCCTTCCGCTACCAGCGCCACGACGGCGACGCACGCCACACCACCAGCAGCGGGAAAATCCGTTTATGCCGCTAACCTTCACGCCCTGCGTGGTGATCCCCTGCTACAACCACGGCGCGATGATGGCGCGGGTGCTGGCGCGTCTTGCACCGTTTACTCTGCCCGTTATCATCGTCGACGATGGCAGCGACGACGCGACCCGGCGCGAATTACTCATGCTTGCCGAGAATCATCCCAGCATCACGCTCATTCGTCAGCCGCACAATGCGGGGAAAGGCGCGGCGCTGATCCGCGGGCTGGAAGAGGCGGCGCGCGCGGGTTTCAGCCATGCGGTTCAGGTCGATGCCGACGGGCAGCATGCGATTGAAGATATCCCGGCGCTGCTCGCGCTTTCGCAGCAACATCCCGAGGCGCTGATTTCCGGCCAGCCGATTTACGATGACTCCATCCCCCGCTCACGCCTGTATGGCCGCTGGATAACCCACGTCTGGGTGTGGATTGAAACCCTGTCATTGCAGCTTAAAGACAGCATGTGCGGCTTTCGCGTTTATCCGGTTATGCCAACGTTACAGCTGGCGCAGCGTGTGCCGCTCGGCAAGCGAATGGATTTCGACACTGAAGTGATGGTGCGCCTCTACTGGCAGGGCCATCGCAGCTATTTTCTGCCAACGCGCGTCACCTACCCGCAGGATGGCCTTTCTCATTTCGATGCGTTGAAAGACAACGTGCGCATCTCGTGGATGCACACCCGCCTTTTCTTCGGCATGCTGCCGCGTATTCCGACGCTGCTGTTTCGCCGTCGCAATGTCCACTGGGCAGAGCAAAAAGAGGTGAAGGGATTATGGGGCATGCGCCTGATGCTACGCGTTTGGCGACTGCTGGGGCGTGGCGCGTTTTCGCTGCTGCTAAAACCGGTAGTAGCTGTGTACTGGCTGATAGCCGCAACGGAACGACGCGCCTCGCAGCAGTGGCTCGCACGCGTACATCAACAGCAGCCGAACGCAAAGCCGCTGAGCAGCTATCGCCACTTTCTGCGCTTTGGCGAGGCGATGCTCGATAAGGTCGCCAGCTGGCGCGGGGAATTGCGTTTCGGCCACGAGGTGGTGTTTGCCCCCGGCGCAGAAGCGGCGCTGGCAATGCATGAACCGCGCGGCAAGCTGTTACTGGCGTCCCATCTTGGCGATGTGGAAGCCTGTCGGGCGCTGGCGCAGCGTGAAGAAGGCAGGGTGATCAACGCGCTGGTGTTCAGTGATAACGCCCAGCGATTCAAACAGATCATGCAGGAAATGGCGCCGCAAGCCGGGCTGAACCTGATGCCGGTTACCGACATTGGCCCGGATACCGCCATGCTGCTGAAAGAGAAACTGGATCGCGGCGAATGGGTGGCGATCGTCGGCGATCGCATCGCCGTTAACCGTCAGCGCGGCGGCGACTGGCGCGTTATCTGGAGCCGCTTTATGGGCCAGCCCGCGCCGTTTCCGCAGGGGCCGTTTATTCTCGCCGCACTGCTGCGCTGCCCGACCTTACTGATTTTCGCCCTGAAACAGCAGGGCCGATTACACATTCATTGCGAACCATTCGCCGACCCGCTGCAACTGCCGCGCGCAGAGCGCCAGGCGGCGCTTCAGCAGGCGGTAGACCGCTATGCGCAGCGGCTGGAGCATTACGCGCTTCTGGCGCCACTGGACTGGTTTAACTTTTTTGATTTCTGGCGGCTGCCCGACGCGGCCAATAAGGAGTGAAGGGTGCTTAACGATCCCCGCTTTACCACTGAGGTTGAACTCACTATTCCGTTTCATGACGTCGATGCGATGGGCGTGGTGTGGCACGGCAACTATTTCCGTTATTTCGAAATCGCCCGCGAAGCGCTGCTCAACCAGTTCGACTACGGCTATCGCCAGATGAAAGCGTCTGGCTATGTCTGGCCGGTGGTGGATACGCGCGTCAAATATCGCGATGCCCTGACCTTCGAGCAGCGTATCCGCGTGCGGGCGCATCTGGAGGAGTACGAAAACCGACTGCGCATTGCCTACCAGATTTTCGACGCCGAAAGCGGCAAACGCACCACCACCGGCTACACCATCCAGGTGGCGGTTGAGGAAGCCAGCAAAGAGATGTGCTTTGTCAGCCCGGCGGTCCTTTTTGAACGCATGGGAGTCAAACCATGAAATTCCTGCCGTTACTCTGCCTGCTGCTTGCGCCATGGGTACACGCCGTGACGCTGGATGACCTGCAACAGCGTTTTACCGAACAGCCAATTGTGCGCGCCCACTTTGAGCAAACCCGCACCATTAAAACGATGCCGCAGCCGCTGCGTTCTCAGGGCGAGATGCTGATTGCCCGTGATAACGGTCTACTGTGGGATCAGAAAACGCCCTTCCCGATGCAAATGATGCTTACCGACACCCGTATGGTGCAGCAGGTGAACGGCCAGCCACCGCAGGTGATCACCGCCGACAATAACCCGCAGATGTTTCAGCTTAATCATCTGCTGCGCGCCTTATTCCAGGCCGACCGCCGCGTGCTGGAACAAAATTTCCGCATCAGCCTTCAGGACAAAGGCGATAATCGCTGGGCGCTGCGCCTGACGCCCATCACCTCACCGCTGGATAAGATTTTTGCCTCTATCGACCTGAGCGGGCAGCAGTTTCTCGACACTATCCAGTTGAACGATCAACAGGGTGACCGCACCGAGATTGCCCTCTCACAACACCGCCTGACGCCAGCCGCCCTGACCCATGACGAACAACAACGTTTTAGCGCCCAATAACGCCCGCCGCCCGGCACTCATCTGGGCGGTTTTTTGCCTGATCCTGCTGGGCACGCTGCTGGCGCTGTTACCCGGTGCGAGGATGAATAGCAGCGTGCTGGCGATGTTACCAAAGCAGGCGCTGGGCGATATTCCTCCCGCGCTGAACGACGGTTTTATCTCGCGCCTTGATAAGCAAATGATGTGGCTGGTCAGCCCCGGTAAAACGCCCGATCCCAACGTTGCGCAGGCGTGGTTCGATCAACTGAAAAGCACCCCGGCGCTGGCACAGGTGAAGGGCCCGATGGATGCCAAAAGTCAGCAGGACTGGGGCGCGTTTTACTGGAAGCATCGTAACGGCATGGTCGACAGCGCCACCCGCGCTCGTCTGCAAAACGGCGGAGAAGCACAGGCGCAGTGGGTTCTCTCACAGCTCTACTCCGCCTTCTCCGGCGTCAGCGGCAAAGAACTGCAAAACGATCCCTTTATGCTGACGCGCGGTTCACAACTGGCGTTAATGCAAAGCAGCCAGCGCTTGCGCCTGATGGACGGCTGGCTGGCAACGCAGGATAAAGACGGTAACTACTGGTATCTGCTGCACGGTGAGCTGCAAAGCGACGCGTTTGATATGCAGCAAACCCATCAACTGGTGCAGGAACTGACCGCCGCCGAAGCCCGGCTTAAAACGCGCTTCCCGCAGGCGCAGGTATTATCGCGCGGCACGGTGCTGTACAGCGATTACGCCAGCCAGCAGGCGAAACGCGATATCTCGACGCTCGGCGCGGCAACAGTATTCGGCGTGCTGCTACTGATTGTGCTGGTGTTCCGCTCGCTGCGCCCGCTGCTGTTGAGCCTGCTCTCCATCGGCATTGGCGCACTGGCGGGTACCACGGTGACGCTGCTGCTGTTTGGCGAACTGCATCTGATGACGCTGGTGATGAGCATGAGCATCATTGGCATCTCTGCCGACTACACGCTCTATTATCTGACTGAACGGATGGTGCACGGCGCGGAAAACTCGCCGTGGCAAAGCCTCAATAAAGTGCATAACGCGCTGCTGCTGGCGCTGCTGACCACGGTTGTCGCCTATCTGATTATGATGCTCGCCCCCTTCCCCGGCATTCGCCAGATGGCAATCTTTGCCGCCGTAGGGCTGACCGCGTCCTGTCTGACAGTGGTGTTCTGGCATCCGAGGCTGTGTCGCGGGCTGCCGGTGCGCCCGGTACCGATGCTCGGCCTGCTGCTGCGTTGGCTCGCCCTGTGGCGACGCAATAACACCCTGATTTACGGCCTGCCCGCCGCGCTGGCCGTGGTCTCGCTGATCGGCCTTTCCACACTTCACGTTAACGATGATATTGCCCAGTTGCAGGCGCTGCCGTCGCACCTTCTGGAACAGGAAAAGCAGATCACACAGCTCACTGGGCAGAACGTCGATCAGAAATGGTTTGTGGTCTACGGCGACTCGCCAGAGCAAACGCTGACGCGCATGGAGGCCTTTACCGCGCATCTGGATACCGCTCGCCAGCAAGGCTTACTCGCCCGTTATCGCACGATTCCGCTTAATTCTTTGGCGCGTCAGACGCAGGATTTGGCGCTGCTTAATCACGCTGCCCCCGTAATCAGCCAGGCACTGCAACAGGCGGGGCTACATAACGTGAACCCCGACCTTCGCGCAATGCCGGTCAACGTGCCCGACTGGCTGGCCAGCCCTGTCAGTGAAGGCTGGCGCTTGATGTGGCTGACGCTACCGCGCGGCGTCAGCGGCGTGATCATTCCCGTGGACGGCGTGAAAGATAGCGCGGCGTTAAAGGCGCTGGCGGAACAGTACACCGGCGTCGCCTGGGTCGACAGAAAACAGAGTTTCGATGCGCTATTCGCGCTGTACCGCACGGTATTAACGCTGCTGCTCGGCGTGGCGCTGGCGGCTATCGCGATTGGCGCAGTCGTACGAACGGGCTGGCGCAAGGGGTTAATCAGTTTGCTTCCTTCATTGCTCTCGTTGGGCTGCGGGCTGTCGGCGCTCGCCTTTAGCGGGCACAGCGTCAACCTCTTCTCACTGCTGGCGCTGGTGCTGGTATTGGGTATCGGCATTAACTACACCCTGTTCTTCAGCAACCCGCGCGGTACGCCGCTGACCTCGCTGCTCGCCATTACGCTTGCGATGATGACCACCTTGTTGACGCTGGGCATGCTGGTCTTCAGCAGTACCCAGGCCATAAGCAGTTTTGGGATTGTCCTTGTTTCCGGTATCTTCACAGCCTGGCTACTGTCCCCGCTGGCGATGCCAACGAAAAAAAGAGAAAAACGATGATGATACGTAACGCCTGGCGCGCCCTTACGCTGGCCGCCGCGCTGCTGCTTGCGGGCTGTAGCCACGATCATGATGGCACACGCCCCACCGCCTGGCTGCAACCGGGCGCGCGCGTGACGCTGCCTGAAGCGGGCATGACGCCCGCCTTTACATCACAGCAGCTTTTGACCGGCACCTTCAACGGCAAAACCCAATCATTAATGGTGATGCTGGATGCCGATGAACACAAAATCACCCTCGCCGGGCTGTCGTCGCTGGGAATACGTCTGTTCCTGCTGACCTATGATGAAAAAGGCCTGCGCACGGAACAAAACATCGTCGTACCGCAATTGCCGCCTGCAAGCCAGGTGCTGGCTGATGTGATGCTCAGCTATCTGCCGGTTAGCGCGTGGCAGCCGCAGTTGCCGAAAGGCTGGACGCTCACCGACGCGGGCGACAAACGCGCGCTGCGTAACGCCCGTGGCGAAACGGTAACCGAGATAACCTACCTGACGCGCAAAGGCAAACGCGAGCCGGTCAGTATTGAGCAGCACGCCTTCAAGTACCACATCACCATTCAATACCTGGATGACTGATATGATTTTTATCTCTGCCGTGGGCATGATTAACGCGCTGGGTAACAACGCGCGTGAGGTCGCGGCGAACCTGACGCGCGGATTCTCGCCGGGCATGCGTGCCCGCGCAGGCTGGTTGCAGAGCAATCCAGACGCCTTTTTTGGCGGCGTGGAGGCGGAACTGCCCGTCATTTCGGACACCTTTGCCGAACATCGCAGCCGCAATAATCAGCTCCTGCTGGCGGCGCTGGCGCAGATCCAGCCGCAGGTGGATGACGCGATTGCCCGCTATGGCCGCGAGCGCATTGCCGTGGTGATGGGCACCAGCACCTCCGGGCTGGATGAAGGCGATAAACATGTCAGCCAGCAACATCCCCAGTGGCGCTACGCACAGCAGGAACTGGGCGACCCGTCGCGATTTCTCAGCCACTGGCTGGCGCTCGACGGCCCGGCATTTACCCTTTCTACCGCTTGTTCATCCAGTGCGCGCGCCATTATTAGCGGCCGCCGTCTGATTGAGGCGGGTTTAGCGGATGTAGCCATTGTTGGCGGCGCGGACACCTTAAGCCGGATGCCGATTAACGGCTTCAACAGCCTGGAGTCGCTCTCACCCTCACGCTGCCAGCCATTTGGTCGCGATCGCAGCGGTATTACCATCGGGGAAGGCGCGGGGCTGATGCTGCTTACCCGCGAGCCGCAGCCAATCGCGCTGCTTGGCGTGGGCGAATCGAGCGATGCGTGGCATATGTCGGCCCCGCATCCAGAAGGTGAAGGTGCAATTCGCGCGATTCAGCAGGCGCTGCAAGAAGCGAAGCTCGCACCGCAGGACGTGGGCTACATCAATATGCACGGCACCGCCACGCCGCTGAATGACAAAATTGAATCGCAGGTGGTGAATCATATCTTCGGTGATGCCGTTCCCTGTAGCTCCACGAAGCATCTTACCGGGCATACATTAGGCGCGGCGGGCATCACCGAAGCCGGTATTGCCATGTTGATTTTGCAGCATAATCTGCCGTTGCCGCCGCAGGATTTCAGCCAAATGCCCGTCGATGACACGCTGCTGCCCTGCGGCCTGCTTCACAATGCCGCGCCGCTGGCGCGCCCGGTGATTCTCTCTAACTCTTTCGCCTTTGGCGGCAACAACACCAGTATTTTGTTAGGACGATGTTCATGAGCCACTACTTACCGCCAGCGGACTATTTGCCGCACGACGCGCCGATGTTACTTCTTGAGCAGGTTTGCGCGGTCGGCGAAAACGACGTTCAGTGCCAGGTGTCGGTGAATCCTGCGGGCGTGCTGGCACCCTTTCTTGATGCGTCGGGCAACCTGCCCGGCTGGTACGCGCTGGAGCTGATGGCGCAGACGGTCGGCGTCTGGTCCGGCTGGCATCGTCAGGATGATGGCGAGCAACAACTGACGCTGGGCATGGTGCTCGGCGCGCGTGAACTGGTGTGCTCGGCAGGCTATTTTCCGGCGCACGCCACGCTGGATATTCACGCCCACCTGCTGATGCGCGACAGCCGTTTTGGCAGTTTTGAATGCACAATAATGATTGATAATCACCGTGGTCGCCACCGGCCGCGTCAACACATTTCAGCCGTCGACCGAAGAGTTAACGTCGCTGTTTCAGCAGGGAGAAAATGCATGAGCCGTTCCGTTCTGGTCACCGGCGCCAGCAAAGGCATTGGCCGGGCTATTGCCCTTCAACTGGCCGCTGATGGCTTTACTCTTGGCGTTCACTACCATCAGGATGAACCCGGCGCGCGCGAAACGCTCGCCGCCATTGAGCAGGCTGGCGGGAAAGGGCGATTACTGCGCTTTGATGTGGGCGATCGCGCCCAGTGCTTAGCGGTGCTGGAAGAGGATATTGCCGAGAACGGCGCGTGGTACGGCGTAGTAAGCAACGCCGGAATTACCCGCGACGGCGCGTTCCCGGCGCTGAGCGAAGAAGATTGGGATGCGGTTATCCACACTAATCTCGACAGCTTCTACAACGTGATTCACCCCTGCATCATGCCCATGATTAGCGCGCGTAAAGGCGGGCGAATCATCACGCTGTCTTCCGTTTCCGGGGTGATGGGTAACCGCGGGCAGGTGAACTACAGCGCCGCCAAAGCGGGGATCATCGGGGCCACCAAAGCGTTGGCAATTGAACTCGCGAAGCGCAAAATCACCGTCAACTGCATCGCGCCGGGGTTGATTGACACCGGGATGATTGCAATGGAAGAGGCCGCGCTGAAAGAAGCCATGGCGATGATCCCAATGAAACGCATGGGTCAGGCCGAAGAGGTCGCCGGGCTGGCGAGTTATTTAATGTCGGACATCGCGGGCTACGTCACCCGGCAGGTGATTTCGATCAACGGAGGCATGTTATGACACGTCGTGTCGCGATAACGGGCATGGGCGGCGTCACCGCTTTCGGCGAAAACTGGCAGGACGTATCGCGCGGCCTGTTGGGTTATGAAAACGCCGTACGTCATATGCCGGAGTGGCAGGTCTACGCCGGCCTGCATACCCTGCTGGGCGCGCCCATCGATGACTTCACGCTGCCCGCCCATTACACCCGCAAGCGCATCCGCGCCATGGGCCGCGTGTCGCTGCTCTCTACCCGCGCCACTGAACTTGCACTGGAGCAAGCCGGGCTGATTGACGACCCGGTGCTGACCAACGGCCAGACCGGTATCGCTTATGGTTCATCTACCGGCAGCACCGGCCCGGTAAGCGAGTTCGCTACCATGCTGACCGAAAAACATACCAATAATATTACCGGCACCACCTACGTACAGATGATGCCGCACACCACGGCAGTCAATACCGGGCTATTCTTTGGCCTGCGCGGGCGCGTCATTCCCACCTCCAGCGCCTGCACTTCCGGCAGCCAGGCGATTGGCTACGCCTGGGAAGCGATTCGCCACGGTTATCAAACCGTGATGGTCGCGGGCGGCGCAGAAGAACTCTGCCCCTCGGAAGCCGCCGTATTCGATACGCTGTTTGCCACCAGCCAGCGCAACGAACAGCCGAAAACGACGCCCTCGCCGTTCGACCAGACGCGTGACGGGTTGGTCATTGGCGAAGGCGCCGGAACGCTGATTCTGGAAGAACTGGAGCACGCGAAGGCGCGTGGCGCGACCATCTACGGCGAAATCGTCGGCTTCGCCACCAACTGCGATGCCGCGCATATCACCCAACCGCAGCGCGATACGATGCAAATTTGCATGGAGCAGGCGTTGCATATGGCGGGTATCAGCGCACAGCAGATTGGCTATATCTCAGCGCACGGTACAGCAACCGATCGTGGCGATCTGGCAGAAAGCCAGGCCACGGCGGCGATCTTCGGTGATACCACGCCGATCTCCTCGCTGAAAAGTTATTTCGGCCATACGCTCGGTGCCTGCGGCGCGCTGGAGGCATGGATGAGCTTACAGATGATGCGTGAAGGCTGGTTCGCACCGACCATTAATCTGACGCAACCTGATGAAGCCTGCGGCAAGCTGGATTACATCATGGGCGAAGCGCGTCACATTGACTGCGAATATCTGCAAAGCAATAACTTCGCTTTCGGCGGGATCAACACCTCGCTGGTTATTAAGCGCTGGGCATAGGCATGTATCGCCTGCTGCGTGGAAAGATATCGGACTATATCGACGCTCAAGCGGCGGGACGCGCGCTGCTTGAACAGGCGCTCTCCCCTGTCGTGCTACCAGAGATTATCCGCAGCAATAACGGCAAACCCGGTTTTGCGGATGGATATCCGCTGTGGTTTAACATCAGCCACAGCGGCGATGACATTGTGCTGCTGCTGAGCGACGAGGGCGAGGTGGGTTGCGATATTGAAGTCATCCGCCCGCGTAAAAATAGCCAGCGGATTGTTGAATCGGTCTTCAGCCCCGGCGAACAGGCGCAACTGGCGGCGGCGGAAGATCAGCTCGTCGCGTTCTGGGAAATCTGGACGCGCAAAGAGGCGATGCTTAAACAGGCTGGCAGCCAGATTTGGCACATCGCTGAATTCGACAGTTGTGCTCCCGCGCCGCTGTTTTTAACGCAACTTCGCGGGCCAGAAAATCAAATTGTGACGCTATGTACGCCGACGCCCATTTCACCACAAGAAAACGATTTCATTGTTAAATAATAACGTGAATATCACTCTGGAAAATAATAAACCACTAAAGTATTATCATAATTTACGATGATAGATAATACTGAAATCAGATCAAAATTCGATCATATGTAGGCATGATGTTGATATATTCTATAAACAACATGAATGAAAGAAACAAAGCGGAAACATATAATTTAGCATAATCATTTTTTGTGATAGAGATAACACAAATTTCAATTGTCTATGGATTCGCTTTGCCCGTATAGTGGCTCTCTGTTAGAAGATAGTTACCTTAGCTTACTTTAATTAGCATTATTGTAACTATCGCAATCATTATTATTGAGGCACGGATTATTTTACGCACTCTATTTTCTGAGGCTCGAACGCAGATAACGCTGCATGAACTGATCAAAGAACTCGAAAAACAGAACATCGTTTTCTATGTTCATTTCGTCTCTACCGGAAACGTGACGCTTGTTGATAGCGAAGGAAATATTCGCATTATAGAGGGTGAGTACAGCCTCAAACGCGTCAATCTGCGGGCAAATGAAGACCTCATCCGCGCAGCATCAAGCCGCCATTTTGCGGGCGAAATTGGTTATGAAGAATATTGTTCTCTGGTCGCCAGCGCCGGGGTATATAAGTGGATTGTCGATATAAAACAGATGACACGAAAATATGTCGGCTTATCCGATAAAGTGATTTTGAGCGAAGAGATAACGCCCGTTAATAGTAGTGAACGCGCATGGCGTTATAATTAACCGCGTGATTATCGTAGGGGCAACCACATCCAGAGCCCATGCAAGATAAGCCAAATACCCGCACACGATAACGTAATTAACGAAACCATTTTCATTGAACCTCCCTGGCTCATTTCCATCGCAACTTTCCTTTTTTGCGCCAGACGATAAGGGATAAATATAAAAATCGCCTGATAAAAATGTCATCAGGCGATATTCTATAACAAAAAATGCACACCAGGATATACGTAATAATAATTACGCCTGGTTATTTTCTGTCTCTTCTTTAGCTTCCAGTTCACGGTACCAGCGCGGGTGATGTTTCTTCGCCCAGCGGCGACTTACCTTACCTTCAATCATCCCCTTAATTGATCCTTTCACCCAAAATGCCATGTACATATGGATGAGGATGGCGTGGATCAGCACAATCGCCGCCGTCGCATGCGCCAGTAAACACCAACGGATGAGTTTTATCGGGAAATAGTGAGCGAAGTAAGGACGCCAGATAATAAAACCAGTCACCAGCAGGACAAATATCATGCTCATGATGGTCCAGAACATCATCTTTTGCCCGGCGTTGTATTTGCCGACATCCGCTACCTTATGCTCGTTGCCCTTAAGTACTTCCACAATACCTTTTATCCAGGGAAGATCCTGCTTATCAGGAATATTGTGATGCACAAAGCGGATAAACATAAACATCAGTATGAAGAAGATCGCCACGCCAAAGAAGGGATGCAGAATGCGTCCCATCTGCGGCGTACCAAAGGTCTCCGTCAGCCACTGTAATGTCGGGAAGAAAAGCGCAATGCCGGATAATGACACCAGAAAGAAGAACATCACCACCGTCCAGTGACAGGCACGATCGATAAATTTCGTACGCAGGATCATCTTACTTCGACTCATGATCGTTCTCCTCTTCCTCGTCATCGCTCTCCGTGTTTGGCCCTATTCCCACATAGTGGTAAATCAGTCCGGCAAAGGTAGCAATAAACCCGACAGCAGACAGCGGTTTGAGAATGCCTTTCCACAAATTAACCGGCAGATCGATTTTCGGTTCGTCCGGCAGATTATGATAAAGCGACGGCCTGTCGGCGTGATGAAGTACATACATTACGTGCGTCCCCCCCACGCCCTCCGGATTATAGAGCCCGGCATTACTGTAACCCCGGGTTTTCAGCTCCGTTATGCGCGCATTGGCGACTTCCAGCATCTCAGCTTTGGTACCAAAGTGAATCGCCCCGGTCGGGCAGGTTTTCACGCAGGCGGGTTCCTGGCCAACGCTGATACGATCGACGCACAGCGTACATTTGTAGACACGGTTATCGTCCGGGTTCAGACGCGGAATATTGAACGGGCAGCCGGCAATGCAATAGCCGCAGCCAATGCAGTGCTCAGACTGAAAATCGACAATACCATTTGCGTACTGAATGATTGCCCCGGCGGATGGACAGGCCTTCAGACAGCCTGGGTCCGCGCAGTGCATACAACCATCTTTGCGGATGAGCCACTCCAGCTTGCCGCTGCTGGAGATCTCGCTAAAACGCATCACCGTCCAGGATTTAGCGCTGAGATCGGTCGGGTTATCGTAGACTCCGACACATTCACCCACATTATCGCGAATATCGTTCCATTCGGCGCAGGCCACCTGACAGCCTTTACAGCCGATGCAGGTGGAGACGTCGATAAGTTTCGCCACCTCCTGCTTGTAGTTACGCGCCTGCGGCGGCGGGGTCAGGCCGTTAGTGGCCGAACGTTTGATAATATCCTGTGATTCCATTGACATAATTCGCCTCCCTACGCCTTCTCAATATTGACTAAAAACGCCTTAAACTCTGGCGTGTTCGAGTTGGCGTCACCCACGGACGGCGTCAATGTATTCGCCAGGAAGCCTTTACGGGTTGCCCCTTCAAAGCCCCAGTGGCACGGAATGCCGATGGTCGGTACGGCTTTCCCGGCGACGTTCAGGGTTTGCAACCGCGCGGTCACCACGGCTTTCGCTTTAATAAAGCCACGTCGGGAGGAGACTTTCACCCAGTCGCCCGCGCTGATACCTTTTTCACGCGCCAGCTGTTCACCAATTTCGATAAACTGCTGCGGCTGAGCGATGGCGTTGAGTCGCGCATGTTTAGTCCAGTGTCGAAACAGCTCGGTAATCGAGTAAGTCGTACCGACATACGGGAAGTCTCGCGCCTCTCCGAGCATCACTTTGTCGCTTTCATACAAACGGACCACCGGGCTGTGGATCACATTCGGGTGCAATGGGTTCGTGCCTATCGGGCTTTCCATCGGTTCGTAATGTTCCGGGAACGGGCCATCGGCCAATTTATTGAGCGCGAACAGATGGCCCAGACCATCCGGCAGCATAATAAATGGCCCCACTTTGTCTTCCGGTGCGGAGGACGGTGGGAAGTCCGGTACATCCAATCCCTGCCATTTTTTACCGTTCCACTGCATCAACGGACGTGTCACATCCCACGGTTTCCCCTGCGCATCCGCTGACGCGCGGTTATAGAGAATACGGCGGTTGAGCGGCCACGCCCACGACCAGTTGTTTACCGCACCGAGACCTGATGGATCAGCGTTATCGCGATTCGCCATCTGATTACCCTGCTCGGTCCAGCTTCCGGTGTAGATCCAGCACAGGCTGCTGGTGGAACCGTCAGCGCGCAGATGCGCAAAGGTGCTGAGTTGCTGCCCCGCTTTCGCCAGCAGCGTGCCGTCTGTGTCGTGGATATCTTTCCAGGCGCGACCATTGCTTTCACGCGCCAGCTCTTCCGGCTGCGGGTCAAGCGGATCGGCGTAGTTCCAGTCGATAGCCATCAGCGGCTCTGGCGCGACGCCCCCTTCCTGGCGGTAAAGCTCACGTAAACGCAGGAACAGTTGAGCCAGAATTTTGCCGTCGTGCAGCGCTTCGCCCGGCGGGGTAGCAGCGGAATAGTGCCACTGCAACCAACGGGAAGAGTTGGCCACCGAACCGTTCTCTTCAGCAAAGCACGACGTCGGCAGACGAAACACTTCCGTCTGAATTTTACTGCTGTCCACATCGTTCATTTCATCGTGGTTTTGCCAGAAACTGGCGGTTTCGGTCGCCAGCGGATCCATCACCACCATAAATTTCAGCTTCGAGAACGCTTCAACCGCTTTGTTTTTATTCGGGAATGATGCCAGTGCGTTAAAACCCTGTACCAGCAAGCCGTTGAACTGGCCCTCAACCATCATGTCGACCTGGCTGAGAACGTCGTACTTTTTGTCCCACTTCGGCAGATAGTCGAAACCCCATTGGTTATCTTCTGTGGCGGCATCGCCATAAAAACCTTTAAGCAGGCTGACCATAAATGCAGGCGTGTTCTGCCAGAAATTGACCTGGCCGGGGATCGTCGTTTTCGGCGTTGCCTGCTCCAGCAACATTTGCAGCGTGGTCTGTTTTTCACTCGGCAACGGCAGATAGCCGGGCAGCGATCCATCAAGCAAACCGAGGTCGGTATAACCCTGGACGTTGGAGTGGCCGCGCAGAGCGTTAATCCCACCGCCCATCATGCCGATGTTGCCCAGCAAAAGTTGAATTATCGCGGCGGTGCGGATGATCTGCGCCCCGTTGGTATGGTGTGTCCAGCCCAGCGCATAAAGAATCGAGGCTGTTTTATTGGTAGCGGCGGTTTCCGCCAGCGTCTGCGCGACACGCAGAAATTCACCGCGCGGTGTGCCGCAGACGGTTTCGACCATTTCTGGCGTATAGCGGCTGACGTGCGTTTTCAGCAGATTAAAAACGCAGCGCGGGTGGCTCAGGGTTTCATCTCGTTTAACCAGGCCGTCAGCGCCAAGCTCATAGGCCCAACTGCTGCGATCGTACTGGCGCGCGGCGGCGTCGTAACCGCTGAACAGGCCGTCATCAAAATGGTAATCTTCACGCACGATCAGGCTGGCATTAGTAAAATCACGCACGTACTGATGCTGAATTTTGTCATGTGATAACAGATAGTTGACGATGCCAGAAAGGAATGCCACGTCGCTACCGGGGCGAATCGGCGCGTACTGATCGGCAACAGACGCCGAGCGATTAAAACGCGGATCAACCACCACCAGCTTCGCGCCACGATTTTTCTTCGCTTCGATAACCCATTTAAACCCGACCGGGTGCGCTTCGGCGGCGTTACCGCCCATAATCAGAATGACGTCAGCGTTGCGGATATCTATCCAGTTATTGGTCATCGCTCCGCGCCCAAAGCTCGGGGCCAGTGCGGAGACGGTCGGCCCATGACACAGACGCGCCTGATTTTCGACGGCAACCATCCCCAGACCACGGGCAAATTTATTGTCGATGATCCCGGTTTCGTTACTGGCGGCTGAGGAGCACAACATGCTGGTCGTTGCCCAGCGGTTAACCGTGACGCCCTGCTGGTTTTTCACTACAAAGTTGGCATCGCGGTCATCTTTCATCAAGCGCGCAATGCGTGTAAATGCCTCTTCCCAGCTAATACGCTGCCACTTGTCGCTGCCCGGCGCGCGATACTCCGGGTAATGCAGACGGCTTTCGCTGTTGATGAAATCCACCACGCCCGCGCCTTTCGGGCACAGTGAGCCGCGACTGACTGGATGGTCCGGGTCGCCTTCTACGTGATAAATATTTTCGCTGACGTTTTTTGCATTATCGCCGAGGCTATACAGGAGCATGCCGCATCCGACAGAGCAATATGTGCAGTTGTTACGCGTCTCTTTGGCTTTTAAGAGTTTGTATTGACGAGTTTCCGCGTGAACGGAAAATGAGGATAGAAATCCGAGAGAGGCAACAGTTGTTCCTGCCATACCACCCGCGCAGACTCGGAAGAATTGCCTCCGATTAAGCTCCATGTAACCTCCAGCTTAAACTTAAGACTTGAAAAGGGATGGGCATTATCGGCCTATATGTGCCGTGAAACCACTATCCTATTGTGGTTATATATGCTCTACCTCGTTACGGTTAACGCTTTATTTATGATTTTGACTCATAAAGGCTATCCGCAAGAGAGGGATTATTAATAAAGCGCTTCCCGGTATTCTTACCCTCTCACTTCTGTCGAACGGAAAATTATGAGTCACGCGCAACGCCAACCGGTAAAAACAACCGGACTGGTTTTTATTCTTATTCTGAGCGCCCTGATGGCGTTTACCTCCCTCTCCACCGATATTTATCTTCCTGCAATGCCCGTCATGGCGAATGAGTTACAGGGCAACGTTGAGCTAACGATTACCGGTTTTTTGGTCGGTTTCTGCATTGCTCAGCTTATTTGGGGGCCGATTAGCGATCATCTTGGCCGTCGCATTCCGCTGGTGATTGGGATGGTGCTGTTTGTCATTGGTTCGATGGGCTGCGCACTGTCTACCGATATTATGCAGATCGTTTTCTGGCGCGTATTCCAGGCGCTGGGGGCCTGCACCGGGCCGATGCTGGCACGTGCGATGATCCGCGATCTCTTCAGCCGTACGCGCGCCGCGCAGATGCTTTCTACCCTGACCATCGTGATGGCGATTGCGCCCATCGTCGGGCCACTGCTTGGCGGGCAGATGATTAAATTCGCGTCCTGGCATGCCATTTTCTGGCTACTGGCCGTTATCGGCATACTGATGCTCTGTTCACTCTATTGGCTACCGGAAACATTACCGCCAGAGCGACGCGTAAAAGCCTCTATACGCGGCGCATTCGAAACCTATTACACACTGCTTTCGAATCGTAGTTTTATGCGATTTACCCTAAGTCTGACATTTTATTACGTCGCCGCTTACGCTTTTATTACCGGCTCGCCATTCGTCTATATCAGCTGGTTTCATATTGACCCACAGCACTATGGCTGGCTGTTCGCCATTAATATCGTCGGGGTGATGAGCATGAGCGCAGTGAATCGTCGCCTGGTACAACGCTACCCGCTGGAGACGCTGCTAAAACGCGCAGTCGGCGTTGCTACCCTTGCTGCCCTCTCGCTGGCGATGGGGACAAAACTCAACGTCGGCGGCGTCATACTGATTGTCGCAACGGTGTTTGTTTTCTTCTCGATGAACGGCATCATCGCCGCCACCGCAACAGCCGCTGCGCTGGATAGCGCACCACACGCAGCAGGTTCCGCATCAGCGCTGATTGGCGCATTGCAGTACGGCAGCGGAATTATCTCCTCGCTGCTGCTGGCGCTGTTCAGGGACGGCACCCCGTGGACAATGGGATGGATTATTGCGTTGTTTACGTTGTTGAGTGCGGGGATGGTAATCAGAGCACAGATACATTAAAAATGCCGCACCTTTCGGTGCGGCGCGGGTGCTTACTTCAGATTAGTTTTAAAGAATGCCGTCAGTTTGGCGAAGGGAATGAGATCGGTACGATCGTAGAGATCAACATGCCCGGCGTTCGGCACGATATACAGTTCTTTCGGCTGCCCGGCGCGTTGATAGGCATCTTCACTAAACTCCTTCGAATGCGCGCGATCGCCGGCAATAAACAGCATCGGACGCGGTGAAATCGTCTCGATATCATTGAACGGATAGAAATTCATAAATTTGCCAATGCTGCTTAACATCGGTTTGGTGGTCAGCTCTTCTTTCTCGCCTTTCGGCGTATAGCCGCCACGTGACGTACGGTAGAAATCAAAGAACTCGCGCTGTATTTCCGGCGTGGAGTCATCCAGCTTGTTCACTGTGCCAGGAATATAAGCAGTTTCACCGCCTTTGTACTCGGTAAAGCGCTGCTCGATGGCCGTCTTAATCAACGCTTTGCGCTGTTCAACGGTCTGCGAATGCTTCAGGCCATTACGAAACGCAGCGCCCATGTCGTACATGCTGACGGTCGCAATGGCTTTCATACGTGGGTCGATTTTAGCTGCGCTGATCACAAAGCTACCGCTACCGCAGATACCCAGTACGCCGATGTTTTCCGCGTCCACCCACGGCTGCGTGCTGAGATAATCAACTGCCGCGCTGAAATCATCGGCGTAGATTTCCGGCGAAATCATATGGCCCGGTTTGCCGTCGCTCTCGCCCCAGAAAGAGAGATCAATGGCCAGCGTGACGAAGCCCTGCTCCGCCAGTTTTTGCGCATAGAGGTTTGAACTCTGTTCTTTTACCGCCCCCATCGGATGCCCAACGATAATCGCCGGATGCTTCATGTTTTTATCCAGCGTCTGAGGCATAAACAGATTGCCCACCACGTTCATTTGATACTGGTTTTTAAAGCTGACGCGCTGCTGGGTCACGCTGTCGCTTTTGTAGAAATTGTCCGCTCCGCGTGACATATCCGCAGCGGAAGAGGCAAATGCGCTAATCAGTAAGCCCAACGCCAGTGTGACGTTTTTCATAGGTTAACTCCTGAGTGTGTGTTTACGTGAGGTTGTGAAAGTGATGACCGACGCGCAGAGCAAAACGCCAGCGCTCAGTGCAAAGGTGCTGTGCCAGCCGTGATGGTCGTACATCAGGCCACCCAGCGTTGATCCCAGAGCAATAGAAAGCTGAATGATGGCGACCATCACGCCGCCGCCGGCTTCCGCATCATGGGGTAGCGTTCGCGCGAGCCACGTCCACCAGCCAGTCGGGGCTGCGGTTGCGATCAGCCCCCAGGCGCCCAGCAGTGGCACGACGAACCAAAGCTGATGACCAAAAATCATCAGTGCGATAGCAATCGCCGCCATCAGCAGCGGAATAAGAATTAGCGTGCGATAAATACCGTGTTTCAGCAGGTGACCCACTATCAGTGTGCCGATAAATCCCATCACGCCGATGATCAGCAGAACGACAGATAACGTGGTTCCTCTCACCTGCGTGATGCCCTCAAGAAAAGGGCGTACGTAGGTGAAGAGCGTGAACTGCCCCATAAAAAAGAGGCCGCAAGCAAGAAGCCCCACCGCCACAACAGGACGTGCGAAGAGAGGAAGCACCCTGCTGCGCTGATGGCGGGATTGCATGGCTGGCAGGCTAAACCATTGCCAGATGAAGGCGGCAATCGCGACAGGCACCAGGCAGAAAAATGCGCCCCGCCAGCCGATCACTTCGCCGAGATAACTCCCAAGCGGCGCGGCAATCACCGTCGCCAGCGCATTGCCGCCGTTAAAAATGGCTAATGCACGAGGCACCTGCGATTCAGGTACCAGACGGATCGCCGTCGCCGCCGACATGGACCAGAAGCCGCCAATGGCAATACCAATCAGCGCACGGCCCACCATATAAACAACATAATTCGCGGCCATGGCGATCATCGCGCCAGAGAATGCCATCAGCGCAGTCATGCCCAGCAGCAGATATCGGCGATCCAGCCCAGCGGTGAGCCGCGAGAGCGTCAGGCTGGTGATGACCGCCATCGCCCCGGAGATAGCGATGCCCTGACCCGCCAGCCCTTCTGTCACGCCTAAATCAGCCGCGATGGGTGATAACAAACTGACCGGCATAAATTCGGAGGCAATTAATACAAAAACACACAGCGTCATGGCGTAAATGCCGCCCCAATGTGCGCGTTCAACTTCAGCCTGCAAAGCCATTATGTTTTTCCTCCTGTTTTACCGGCTGTTTTCAGTCAAGCCGGGGCCGCACGTTATTCGCAGGAATAACGTCATTCATTTGGCGGGAATATTCGTTGCTGAAAATTTTACACGGTGGGCGTAGGATAACTAGCTAATGAATACTTAATAGGCTTATAAGCCACACTTATTAATCGAGCATTCCGACCATGAAACGTAACCTGAATGATCTGCTGTATTTTGTGACCGTTGCCCGTGAAGGAAGCTTCACCCGCGCGGCTGCGCTGTTGGGCGTCACGCAGCCGGCGATCAGTCAGGCAGTTTCTGCGCTGGAAGCGCGGATGCAGATTCGCCTGCTCACCCGCACCACCCGCAGCGTGTCGCCCACGGCGGCGGGTGAACGGTTAATGGCGTCAGTCGGTACGCGCATCGATGAAATCGAAGCTGAACTGGATATGTTGACCGAACTGCGCGACAAACCGGCAGGCACCGTGCGCATTACCTGCGGGCCCAATGTCCTGCGCACGACGCTTTTGCCAAAGCTCACGCCGCTGCTGCGTGAATATCCGGATATTCACGTTGAGTTTGATGCCAACCACGGCTTTCGCGACATCGTGGCGGATCGCTTTGATGCAGGCGTGCGTCTGGGCGATACCATCGACCAGGATATGATTGCAGTGCCGATTGGCCCGAAGCTGCGCATGGCGGCAGTCGCTTCACCGGACTACTTTGCTCGTCATCCCGCGCCAAAAACGCCACACGAGTTAACGCAACATCAGTGTATTAATCAGCGCATGATTAAATCCGGCGGGTTGTATGTGTGGGATTTCGACCAGGACGGCGGGAATTTAAATGTGCGCGTCAGCGGGCAGCTCACCTTTAACACCTCTGAACATATCGTGGATGCGGCGCTGGCCGGTTTTGGTATCGCTTTCCTGCCTGAAGAGGAGTTTGGAACACATATTGCTGAAGGCCGCCTGATTCGCATACTCGAACCCTGGTGTTTGCCCTTCCCCGGTTACTATCTCTACTACCCCAGTCGCAAACAGCCCTCCCCGGCTTTTTCCCTGGTGGTCGACGCGTTACGCAATAAACATCCCTGACGTTCTGCTGGCAATTTCCCTTATGTGAAAGCGGTTCCATAAAATCCGCTTACATCCATTTACATCTAAAACACTAATGCGTATATTTCTCATTCGCATTTTTACGCTCATTGATTAACTAAAAAAACAATCCCTGGCGCGGCTATGTACCGCTGTCGGGCAGTCCCGCAAACACACTTAAGGGTTTATCATGTCTTTCACTTATCAGACCCGGGAAACACGTCGTCCGTTCGGATGTTCCCCTTCTTTGCTCGCTCTCTCCGTGGCGATGGCGTTCACGCCTGCGCTGTCATTTGCCGCCGCTGTAAACAGCGATGACACCATTGTGGTGGAAGAGAACACCACGCCGGGTGACGAAGGTCAGGACCAGGATTACAGCGTAAAAACCACCACCACCGGCACCAAAATGCTGCTGGTGCAGCGCGATATCCCGCAGTCGGTCAGCGTTATCAGCCAGCAGCGAATGAAAGATCAGGAACTGAATTCAATTGAAGAGGTGCTGGATAACACCACCGGCGTGAGCGTTTCCCGCATCGACAGCCACCGTACTAATATTTTCTCACGCGGTTTCTTCGTCAGTAACTTTGCCTTCGACGATATGCCGACGTTCCTCGACGATCGCTGGAATTTTGGCGACACGGCGGGCGATACGGCGATTTTCGAAAGTATTGAAGTGGTGCGTGGCGCGGCCGGTTTGATGAGTGGCACAGGCAACCCATCGGCATACGTCAACATGGTACGTAAGCACGCCGATAGCCGCGAGTTTAAAGGTTCCGCTTCCGCAACCTACGGTAGCTGGGATAAACAACGTTATGTGCTGGACTTACAAGCCCCGCTGACCGAGTCCGGTGACGTGCGTGGCCGCGTGATTGCCGGGTATCAGGACAACGACAGCTGGCTTGAGCGTAACCACTACCGCAAAAAATTCATCACCGGCGTCGTGGATGCCGATATCACAGACTCCACCACCCTCTCGCTGGCCTACGATTACCAGAAGAGCGAAGAAGACAGCCCAACCTGGGGCGGCTTCCCTTCCCTGTGGAGCGACGGCAGCCGCACCGATTTCCGCCGCGAATTCAATACCGCCGCTGACTGGACCTACTCCAATGAAGATACCTCACGCGTATTTGCCAACCTGACACAACGTTTTGACAACGGTTGGGAAGCGAAGGTGAACGCCATGCACGCGGAAACCAATTTCGACAGCCGCCTGATGTATATCGACGGCTTCCCGGATAAAAATACCGGCCTGTATAACGGCGCGCTGTACCAAGGCGCGTGGGGCGGCTGGAACCGCGGCGAGCGTAAACAGGACTCCGTGGACGCCTTTGTGCGCGGGGGTTATGAACTGTTTGGCCGCCAGCATCAGATAATGTTCGGCGGCAGCTACAGCCGTCAGCGCAACAACTACGACAACTCGTATCCGGTCACCGATAACTACGGGCTGATGGATGTCGGCAATATTCATAACTATGACGGCAAACTGGCGTATCCGGAGTGGTCCGACTGGGCGCTGTATCAGCGCGATATTATCCGCCAGAAATCGCTCTACACTGCGACGCGTCTCTCGCTGGCCGACCCGCTGAACCTGATCCTCGGCGTGCGCTGGACGCAATGGAGCGCCCATTACAATCTGGAGCGCAAACCAGACGAAACCCGCGACAGCAAATTCGATGACGTCACGCCGTATGCAGGCCTGGTGTATGACATCAACGATGAGTGGTCGGCCTACGCCAGCTACACCTCTATCTTCCAGCCAACCAGCAAACGTAATGCCAACAGCGAGTTCCTCGATCCAACCACCGGCAAGAGCTACGAAGCAGGCGTGAAAGGTGACTGGTTTAACACCCGCCTGACCGCAACGCTTGCCGTTTTCCGTACCGAGCAGGATAAAGTTGCCGTCAGCACCGGGCAGACCATTCCGGGTTCCGGTGGCCAGACGGCGTATAAATCGGTCGATGGTACCGTGAGTAAAGGCGTGGAATTTGAGATTAACGGCGCACTGACCGACCGCTGGCAGCTCACCTTCGGTGCATCCCGCTACATCGCGGAAGACGGCGACGGCGTGGCGGTGAACCCGGAACAGCCGCGCACCACGGCGAAACTGTTTACTCGCTATCAGCTGCCGATGTTGCCTGAACTGGCGGTCGGCGGTGGCGTGCGCTGGCAGAATAAAACCTGGCAGGACATTGCCGGGCCGAACGGCGATACGCGCATTAAACAGGGCGGTTATGCGGTGGTCGATCTCTTCAGCCGTTATCAGGTCACTAAAAACTTTGCCCTTCAGGCCAACCTGAATAACCTGTTCGACAAAGAGTATTACGACTATCTCGGCACTTACGGCGTGTATGGCGCACCGCGTAACTTCTCGGTCAGCGGCACCTATAACTTCTGATATCCCCCGACGGCACCGCCCGGTGCCGTTTTTCCTTCTTCCGAATTTCCGCCGCCAGGTTTGGCGCAATCGCCTTTTTCAACCAAACTTAAAGACGTGTTCCTTTTTCAGGATGATTATGAAAAACGTGGCGATTGTCGGCGTCGGCCCGACCGGAATTTACACCTTTCACGCGCTTTTAGAGCGCGGCGAACCGCTTGCGATTACGCTCTTCGAGCAGGCTGAAGAAGCGGGCGTCGGCATGCCCTATAACGATGATAATAATGCCACGCTGATGCTGGCGAATATCGCCAGCATTGAGATCCCTCCGATTTTTATCACTTATCTGGAATGGCTACGTCAACAGAGAGACAGCTATCTGGCACGCTTTGCAATCGAACGTAACTCGCTGCATGACCGGCAATTTTTGCCGCGCGTGATCCTCGGCGATTATTATCGCGACCGCTTTCTGGCGCTGGTCGAAAAAGCGCAGCATTCAGGCTTTGACGTCTCGGTGCGCGAGGCGAGCAGGATTGCGGATATTGAAGCCACCGAGAATGGCGTGCAGCTATGGACCGAAAATCGCAATACCCCGGAAGCATTTGATTATGCGGTTATCGCCACCGGTCACCTGTGGCCTGAAGACGATGACACGCCGCGCGATTTTTTCCCCAGCCCGTGGACCGGCCTGATGGACGCGCGCATTGCGCCGTGCCGTGTGGGCATTATGGGTGCCTCATTGAGTGGGCTTGATGCCGCCATGGCAGTCGTCTCGCAGCACGGGAAATTCATCACTGACGAAGGCAAAACAGTGAGTTTTCGCCTTAATCCTGGCAGCGAAGCACTCCAGTTGACCCTGATGTCACGCTCAGGCATCTTGCCCGAGGCTGATTTTTACTGCCCGCTTCCTTATGAACCGCTGACTATCGTGACCGAAAAAAAGATTGAAGACGAAATTGCCAAAGGCAGTGATGGTCTGTTGGACAGGGTATTTCGGCTCATCGTCGCGGAACTGGAACAGGCAGACCCGCAGTGGACGGCAAAAATAGGCTTAAATAACCTGACCGTCGACACGCTGGCCGAGGCCTGGTTTGCCGACCGTAAAAAACACGACCCGTTTTACTGGGCGCAGGACAATCTGGAAGAGGTCGAACGTAATAAGCGTGAGAAACACACGGTGCCCTGGCGCTACACCATCCTGCGGCTGCACGAAGTAATCGAGGAAATTGTTCCGCATCTGAACGAAGAGGACCGCAAACGTTTCAAAAAAGGGCTGGCGCGCGTTTTTATCGATAACTATGCCGCTATTCCCTCTGAATCTATCCGCCGCCTGCTGGCGCTGCGGGAAGCCGGGCTGATTCATATTCGGGCGCTGGGAAGCGACTATGAGATGCAGGTCAACGATGGCATGACGACCATTACCACCGATGATGCGCGCTATGAGTTTGACGTGTTTATCGACGCCCGTGGCCAGAAGGCGCTAAAAACCAAAGACCTCCCCTTCCCCACGCTTCGTAAGCAGCTTCTGGCCTGCGGCGATGACATCCCCGATGTGGGTGACGACTATACCTTGCAGGCGCCTGAAAGCGTGCGTGGACGAATCGCCTTTGGCGCGCTGCCGTGGCTGATGCATGACAGGCCGTTTGTGCAGGGGCTGGTGGTGTGTGCGGAAATTGGCGCGGCGATGGCGAAAGGCGTGGATAAATAAGCATCCGGGGCGCGGATAAAATGGCAAAGAAACGCCCAAAAAAAATGAATCTGAAGCAGGCGGAGTAGTTTTCAGCGAAAACAAATAGCTATTCTGGATTTGACGAATGGATTAAACGCAGAAATGGAAACTACACTTATGCTTGCTGTATAAAAAGTTTTATTATTTTAATTAACCATTGCTTTACATTATAAAATGTTCGATTTGATGAAAAACAAATCAATTACAATCATTTTTTTAAAGATTTCTATTATTTTTATATTTACCGTAAATACGCTATTCTTGATAAAGTTAGTTAAGATATTTTTCACTATAATGACTCGCCGTAAAGAAACGGATATCGTATCACAATCATAGTTTAGGAAGACGTTTTGTCAAGGAGAAGAAAAATGGAAGTGACCTGTATTGGCTGTGGAATTAACTGCAGTTACTTACCTGATATTTGCAAATATAAATTCCGATGTAGTTTTAAGCAACTGGTAATATGGCCAGAAAAAAACTATTACTTCAAGATGGCGATACATAATATTTTTATAGAGAAAATTCCGTATTGCTTCATTGATGGTGTCATTGTGGTCGATTTCTCACGTATTAACATCACACATTACCTGGACGAAAACTGGATAAACGAGCTAGAAAAGATTGGGCTAAAGATCATCATTGTAGCTGAGGCATCAATGGTCGCACTCGCTAATTATTGGATAACTCATTCTCAATCCATATTGTCAATTATAGAGGTTGATGATGGCATTAATACCATCATCTTAAGATTTAGAAAGTTGTTAGAAGGACGTTGGATGCCAGGAAAAAAACATCCTGTATTTTCATGTAAGGAAATGACCACACTCAAACTATTACTTCAGGGATACTCAACAAGAGATATTGCAAAAAGGTTGAGCTGTACCGTCCGCAACGTTTATGACTTTCGATACTCTCTACGCCGGAAAATAGGTGGGTTAAATAATCTTAATGAGCTTTTCACTATAATTAATATACAGTGATAACTAGTCCACACCGAAACATCCTTTCCCAAGATGATGATAGCGTTCCTGTGCAACAATAAACTTTCTATTATGGGATTTTGCTTCCTCACCACGCCAGGTTTCGCCAGGCAACATGTAGAATTGTTTTGAGCTTTCATCATCTCCATTACACCCTTTCTGGAGTATCACTCTAAAAAAGGTATTGCCGGTATTTTTTATAACCCCATTCAACTCATCAACACTATACTTTAAATCAATATTTCTAGGCCGGACGATAAGTATAGTACTCATCGCAACAACAGGAACGACATCCATATGTTTTTGAGTCATTCGAAATGGAAACAGGGTAATAGGTGCCTCCCTGAATATCACACGATAATATCTCTCAGTGCTGTCAGACGGACCGCGATAATATAGTTTAAAATACTCCTTTCCTTTCGGTTGCACAGTCATTTTTAGTGGTGACCAGATAAGATCTTTACTCTCTTCCTTGACGCTAGTTTCATCACCATTGCCTGGGCGAAAAATTTTATAGGCAGAGATCGTATAAAAATTAGTCGCTTTAGTATCATTATAGATAGGCCTGGCCGTAAAACTCTTGCTTGAATCCATCTCATATATAATGGCATTAAAATAAACCGCGAAAGTAGGTCTTGAAATAACAACAACAGAACAACCAAGAAGAAAAGCTAATAAAAATCTCATCAGTATTCCTAATTATCAACACCGACCCACGTCGCAGTGACCTTCACTTCACCACTAGCATTTACAGTACCCATCCAGTCACTTCCATCTACAGTCAATTTTGAGCGGGTATCATTCATTGGAAAGAGCAATTTTAATGTCGTCGTGAAATAATACCCTTCATCAACATTCGCGTTCCATGCGGTTTGAACCCAGTTTGCATTGGTCATATCAATAGGGTCTTCGCCACAACTGTTTCTGGCCTTAACTTCACCTCCAGACGCCGATATCCAGGATAGGTATGCCGGGATGGGTACAGTCATGGAAGAGTCTGAAGATGTAAAAGTACAGTACGGAATACCATTGAGTGTTGTTGAATCCCCCACTACCTGTGCAGTGATGCTGTCGGCCTGGCGTATTGCTGATGTCGTTACTTTATATTCAAAGGTAATTGGATTTTCACTCCCAATATTTCCTGAAGCCGAAGGCGTTGTCGAACCATCTGTTGATACGATGCTAATTCCATATTCTTTAGGGGTAATGTTAATAAGCGTCGAGGGGGTAAATTGATAGTATCCTGATTGCGGGGTAACCGAGTTATCAAAATAGAAAGTAAATAATGAATCTTTATTAGATAGACTCGTTCCAGCCGCGAGCGCCTTTTTAAAAAAGGAGTTAGATAAAAAAACATAAACATACTCCCCAGTTGTCGTGAAAACTTTTGAGTAAGTACTCGACGAGGAATAGTTGCTCCAACTGGAACCATCACCACTATACTTTACATCGGATGATGAAGGTGAAAAACCCAGTAATGCGGTATCAATAACCATCTGAAAATCCAGAGAGTTAGTCACATTTTTGGTTTGCTGGAGCGTATAAGAGACCATTTTACAGATAAGCCCGGTAGAACCAGATACGACACCCACCTGGCACAGTTCAGACCCGACATTCACACTGGGTGTTCCATCACTTGCAACCCATATTTCTGCCATTGCGCCAGTGCTATTAAGCGTTAGATGACCTACTTTCTCTAAGGTAATTGTGTAGTATCGCCATGTGCCTCCCTTCTCCAGGTCCTTACAGCGTTCACCTGCAGCATAGTCATAATCCGTATTGGAATTCATGTAACACAGATTAAGTTCGAAGGTGTCACTGGAGCCAACCGACTGGCTACGGAAATACTCATAGGCGACCGGGCTTAACGTTCCTGCACCATAACTCCCATTTGCAGCACTGCTACCTGACTTTGCGTGAAAAAAGCCTTCATTTTCCATGACATCTGGAGAAATATACCCCGATGCAGGACAATCACTGCCGGTAGTCATGCAGCGAATACCAAGAAATGGCTGAGTAATGGGTGAGTTCGTAATCCACAAGTCAAAGTAACGATTACTATAACTCCATCCGGAGTTGCCCATATACCCCAGACTTCGCTGGTTAGTTTTATATTTAGTCCAAACATTTGCCCCACTAAAACGTGGAGAAAGTGAGCCAGAGGTTATGAAATACTCATTATCAATAGTATTGTCAATAAAGAGATAAGTATTGCTACCGCTCCCGCTGCTACTTGATGTTAATGCAATGGCTGGATTAGCCAAAAACACACTAAAAAAAAGTAAAATGGTAGAGGGCTTAATAAACATGTTCTACATCTCCATTTCGTGATGCCGTTTGTTGCTGTCCTTCACATTGAATATCACCGAGCCATACAGCACCTCTAGAGTCTTTAAGGTCAAGATCGGCTTCACAAAGGCTACCATTCGCTTCCAGTACAGTAATGACTGGATATCGTTTATCAACATCCATAGCGAATTCACCGTTATTATCGGTTTTAGTTTTACCTATGTGATTGTGAATATCCGCATTGACATAATAATGACCACCTGGATTTTTCATCCGACCAAAAACGGTGACAAGCTGTTTTATTTCAGGTGTAATCACGCCAATATTTCCAGGGTAAAGTACAACTCGATTTCGACGCCCACTAATAATATCTACGCTGTCCTCTGAATTTTTATCGTTCATGAGTTCTACCTTGTATTCTGCATATGGTGGCAGACTAATAAAATTACTTTTACCCGTAAGCGGATAATTTTGACCGTTAACCTGCGCCATCATTTTCCCCTGCTCGTGAAAATTAGTATTAATCACCAGACCAGCACTTTGCGAACCTTTCCCTGCGTAAATTGATTTTTGCGTCCAGGCGATACTTCCTTGTGAACTCAAACTGTAGTTTGCGCTGCGATCCGACGACCGGGTAACAGCAACAGTACCTGCATTATATTTCGTATCGTAAGTGACATACCCGTTAGCGGCAAAATCATCTGAGCGATAGTTACTATTGTCATCGTTATTTTGTTTAATACGTTTCGATAACGAGGCCCCGACCTGAGTAATCGCACTGTTTTCGAACCGTTTCCGTACGGTAGCATTTGCCAGCATATTTCCGTTCTGGCTAGAGATACCCGTACTAAACCATGTGCCAAAAGGAATCGATACATCTATATTGATATATTTCTCTCTTAGGTTCTCGTGATCGTCATATTGATAGTTCTGTATACCGGTTCGTAAAGAGACAGTAGCATAACGATTAGCAAAAAGAGATTGATCATAATCGATATTAGTATATGTGTTTTTATTGTATTTGTTATTAGTCCGGCTAACGGTAAGCGTACCAAGGAATGGTATGATTTTTCTCAAATTTGCAGTTGCCCCAACGGTGACATAATCATTTTGTTGCATAGGCAAGCGAGCGCCAATTCTACTGAATTGACGTGACCCCCAAACATTACCATATCCGCCCGGGACACTTAAATTAAGAGTCGAAATGCTTTGCCAACTGCTATCAGTTGCAAGCAACATCTGTTGATTATAGCTAAATGCATTATTGAAAATCACATTAGCTTCTGTTTCGTTAATTCCATTATTATCAAAACCATAGAGCGTTGTCTTCATGTTTACACCGGATAACCAAGGCTGGCTAGTGGCTGCAGCAATACCAGCAATCCATGTGTCTTTTTTGCCGTAGTTGATATTAGTATGGCGTCGGTAATCTGTTTTATTATATTCAAGACTACCGCCAAACATCTGCCAGGAAATGTTTCCTGTGACGCTAGACTTTCTTGCGAACGTTTTGTTGATGTTGGCCGTGCGCGTGCTGACTACTTTGCCATTCACAACAACCTGCACATCAACATCATAGATACCAAAAGGTAAGCGAGACGTATCAAGCTCATAGCTTCCCATCGAGAAATTTTGGATACTCAGTAGCTTTCCATTACGGTACACATGGATCTCACCTGCGGCAGGCAGGAAAACGGTCACAGGAATAAGTGCTAATGTATTGTCTTCTATCTGAGAGCTACTCTTGTTCCCATAGCTTACCCCATAAATCCGGCTGGAGTTCAGGGCACTCATACTGGCAATTGACTGTAAATTCCAGGTATCAACCATCCCCATTGCAAAGCGATGACCGGTATAATCCCGTTCATACATTGCTCGATATAGATCACTATGCTGGTTACTTGTCCCTATACCGTATACCGACCCGTTCAAATTAACATGATGCTCGCGAAGAGAAACAGTATTATCAAGCGTCAGATAGCTACTGGCGTTATCATTATCTTTATATTTATTGTAATAGCTGCCCACAGAGTAATTTAATACCGAGGATAAATGTTCAGAAGATGACTCACCGAGCACGTTCGTACGTGGTAATATCGATGCCTGCATCGCTTCTTTGCTGACAGTAAGCTCAATGTAAAAAGAACGCGTATCCAGGGTAAGTGATGCATCTTTACTGAGTAAGATCCGATTACCATCTCCGATATTTTTATTCTGTAGTTCTGCTATTAGTTTTTTTATTGTAGGGGAAAGCTCTGTGCGGTCAGGTAACTCACTTAACGTCAGTTGGTTTAATCGAAACTCGTTATCCTTGATTGTTAGCACCGCATCAGCAATTTTTTGTTGGCTGCGTTGAGTACTGTCATCACCCTCATATCGAATGAAAACGGGAACCGTCATTCCCTGATAAAGTGCATTCGCAAAAACTGAAGGAATAACGTAATTACTGACTCTAACAGGAGTCATCGGGGCTGCCGAGAGGCTATGGTTTAACGAAAAAATAAGCCCCAGTAGTAGAGTCCCTTTAGCATACCCCAGATTATCCATAGTTATTCTCAGTTTACGTTAATGTACTGTTCATTATGCCAAATGCCGATTCGTGTTTTTTTATTAGTAAGATCGGTATATTTTACCTTTACACTTAATCCTGGCATCAAATAATAACGTTCTCTGCACCCTTCCCCGCTATCTTTAGACTTATCTCGGCATGGCCCGTACGAAATCACACGGAAAGAGACATTACCTGTATTCGTAACCGTGTCGTCTTGCCTGGTATAATCAAAATTTTCATCGCGTGGAGCTACAACCAAAATTGTTCCAATAATGGCGGATGTTGTTGCTTCACCCTGTTTCTTTTTTTTCACATTTTCAAATTCAGTAACAGGTTCGTCTGTCCACGAAAGTCGATAGTAACGTTCTTTGTTATCCTGGAGTCCTTTATAAAAAAACCTAAAGTTTTCACTTGTGTTGCCGGGTAAAATTAGACTGGCAGGGGTAGATAATAATTCGCCTTTAGAATCCATAGGAATAACCTTCCCACCTGCCATTGGAGTACTGATACGCTCTAACGACACGCTCACATAGCGGGCGACATCCGTTGTGTTTTTAATCTCCTTAGCCAGACTCGATGCATCGCTACTCATCATTGAAGTAACTTCACCAACATTTATCGCATTTGCATAGAATGGGCTAGCTGATGACATGAGCAGAACAAAAGCAGCGCAGTATTTCATCTTATATCCTCAAAAGGAGGCCGAAGCCTCCTTTAAATCACCGGGCAGGAGAGCTATAAATCAGATGGTCCAAACGGCATTAAATTGAACGCGGACATCTCCACTCCAATAACCGTCAGTCAGTGCACTGAATTCTGCTACGGTGCTACCGTCGGAAGTCGCTGATTCAATATTGAAATCAAAATTACCCTGAGTACTTACGCGATCGGTGCCTGCATAAGCGGTACTCACGGCCAGAGCATCAAGGCCAGCTGAAATATTGTTGGCAGTATCAATCATCGTTACTGGAGTTGTTTTGCTCAGTGCGGCACCGTTCCAGTTAACGCCTACGTCAAGCGTCGAAGCATCAGTCGTGCGGCTCAGGGTGTTATTGACAATCTGCGAGGTCAACATAAAGTCAGTTGCGCCGGATTGGCCTTCGATAGTGATATCAAATGCGCCTTTTTGGGTATTAAATGACTTAATACCTTCAGCATACTGGAACGTTAGTGATTTTAATGGGGTAACAACCAAAGCACTGGTTGTATCTTTGGTTGCACTTGCATCCCAGCTGGCAGTTGCAGACGCAGTGACATCAGCCATAGCCTGGGAGGAGACGCAACCTAATGCAATTAAACAAGCTAATACAATTTTTTTCATTTTAATTAATCCTGAGTGAGTAAATTTATATCCATTATTTTTCAAATAACTGTGTTTGTGCTATCCAGAGATGATGCTATTCAATATCCCTCTTCCTCCCATTTTATTTTTCAAACTCTGCTTTGTTGCATAGACCTTTTTATTAGTTATATTCAGTATTGCTGCTATTTGCCGCACCGTGTATTCACTAATAAAAAGATCAAGGACATTTATCTCCATATCCGTTAGTTTATTCCTTGATATAGACATATCTCTGCGCCCCAAAAAAGAGGTTCGGATCTTTCTCTTAACCTCCTCATGGCTATCGGTTGCGCCTATAATTGAAACAATCTGTTGGTAGTTCTTCTTCCAATATGATGCTAATGGCTGCATCTGTTTATCTGATACAAGAATTATTCTCAGACCTGTTTTCTCCAGGTGTTCAATCCACTTGCTGTTCGTAAACAAATTTATTTTATACTTGGAAAAATCAACAAAAACTAGCCCAGTATGTGTAAGAGTGTAATATGTATTGATAAGAAGCGTTCTTATCCCAATTTGCAAATACGTATTGTCATTTGGCCATATGCAATATTGGTTCTCAACGCAGTTCATCATTTTCACAGTAGGCTGAGTGGTTAGTTCACACCGATAATGACAACTTATGCAACGTACTAACTCATATTTCTGCAAAGGCATTCTCGATAAAAGCCTCCGTTTAATGTTCACGTCCTGCGGTGAGCACATATTACGTACAGTAAACTAATGTGACAACTTTAACGCACAAATGTTAAGTGTTTTAAATCTCATGAAATTCTTAAGGTCGTGAAAAAACATTTAATTTATAACCATCTATTTTTAATAGGATTTTTCTTAGCAAGTTTTAAGTTACAGAAAAAATAATTAAGATTATCCTGGAAGGGTGTAGGAATTTTCCAGTACTCAGACATGGAATTGATTAAAAAAAAACAGCACAAATAGTCAAAAAATAATCTACAAAATGCAAGTATGTTGTTTTTGCGATTCCAGTTTGTTGCAATCATGTTAATGATCAGTATTTTATTGTTTTAAATGATCATACATAAGAAGGTAAATCAAGTATCAGTCCAATCGTAAATCCTGAAAACTTGATGTAGACGGGTCATAGCGCACTTTCACAAAGTTTCTACGTGAGGGGCTGACGGGATATGGATCTATTGATTTTGGGCCAGGATCATCCTGGTCGGGTTCTCAAAAAATGCATGGAACTATAACGGGTCTATTTAAAGTAGAACGTTTAGACAACTGATATGCCAACGTCCACTCTGGCACGGAGCGGCCGATCACCCGCTAGACAGTGATCCTCACGATCCTGATGATGCTCTGCTGTGAAGCTGTTCTGAAATAATCGCTTTTAATTAAGGTCATGCCCTGTTTGCGGTAGAAATTACAGGCGCGTTCGTTTTGTTCAAGAACCTCCAGCCATACAAAGCTCTTACCCCTGGCCCGGGCCAGCTTTTTGACGTTGTCAAACGTGACCTGACCGTAATCTTTACGGGTATTAGCAGGATTAAGATAGAGTTTTGTTAAGCAGCATCCCTGACATATTCGTATCAGGGATGCTGCTTTCATAGGTCACTTTCGCAAAACCAATTGGCCTATCGGTCTCTGCTACATCGCAACTGACCGCTTGCTCTTTCAGGCTCTGTTTCAGCTCGACCAGAGAATATTCGCTTGCTATAAAAGCTTCCAATTCAGACTCTGACTCCCATCGATGTTCAAAGTGTGCGCGGTAGATGCGGTAGCTCAGCGCATTAAGCAACATCGCGTCGGCCGGTGTGGCTTCACGGATTTGTAATGTCATGAATGATACTCGTCCTGGCAATAAATTAGCCATTACTGAACTATATCAAAACTGTCAGTGATACATTGTTATGCGAAAATTTCAGAGGCTTATCAGAATGAAGATTGTTTTATCCCTGCGTTGATCGCCGTTCTGATTGATAAAGAATAGAACATGGGACGGGAATTGACCCGCGATGAGGTTGAGTCCATCCGCGATGGCGCTACAGCCATCCGCCTGCCGGCCAATGCAGCCGAAGATATAATCAGAGAGCGCGGCTGGCGTGGAGCTGAGGGGCAACGCTGAGCGAGGAGTGGACTTTTACTCTCATGATCACCGCTTATGTACGCATTACGAACATAGCGCTGTATTAATCATCGGTAGAAGTTCAACTTAGCCATGTACACTTGCTTTGTACTAATATGCTTATTTAACAGATGCTATAAGAAATCGTCTCAAAATGGATTTATCAACATGACTAGAACAGAAAGGCTTCTCGAATTACTACAAATATTAAGGGCACAAAGATATCCGATCACAGCATCTATCCTCTCAGAAAGATTAGGGATAAGTGTACGCTCCATTTACAGAGATATAAAAACGCTGCAGCATCAAGGAGTATGCATTGAAGGTGGTGCTGGAATTGGTTATATCGTTAAATCTGACTTTCATTTGCCCCCCTTAAATCTTTCTCATGAGGAAATTAATGCTATTACACTTGGGTTAAATTGGGTATCGCACAATACAGATTATAACTTCAAAATTACCGCAAAGAATGCGCTTGCGAAAATCCACGCCGTCATTCCCAGTGAATTGAAAAATCTTATTGAGAGTCAATCCTATCTGATCGGCCCTTCAGAAAATAATGAGGTTTTTTTTGAAGACATTCGCAATGCTATAAAAAAAAGAAATAAAATCAAAATAAATTATCGTGATAAAAAAGATTCTTACACTTCACGAGTCATATGGCCCATCGGATTGGTCTACATGGAGTCGTGCTGGCTTTTGGTTGCATGGTGCGAGATGAGAAATGATTTTCGTCATTTTAGAACTGACAAAATTGAAAATATTGTGCAACTGGACGCCATACATAGTGAAAGCAGGACAGTTTTATTAAAAAAATGGAGAATAAAAGAAGGGATCTGCGACGGGAAAGAGTACTGACAAAAACTGTCATAGATGGTTTGTATACTATCCCAGATGAAAGGCTCAATTCTACTTCATAGGGGGTGGTTATGAATTTCCAAAATAAAATTGCCGTTATAACAGGAAGCACTACAGGTATAGGTGAGGCCGTCGCAGAGCAATTACATAAGCATGGTGCAAAAGTTGTTATTGTATCCCGCTCGTCAGAACAGGCTATACAAAAAGCGGAACAATTATCTTCACAGGGACAACAAGCCATGGGTATCGGATGTGATGTGTCACAACCCGAACAAGTACGGCAAATGATAGATGATGTTATCAAACATTTCGGCAGACTTGATTATGCTGTAAATAATGCAGGCATAACAGGTGAACATGGTAAAAATATAACAGAGCAGACAGTTGAAAACTGGGATAAGGTTATTGCTACCTCATTGAGCGGCGTTTTTCACTGCCTAAAATATGAAATACCCCAGATGATGAAGTTTGGTGGATCTATAGTTAATTTATCTGCAGTAAATGGTCTGGTTGGTATTCCTGGATTAGCACCTTACACCGTGGCTAAACATGGTATAATCGGTTTAACCCAAACAGCAGCGCTAGAGTTTGCATGTCAAGGCATTAGAATCAATGCAGTCTCTCCGGGCTATGTCCAAACCCCAAGAATGAGTGAGTTTCCTGAAAATATTGTAAGTAGTTTCGCAAATAGCCACCCTATGAAAAGGATGGCAAAAATGCGGGAAGTAGCAGACTTCATATTGTTTTTGCTGTCAGACAATTCTGCATTCTGTACCGGAGGAGTTTATCCAATCGATGGCGGTTATTTAGCTGAGTAAAAAATAACTACAGTCTTTTAAGTGTAAGAATTGCTTTGCCAAAGTGGTAGGCTCAATGGGGGCGTTAGAATATAGAATTAACGCTTCCATTACAGGGCTAGTGAAAACAATATTTTCGATATAGATCTCTATATGTAGAGATGATCGGTTTTCCATTGGTTCATACATCATGCCATTAGCAACGTCCGCCCCTGGTACGAAGCAGACAGCCAGACGCAAATGTAACGTTTCTGAATAAGCGTAAATTTAAATTAGTACGAAAAAATTACTAAGGTTGAACGTCTTCAAAACGGAGGAGCTAAGCTTTAGAATTCACGCGACCTACTAAAAAATAGCTAATTTAACGATAGTCGCAAAAACTATGATTAATTATTACTTGCCATTATAATCTGCATAACACTGCATCATCTCCCTCCTCCCTTCTAGATACTGAGCATGGTTATACGTCCCACAAATTGACTTCTTATCGGCGTGAGCCAGTTGTCGCTCAATCCAGTCCGAATTGAATCCCTGCTCATGCAAAATGGTACTCATCATGTACCGGAATCCATGCCCTGTAACGCGCCCGGCATAGCCGATACGCCTGTCTAACACTGTCAATACCATATCACTCATCAGTTTCTTAAGATCATTACGTCCAGGAAACAGCAACGCTCCTGCTCCCGTCACGGGCTTAAGCTGATTAAGCAGGTCAATTGCCTGGCTTGATATTGGAACCAGATGAGGGCGGCGCATTTTCATACGTTCCGCTGGTACATTCCAAATTTTCCGCTCAAAATCAAATTCCTGCCACTCCGCTTGCCTCAACTCCCCAGGCCTTACTCCTGTTAAAATAAGCAATTGCATCGCAATCTTAACAAGTACACTACCGGCATAGGTATTCAGAGTCCGAAGAAACTCCGGCAATTCATCCTGGGTCAAAAAAGCATAGTGTTCTTTCTCATGAGGAGTTACTGCACTGGCTAAATCAGGTGCTGGATTGTACTCGGTCTTGCCAGTCACAACGGCATACTTCCAAACCGCTCCACAACGCTGGCGAACCTTGCGGACCTTTTCAGCGCCACTCCCGCGTGATAGCCTCAAATGAGTTTGCTGCGTCTTGTTGACGACTTAGTTTCTCAATTTTTCGTTCAAGAGAAGGATCATTGCCAACAGCTAATATTCTTTTAGCATCCTCACGCTTACTTCTGACTTCAGCTAAAGAAACATAGGGATAAACGCCAATTGCGAGCAGTTTCGCTGAGGGATACATCTAAGCAGGAGGGACAATTATCCCCCCACATTGCGTTTGACCCTGGGGGAGTACAATTGAGTTCAATAGACTAATAGAATGCTATAACTGCTGATTTATCAAGGGAAAATTGAGTTTGATAGACTTCAGGAGACTTGAGTCTGGAGCGGGCGAAGGGAATCGAACCCTCGTATAGAGCTTGGGAAGCTCTCGTTCTACCATTGAACTACGCCCGCTTCGGCGTGTGCGAGGAGCATTATAAACCTTATGCCCTCGCTGGCAAGCCTCATCGCCACTGACTGGCGATAAAATAGTCTTTTAGCACTTAGGTTTACTGCCTTGCGGCGGTAAATAACGCAGGGGATCAATCGCCGTCGCGCGGTAGCGAATCTGGAAGTGCAGACGCACTGAATCTGCATCGCTGCTGCCCATGGTGGCAATCTTCTGGCCTATCTTCACGCTTTGCCCGTTGTTCACCAGCAGCGTCTCGTTGTGCGCGTAGGCGGTGATGTAATCTTCACTGTGTTTAATCATGATCAGATTACCGTAGCCGCGCAGTTGATTGCCAACGTAAACCACTTTACCGGCCCCTGCGGCATAGACCGGTTGACCACGGCTGCCGGAAATATCGATACCCTTGTTACCGCCGTCAGCGGTGGAGTACGGCATGATAACTTTCCCGCTGGTTGGCCAGCGCCAGCAGCGTTGCCCCACCGGCGGCCATGACGCCTGCGGCACGGCGGAGGACGGCGTCACTTTCGCCGTACTGGTCGGTTTTTTACCTAACAGTTTTGAGGAACCGCCGGTTTTAATCTTCTGCCCCACCTCAATGGTGTAAGGCGGTTTGATACCGTTCAAACGCGCCAGTTCGGCCACGCTGGTGCCCGTTGCGCGGGAGATACGCGACAGCGTGTCGCCGCGTTTAACGGTGTAGACCGAACCATCATAGCTGCCGGAGCCAGACTTGCTCCCGGAACAGCCCACCAGCACCACGCCGAGGAACAGGCACAGTAAAAAACGCATTGGCTGGGTACTCAGGCATCCTGCTAGCAAAACATCGTCCTCGGGTTAGTTCGGTCAGGTCGCCTATGATAGCAGGCTGATGGCGGATGCCAATATCTCAGACAGAAGGATGAGTGTTAAAAGGATACCCTTCCGCCACCAACTCCATCACTTCCGGCACCCAGTTCGCAGCGGGCATTTTCACCAGCGCGGGATAGAAAACCTGCGGCGAGGGGAAGACATCAACCACGTGGCAGTGGGATAAGCGCGTAGCGTCCACTTCCGATGAGGGTAGCAGCGTGGCGGCAGCCAGCCCCGATTCGATCCAGTCGAGGATCATACCCGGCTGGGTGATATGCATAATCACATTCGGATTTACCCCCGCCTTCCTGAACAGATCGATAAGCATCTCGTAAGTGCCGGAATCTTTCGCCCGATGCAGCAGCACCAAAGGAAAGTCAGCCAGCGCCGTGTAGTCGAAAGGGTTCGCGGGTGCCTGGGGCAAACATTTTTTGCTGATGACCGCCACCAGCTTGATGGGATCGAAGGAGACGAAATCAAACCCTTCACTGCGATAGGGTCGCTGAATTAGCGCTAAATCAATGGCACCTTCATTGAGCAGCATCTCCAGATGGCTGGAATCGGTGACCGAGATGTTCACCTCAATGTTGGGATTACGCTCATACAGCGCCAATAGCAATGGTTTAAAGTAGGACTGGAAAAGGTGCGTTAGGCCAAGACGAAACTGCGGATGATCTTTTTGCGCGATCTCCATGGTTTCCCGCGCGGTGTCTTCCACCTGACGCAAAATCTCGCAGGCTTTGCGATAGAGGAAAAATCCGGCCTCTGTCGGCTCAATTCGATTACCCCGACGGGTAAAGAGCGGCGTTTGCAGCTCATCTTCCAGCTCCTGGATACGTTTGCTGAGCGGCGGTTGCGCCATATTCAGCACCTTCGCCGCCTGGCTTATCGAGCCTTGCTCCACCACCCGACAAAAATAGCGTAATCGTTTTAAATCCACGAAACCGTCCTCCTCGCCAACGTCCTGAAGGCTAGTGTACGTCAGCCGCCACACCTGCCTCACACTTTTTTGATCTACTCAGAGGCAGCTAAACGGTATTTGTCCCTTTTTCCATTGGGGATTAGGGTAGCCGCAGACCGTTTTACTGCTTACCAACAGGAACAACACAATGAAAAGTAAGGTTCATGACCTACGCTCCGCGCTGGAGCTTTTGAAAACGCTGCCAGGCGAATATGTTGAAACCGATACCGAAGTTGACCCGCATGCGGAACTTTCCGGCGTTTACCGCTACGTTGGCGCAGGCGGTACCTGCCAGCGTCCAACCCGCAAAAATGGCCCGGTAATGATGTTCAACAAAATTAAAGGCTTTAACGACATCAGCGTCGCCATTGGCCTCAACGGTTCCCGTCAGCGCGTCAGCCACTTCCTGAACTGCCCGCCGGAACGTCTGGGTCATCTGCTGAAAGATTCCGTACAGACGCCAATCGCGCCCGTTCTGACTACCGCACCTGCTGTAGGTCAGGAAGTGGTTCACCTCGCTACCGACGCCGGTTTCGACCTGCGCAAACTGCTGCCCGCGCCGACCAATACTGAAGAAGATGCCGGCCCGTATATCACCATGGGGCTGTGCTACGCCTCAGATCCGCAAACGCATGAGTCGGATATCACCATTCACCGTTTATGCGTGCAGAGTAAAGATGAGCTCTCCATGTGGCTCACTCCAGGCCGTCATATCGATGCGTTCCGCATGAAAGCCGAAGCCGCGGGCAAACCACTGCCGATTTCTATCAGCATCGGCGTTGATCCGGCGATTGAAATTGCCGCCTGCTTCGAGCCACCGACCACACCGCTGGGCTTCGATGAATTAAGCATCGCCGGTTCCCTGCGCGGTCATGCCGTTGAAATGGTGCAGTGCAAAACCATCAATGAAAAAGCGATCGCTCACGCGGAAATCATCATCGAAGGCGAACTGCTGCCTAACGTGCGCGTGCGTGAAGACCAGAACACCAATACCGGCAAAGCAATGCCGGAATTCCCTGGTTACACCGGCGAAGCGAAAGAAGCGATTCCGGTGATTAAAGTGAAAGCGGTAACGCACCGTAAAAACCCAATCTGGCGCACTACTGTAGGGCCAGGCGAAGAACACGTGAACATGGCGGGTATCCCGACCGAAGCGAGCATCCTCGATATGGTTGAACGCGCGATGCCGGGCAAACTGCTGAACGTCTTTGCGCATACCGCAGGCGGCGGCAAACTGCTGGCGGTGATGCAATTTAAAAAATCCGCCGCCGTCGATGAAGGTCGTCAGCGCCAGGCTGCCCTTCTCGCCTTCTCGGCGTTCCCGGAACTGAAACACGTCATTCTGGTGGATGAAGATGTCGATATTTTCGATAGCGATGATGTGATGTGGGCGATGCAGACGCGCTATCAGGGCGACGTGGACACCGTCACCATTCCGGGCGTACGTTGCCACCCGCTCGATCCGTCTCAGGTACCGGCTTACAGCCCGAGCATTCTGCAACAGGGGATGTCCTGCAAAACTATCTTTGACTGCACCGTACCGTTCCATCTGAAAAGCCACTTTGAGCGCTCGAAATTCAAAGAAGTCGATGTGAAACGCTTCCTGCCGGACTTCGAATAAGGAGAACACCGTGGCCACGAAACGCATGATTGTCGGGATTAGCGGCGCCTCAGGGTTCCAGTACGGCGTGAAAGCGCTGGAACTGTTGCAGAAACTGGACGTTGAGGTTCATCTGGTTGTCTCAAAAGGGGCAGAGAAAACCTGCCAGCTGGAGACGGATTACCGCCTGGAAGATGTCTTCGCCATGGCGGACGTCGTTCACCCGATTGGCAATCTGGGCGCGGCGATTTCCAGCGGTTCATTTAAGACGGCGGGGATGCTTGTTGCCCCCTGTTCAATGAGAACGCTGGGCGCGATTGCCCACTGCCTGACCGACAATCTGCTGACGCGTGCGGCAGACGTGGTGCTCAAAGAGCGCCGCCGTCTGGTGCTGCTGGCGCGGGAAACGCCGCTCAACCTCGGCCATATTCGCAATATGGCTGCGGTGACCGAAATGGGCGGCATTATTTTCCCCCCGGTACCTGCGCTTTATCAGCGGCCACAAACGGCTGACGAGATCGTTACCCATAGCGTCAGCCGTGCTCTCGATCTGTTTGATTTTGATATTAAAGATCTTCCGCGCTGGGGCGAAGGATCTCTGAGTCACACTGAATAACTCTACCAGGACACTTCCATGTTAATTGGACCCTATGTGAACGGCGCGGCGGTGATCGTCGGCGGCCTGTTCGGATCGGTCATCGGGACGCATATTCCCGATCGCGTTAAAACGGCGCTGCCGCTGACCTTCGGGCTTTGCTCGGTAGGCCTTGGTATCAATCTGGTCATCAAGGTGAAATTCATGCCCGCCGTGGTGCTGGCGATGGTTATCGGCGCGGTGATCGGCGAGATGTTTTTCCTCGAAAAACAGATTGGTAAAGCCGCAGGCAGCACGCGCGGCCTGATCAACCGTATCTTCCCGCCGGTTCAGGGATTAACGCACGATGAGTTCACCGAGAAGTTTGTCGCAATTCTGGTGCTCTTCTGCGCCAGCGGTACCGGGATTTTCGGCGCGATGCATGAAGGGATGACCGGCGATCCGTCGATTCTCTACATTAAAACCGTGCTGGACCTGTTCACTGCGGCGATTTTCGCCACCATGCTGGGTTTCTCGGTGATGACGATTGGTATTCCGCTGATTGCCGTCCAGGTCGCGCTGGCGGTGCTGGCGGTGCATATCCTGCATTTGATCACGCCAGATATGATGGCCGACTTCTCCTGTGCGGGCGGGTTGATTATGGTCGCCACCGGGCTTCGCATCTGTAATATCAAAGCGTTCCCGGTCGCCAATATGCTGCCAGGCTTAATTCTGGTTATGCCGATTTCCGCACTGTGGGCCAGTTTGTTTGCCTAAGCTTGAGGTATAATGGCATTGCTCGGTGGCGCTTCGCTTACCGGGCCTACGGAGGAAAATTCGTAGGCCGGATAAGCGCAGCGCCATCCGGCGTTTTTGAATTCGCTATCGGGAGCCGTGATGAAAGGGCAAGAACACGTCATTTTACTGAATGAAAAAGGTGAACCTATTGGCACGGCGGAAAAATATGCCGTACACACCGCCCACACGCCTCTCCACCTCGCCTTCTCCTGCTGGATCTTCAATCGTGAAGGCCAGGTTCTGGTGACTCGCCGTTCACTGAGTAAAAAAGCCTGGCCAGGCGTCTGGACCAATTCGGTATGCGGTCATCCGCAGCTGGACGAATCTTTCGAGCAGGCAATTATTCGCCGCTGCCGCTTTGAAGTCGGCGCAGAACTCACGGATATCACCCCGGTATATCCAGAATTTCGTTATTGCGAAACCGACGCCAGCGGCATTGTGGAAAACGAAGTCTGCCCGGTTTATGCCGCAAGAATGACCAATACCCTTGCTTTAAACCCGGATGAGGTCATGGACAGCCACTGGGTTTCATTAGATGCGCTCTTCCAGGCGCTGGCCGCCACCCCATGGACGTTCAGCCCCTGGATGGTATTGCAGTACAGTTCGCAAGAGGCGCGGGATAAGCTGGTGCGGTTTGGACCCTCACCCCTGCCCTCTCCCTGAGGGAGAGGGAGAAAACCTGCATCAGACTCAACCACCAGCACAATCTGTCCCCTCTCCCTCAGGGGGAGGGTGAAAAAAAAAACCCGATGCTCACGCATCGGGGCTTTTTCACATCTCAGTGATTTATTTCACCGGGCGCATCGCCGGGAACAGAATCACGTCGCGGATAGTGTGGCTGTTGGTGAACAGCATCACCATACGGTCGATACCGATACCCAGACCCGCAGTCGGCGGCAGGCCGTGTTCCAGCGCGGTCACGTAGTCTTCGTCGAAGAACATCGCTTCGTCGTCGCCTGCGGCTTTCGCATCAACCTGATCCTGGAAACGCTGCGCCTGATCTTCTGCATCGTTCAGCTCGCTAAAGCCGTTACCGATTTCACGGCCACCGATGAAGAATTCGAAGCGGTCAGTGATTTCCGGGTTCACGTCATTACGGCGCGCCAGCGGAGACACTTCAGCCGGGTATTCAGTGATGAAGGTCGGCTGAATCAGGTGCGCTTCGGCCACTTCTTCGAAGATTTCGGTCACGATACGGCCCAGACCCCAGCTCTTCTCAACTTTAATACCAATGCTTTCCGCAATGGCTTTTGCAGAATCGAAGTTATCCAGATCCGCCATATCCGTTTCCGGACGGTATTTCTTGATCGCTTCGCGCATAGTCAGTTTTTCGAACGGTTTGCCGAAGTCGAAGGTTTCTTCACCGTAAGGCACTTTGGTCGTACCGAGAATATCCTGTGCCAGGGTGCGGAACAGTGATTCGGTCAGTTCGATCAGATCTTTATAATCCGCATACGCCATATAGAGTTCCATCATGGTGAACTCTGGGTTATGACGTACGGAGATGCCTTCGTTACGGAAGTTACGGTTGATTTCGAAGACGCGCTCGAAGCCGCCAACCACCAGACGTTTCAGGTACAGTTCCGGCGCGATACGCAGGTACATGTCCAGGTCCAGGGCGTTGTGGTGGGTGATGAACGGACGGGCAGACGCACCGCCAGGGATCACCTGCATCATCGGGGTTTCCACTTCCATAAAGTCGCGGCCAACCATGAACTGACGGATGCCAGCCAGGATCTTCGAGCGGATTTTGAAGGTATTACGGGATTCATCGTTAGAGATGAGATCCAGGTAACGCTGGCGATAGCGCGCTTCCTGATCCTGCAGGCCGTGGAATTTGTCCGGCAGCGGGCGCAGGGCTTTAGTCAGCAGGCGCAGCTCGGTGCAGTGGATAGACAATTCACCGGTTTTGGTTTTGAACAGTTTACCTTTCGCGCCGAGGATATCGCCGAGGTCCCATTTTTTGAACTGCTCGTTGTAAACGCCTTCCGGCAGGTCGTCACGGGCAACGTACAGCTGAATGCGGCCGCCCACGTCCTGCAAGGTCACGAAAGAGGCTTTACCCATGATACGGCGGGTCATCATGCGGCCAGCAACGGACACTTCGATGTTCAGCGCTTCCAGCTCTTCGTTCTCTTTGGCGTCGAAGTCTGCGTGCAGTTGGTCTGAGGTGTGGTCGCGACGGAAATCGTTCGGGAACGGGAGGCCCTGCTCGCGCAGTGCTGCCAGCTTCTCGCGGCGCGCTTTCAGTTCATTGTTAAGGTCAGCTACCGCGTCAGCACCTTGTGCGTGTTGTTCAGACATGTTGGTTCCTCATAACCCTGCTTTCAAACTTGCTTCGATAAATTGATCCAGACTGCCGTCCAGCACCGCCTGCGTGTTACGGGTTTCTACACCGGTACGCAAGTCTTTGATGCGGGAGTCGTCCAGGACATAAGAACGAATCTGGCTTCCCCAGCCGATATCAGACTTGTTGTCTTCCATCGCCTGCTTCTCCGCGTTCTTCTTCTGCATTTCCAGTTCATAAAGCTTCGCTTTCATCTGCTTCATGGCCTGGTCTTTGTTCTTGTGCTGAGAACGGTCGTTCTGGCACTGCGTTACCGTGTTGGTCGGAATGTGGGTAATACGTACCGCGGATTCCGTACGGTTAACGTGCTGACCACCCGCCCCTGACGCGCGATACACGTCGATGCGCAGGTCAGCCGGGTTGATTTCGATATCGATATCGTCATCGACTTCCGGGTAAACAAACGCAGAGCTGAAAGAGGTGTGGCGACGTCCACCGGAGTCGAACGGACTCTTACGCACCAGGCGGTGAACGCCGGTTTCAGTGCGTAACCAGCCGTACGCGTAATCACCAGAAATCTTGATGGTGACGGATTTGATACCCGCAACTTCACCTTCAGATTCTTCGATGATCTCGGTTTTGAAGCCGCGCGCTTCGGCCCAACGCAGATACATGCGCTCAAGCATGCTGGCCCAGTCCTGCGCTTCGGTGCCGCCGGAACCTGCCTGGATATCAAGGTAGCAGTCGGCGTTATCATATTCACCGGAGAACATGCGGCGGAATTCCAGCTGCGCCAGCTTCTCTTCCAGTGTGTCGAGTTCCGCTACGGCTTCGTTGAAGGTCTCTTCGTCATCTGCTTCTACGGCGAGCTCAAGCAGCCCAGAAACATCTTCCAGCCCCTGAGACATTTGGTCCAGGGTGTCGACGATGGCTTCCAGAGAGGAACGCTCTTTACCCAGCGCCTGTGCGCGCTCAGGTTCGTTCCAGACGTCCGGCTGTTCCAGCTCGGCGTTTACTTCTTCAAGACGCTCTTTCTTGGCATCATAGTCAAAGATACCCCCTAAGAACGTCAGAGCGCTCCGTGAGGTCCTGAATGCGGTTGTTTACCGGGTTAATTTCAAACATGGTCTGTTTTCTTTTAATGGACGTGTAAAATTCAGTTATAAGGGCGAGATTTTACCGGATCTGCGCCCTTATTTATAGCGATTACTGGCGCTAAATTGGCCAGATATTGTCGATGATTAACTGCAAACTGCGGTTTCCACGAAACTCGTTGATATCGAGCTTGTAGGCAAGCTTAACTTCGCGCACGCCGTTATCCGGCCAGCAGGTGGTATCGACGTTAAAGGCGATGCCGTCCAGCAGCGGGCCACCGCCTATCGGTTCAACCATCACTTTCAGGTGACGTTCGCCAACAATACGCTGTTGCAGCAAACGAAAATGGCCGTCAAACAACGGTTCCGGGAACATCTGCCCCCACGGCCCGGCTTCACGCAGCATCTGCGCCACGTCCAGCGTCATCTCTTGTGGGGAAAGCTCGCCATCCGAAAGAATTTCCCCCTGCAACAGCGCCGGATCGAGCCATTCGGTGACCAGTTCGCCAAAGCGCTGCTGGAACTCATCAAACTTCGTTTCTTCCAGCGATAAACCGGCCGCCATCGCGTGGCCGCCAAACTTCATCATCAGGCCAGGATAAAGCGTGTCCAGGCGTTCCAGCGCGTCGCGCATATGCAGCCCCTGAATCGAACGGCCAGAACCTTTCAGCATGCCGTCTCCGGCAGGCGCAAAGGCAATCACCGGGCGATGGAACCGCTCTTTGATACGCGAGGCGAGAATACCCACCACGCCCTGATGCCATTCAGGATGATACATCGCCAGCCCGCCGGGCAGCGTTTCGCTGCTGCGCTCCAGCTTTTCGCACAGCGTGAGCGCTTCCGCCTGCATGCCCTGTTCAATCTCTTTACGCGTCTGGTTAAGCGCATCGAGTTCATTTGCCAGCATACGGGCTTCGCCGAGATTTTCGCTCAGCAGTAATGCCACGCCGACCGACATATCGTCCAGCCGCCCGGCCGCGTTCAGACGCGGGCCAAGGGCAAAGCCGAGATCGCTCGCCACCAGCTTTTGCGGGTCGCGATTAGCAATTTCCAGCAAGGCTTTGATGCCTGGGCGGCACACGCCCGCGCGAATGCGGCTCAGGCCCTGCCAGGTCAGAATGCGGTTATTGGCATCCAGCGGTACTACGTCGGCAACCGTACCCAGCGCCACCAGATCGAGGAACTCAACAATTTTCGGCACCGCGATGCCGCGCGATTCAAACCAGCCTTTCGCCTTCAGGTGATTACACAGCACCAGCATCAGGTAGAACGCCACGCCCACGCCCGCCAGCGATTTGGACGGGAACGGGCAGTCCACCAGATTTGGGTTTACCATCGCATCGGCATCCGGCAGCGTCTCGCCCGGCAGGTGGTGATCGGTCACCAGCACGCTGATCCCCAACGCGTGCGCGTGATCGACGCCCGCGTGCGAAGAGATCCCGTTATCCACCGTCATGATCATCTGCGCGCCACGGGCGTGCGCCTGATCGACGACTTCCGGGCTTAGTCCATAACCGTCTTCAAAACGGTTCGGCACCAGATACTCCACGTTGTGGCAGCCCATCGCACGCAGCGAGAGCACGCTCAATGCGGTGCTGGTCGCGCCATCGGCGTCAAAATCACCCACCACCATAATGCGCAGGTTTTTCTCGAACGCATCGTGCAGCATCTCAACGGCTTTTTCGACGCCCGTTAACGTGCGCCAGTGCAGCATGCCCTTGAGGCCGCGCTCCAGATCGTCCGCCGATTTCACGCCGCGACTGGCGTACAAGCGACGCAGCAATGGCGGTAAATCAGCGGACAGCGAATCTGAATCAACCGCCTCGCGGCGGCGAAGTTGAATCTGTGGTTTCACGCGAATTATTTACCGCTGGTCTGTTTTTTGTGTTCGTCGAGGAAGGCTTTCATCTCTTTCGGCCCCTGATAACCCGGCACAACGTAGCCATCGTTCAGGACAATCGCCGGCGTACCGTTGACGCCAAACTGTACGCCCAGCGCGTAGTGATCCGCGATGTTGATATCGCAACTGGCAGGCTGTACGCCTTTGCCGTTCATCGCGTCATCAAAGGCTTTGTTGCGATCTTTTGCGCACCAAATCGCTTTCATGTCCTGCTCGGCCTGGCTCTGAATGCCCTGACGCGGGAAAGCGAGGTAACGCACGGTGATCCCCAGCGCGTTGTAGTCGCTCATCTCTTCATGCAGCTTGTGGCAGTAGCCGCAGGTGATATCGGTAAAGACGGTAATCACGTGCTGCTCTTTTGGCGCTTTGTAGACAATCATCTCTTTTTCCAGGGCGTTGAGATGGGTCATCAGCAGTTGATTGGTGACGTTAACCGGCTGCGCGCCACTGACGTCATACATCGGCCCCTGAATAATGTGTTTGCCATCTTCGGTGACATACAGCACGCCGCTGTTGGTCAGCACGGTTTTCATGCCCGCAACCGGCGCATTCTGGATATCCGTACTCTGAACGCCCAGTTTAGCCAGCGACTGTTTAATCGCCGCATCATCCGCGTGGGTGGTAGCGGAAAAAGCCGCCGCCAGCAGGGTAAACATCACTAAACCTTTTTTCATGAACTCGTCCTTTGTGGTCAGCATCACGCGCGTGGGTGGTGCTGTTGATGAAGTTGTCGCAGTCGCTCTGTCGCCACGTGCGTATAAATTTGTGTTGTCGATAAATCACTATGGCCTAACAGCATCTGAACCACACGCAAATCTGCGCCGTGATTGAGCAAATGGGTGGCAAATGCGTGACGTAACACGTGCGGGGAGAGCTTTTCGCTGTCGATACCCGCCAGTTGAGCATAGTGTTTAATGCGATGCCAGAACGTCTGGCGCGTCATTTGTTGCGCGCGCTGGCTGGGGAACAGAACGTCTATCGATACCCCGTTGAGCAACCACGGGCGACCATGTTCCAGATACGTTTCCACCCAATATACCGCTTCTTCCCCTAGCGGGACGAGGCGTTCTTTGTTGCCTTTACCAATGACGCGTACCACGCCCTGACGCAGGCTGATATCGCTCATCGTCAGCCCGACCAGTTCGGAGACACGAAGCCCGGTGGCATAGAGTACCTCAAGCATCGCTTTATCGCGCAGCTCCAGCGGAATATCGGTCACCGGCGATTGTAATAGCCGTTCAACCTGCGATTCGCTCAAATCCTTCGGCAAACGCTGCGGCAGCTTTGGTGAGGCCAGCAAAGCGCTGGGGTCATCGGCGCGCACTTTCTCGCGATAAAGATGCTGGAAAAAGCGACGCATGGCGCTCAGAAGACGCGCCGAACTGGTGGCTTTATACCCGCCCTGCTGACGTTCCGCGAGCAAATTCTGCAAATCATCATGCTGTACGGTATCAAGCGTCAGGCCGCGATGCGCCAGCCATTCGACCACCATAGTGAGATCGCGACGATAGGCGCTCAGCGTGTTTTCGGCAAGATTGCGCTCCAGCCACAGCGCATCGAGAAATTGTTCGATTCGTGCGAGATCCTGTTCCACGTTCGCCCCTTTGCCTGTTTCATCGGCACCATTATGCCTGAATTGATGACTCTTCTGGTACACTGGCCGCATAGTCACAGCAAGAATCGAGACCTTTACGTTATGAACATCGGCCTTTTTTATGGTTCCAGTACCTGCTACACCGAAATGGCAGCGGAGAAAATTCGCGACATCATCGGCCCGGAACTGGTGACGCTGCACAATGTGAAAGATGACGCTCCGGCGCTCATGGAGCAGTACGATGTGCTGATCCTCGGCATTCCAACCTGGGATTTCGGTGAGATTCAGGAAGACTGGGAAGCCATCTGGGAACAACTGGATACGCTGAATTTAGAAGGCAAAATTGTTGCGCTCTATGGTATGGGCGATCAGTTAGGTTACGGCGAATGGTTCCTGGACGCGCTCGGCATGCTGCACGATAAACTGGCGACCAAAGGCGTGAAGTTTGTCGGCTACTGGCCGACCGAAGGCTATGAGTTCACCAGCCCGAAACCGGTCATCGCCGACGGTCAACTGTTTGTTGGCCTCGCACTTGACGAGACCAATCAGTACGACCTGAGCGATGAACGCATTCAGAACTGGTGTGAACAAATTCTTGGCGAGATGGCCGAACAATTCTCTTAATGCTTACTCGGCGCGGGCTGCTGCATCACGATACGCCGCAGGTCGCGCCACTCTTCGGCATCCATACTGTCTGCCGCAATCCATAAATGCTGACGACGGCGGCTGGCCAGCCTGCGTAAACGCAGCATCATGCCGGAATTGAGTACCCACGGATGACCGAGGATCTCCCACTCCTGATCGCGCCAGCGAAGGCGTGAATCCATCAGCAGTTTAATTTCCCCCTGATGGCTATTGATGCGCCGCTGACTGCGTACACAATCAAACACCACTAGCGACAGTAATAACAGCCATAGCGGGGTGTAGCTCAACGGCCAGGGCATCAGCAAGATGAAGGCTGCCACCAGGCCGTGGAGCAGTAAAGAGAGCCATTGTGAGCGCCAGGAGACGCGTAAATCAGATTGCCACAGGACCACGTTCCCGATTCCGAGTCTGAATTAAATGCACCATGCGCTGAAGATCAGCATCCGCCGGCTTACCGTGATTCATCAGCCAGTTGAACAAATCTGGATCGTCGCACTCCAGCAGACGAATAAAAATCGCTTTGTCACCGTCACTCAGCGAATCGTACTCATGTTCGAAAAACGGCATGATGGAGATATCGAGCTCACGCATACCGCGACGGCATGCCCAGTGGATACGGGCTTTATTATTGATGTCCATAATTTCCTTCCAGCATAACGATGTCATTAGTTTAACGTGTTTTTTGCACTTACTTTACAGCAATCTCGTTAATCGCGGGCAACATTCAGAAAACCCACGTAAACAAAATGGATTTTCAGGTTGCCTGCGTACCTTATCGCAAACCGCGCATCAGAGCACGAATCGGCTGTTGAAAGCACTTGCATTGATGACCATCTCTTTTACCATGAGTTATCTACCCGTGCGTTAAGCAATTCAGGACATCACTATGGCTTTTACACCTTTTCCTCCTCGTCAGCCTTCCGCTTCTGCGCGTTTACCGCTGACGCTTATGACACTTGATGACTGGGCGCTGGCGACCCTTACCGGTGCCGACAGTGAAAAGTATCTGCAAGGCCAGGTTACCGCCGATGTCGCGGAACTGGGCGCCAATCAGCATCTGTTAGCGGCCCATTGCGATGCCAAAGGCAAGATGTGGAGCAACCTGCGCCTGTTTCGCCGTAACGAGGGTTTCGCCTGGATCGAACGCCGCAGCCTGCGCGACGCACAGCTGACGCAGCTGAAAAAGTACGCGGTGTTCTCAAAAGTGGTTATCGAACCGAACGATACGCTGGTGCTGCTTGGCGTAGCGGGCTTCCAGGCGCGCGCGGCGCTGGCGAATCTGTTTGCCGAACTGCCGAATGCCGACAAACCGCTGGTGCAGGAAGGCGAAACCTCACTGCTGTGGTTTGCTCACCCGGATGAGCGTTTCCTGCTAGTGACCGACGAAGCCACCGCCACCCGCGTCACCGATGCCCTGCGCGGCGAAGCGCAGCTCAACAACAGTCAGCAGTGGCTGGCGCTGAACATTGAAGCGGGCCTGCCGGTTATTGATGAAGCCAACAGCGGGCAGTTCATTCCGCAGGCCACCAACATTCAGGCGCTGGGCGGCATCAGCTTTAAGAAAGGCTGTTACACCGGGCAGGAGATGGTGGCGCGCGCCAAATTCCGTGGAGCCAACAAACGCGCGTTGTGGTCCCTGGCGGGAACGGCGAGCCGCGTACCGGAAGCCGGGGAAGACCTGGAACTGAAGATGGGCGAGAACTGGCGCCGTACCGGCACCATTTTAGCCGCGGTACAGCTCGACGATGGCCGACTGCTGGTGCAGGCGGTGATGAATAACGATATGGAACCGGACAGCGTATTCCGCGTGCGCGACGATGCCAATACATTGAGCATTGAGCCGCTGCCGTATTCGCTGGAAGAGTGATGCTGTTGGTGCCGGATGGCGGCTTCGCCTTATCAGGCCTACGTCAGGCATGACGTGGTTTGTAGGCCGGATAAGCGAAGCGCCATCCGGCAATCAATCACGCCTGCCCAATATAAAGATAAATCGCCAGGAAGTGGCACACGCTGCCGCCCAGCACAAAGCCGTGCCAGATAGCGTGGTTGTAAGGAATGCGTTTGCAGACGTAGAAAATCACGCCCAGCGAATACACCACCCCGCCGACCGCCAGCAACGTTACCCCGCCAATCGCCAGCTTAATCGCCAGTTGATATACCACAATCAGCGACAGCCAGCCCATTGTCAGATAGGTGACCAGCGATAGCACCTTGAAGCGGTGCGCGATGGTGAGCTTAAACAGGATACCCAGCAGCGCCAGGCTCCAGATAACAATCATCAACCCACGCGCCAGCGGTGAATCCAGCCCCACCAGCAAAAAGGGTGTATAGGTTCCCGCTATCAGCAAATAGATGGCGCAGTGGTCAAATTTCTTCAGCCAGATTTTGGCTCGCTGATGTGGAATGGCGTGATACAGCGTCGAGGCGAGAAACAGCAAAATCATGCTGCCCCCGTAGAGGCTATAGCTGGTGATTGCCATTGCGCTGGCGTTGGTGTCCACCGCCTGAACCAGCAGCAGAACCAGCCCCACAATACCAAATACAAAACCCACTCCATGGCTGATGCTGTTGGCAACTTCCTCTGCCAACGAATAACCCTGTTTAATGAGCGGTTTCTGGTCCATTACGTACTCCGGGAGAACAACACAATCTGTTAAACACTCCTAGCGTAACTGAGAATGATTCCAGTGAACACCTGTTAGCTAAAATAAAAAGGTGTAATTTTGTAAATTAAGAAAAATCAGAAGGTTATAAATCTCATTCACCTCACACTTGTTCATCGTTTGTGTGAAGATATTTGAACTCAATCACGTAATACGCCGTCTGGCCGGGATAAATGTCGGTGATCACCTGGCGCAGTTCGGCGAGCGTCATGTTCTCCTGCTGCGCATGCCACTCCGTTAACGTATCAAGCGTAATGCGCGAGGTGGACAGCACTTCGATGGTGCAGAAGTAGCCATCATCTTCATAACGCCCGACGCGTAAAATATCCCCGGCCTTAAAATGAGACTCGGTATCGTCGCGCAGGGTAATGGTTTTCCGCCCCGCCAGAATATCGTCCTGAAAACGGCGAAAAAAAGTGATGTCGTTGGGCTGCATGGTACTATTCCTTTAAGGTCTATAAATTTTACGAGTATCGCCACCGTGAGCATGTTTACCCACAGCGCCGTTGCCAGCCTCAATAATCTTGAGATGATGGTCTATCACTACGTTATCAAAAACCGCGACAAAGTGATGTACATGACCATCCGCGAACTGGCCGATGCGGCAGGGGTCTCCACCACCACGGTGATGCGTTTCTGTCGCAAGCTCAACTGCGATGGCTACTCTGAATTTCGGGTGCGTTTTAAATTGTATCTGGAGCAGAACGAGCCGCAACAGGCTAATTTCGGTGCCAGCGAAATTATCAGTTTTTTTAAAAGCGTCAACAATGATGAATTTGATAAATTACTCGATGACGCCGTCGATATTATATTATCTTCGGAACGTATTATTTTCGTTGGCGCAGGCACTTCTGGCTCACTGGCAAAATATGGTGCACGCTTTTTCTCTAATATCGGTAAGTTCAGTAATCACATTGATGATCCGTATTTCCCGGTCACCAACGACATGGCCAAAAACGCGCTGGCAATTGTGCTCTCTGTTTCCGGTGAAACGGAAGAGATCCTGCGGTTTGCCAGCCAGTTCAGCCTGCATCGCTGCAAGGTGATGTCGATAACCAGCCATGAGCACTCACGTCTGGCTAAGCTCGCCGATTTCAATCTCTCCTGGCATTTCCCGCAAACGCGCATTGGTGGCGTTTATGATATTACGACGCAGATCCCGGTTGTTTATATTCTGGAATCTCTGGCTCGCAAACTGGCGAAGAAATTAGCATAAAAATACAGGGTGTTTTTTCGATGTAACATATAACATGGCACGACATTTGTTATATCGTGACTTTTCGATACCCTTTGTTAGACTCACTTTAATTGCATTAACGAGTGAGTATAGCAACAATGAAAAAACTGACCTTACCGAAAGATTTTTTATGGGGCGGCGCGGTTGCGGCGCATCAAGTTGAAGGCGGCTGGAATAAAGGCGGCAAAGGCCCAAGCATCTGCGACGTACTGACCGGCGGCGCACACGGCGTACCGCGCGAAATCACTCAGGAAGTTGTGCCGGGGAAATACTACCCGAACCATGAAGCTATCGACTTCCACGGCCATTACAAAGAAGACATCAAACTGTTTGCTGAGATGGGCTTCAAATGTTTCCGTACTTCTATCGCCTGGACGCGAATCTTCCCGAAAGGCGACGAAACGCAGCCGAATGAAGAAGGCTTAAAATTCTACGACGACATGTTCGATGAACTGCTGAAATACAACATCGAACCGGTTATCACCCTCTCCCACTTCGAAATGCCGTTACACCTGGTACAGGAATACGGCGGCTGGACCAACCGCAAAGTGGTTGATTTCTTTGTGCGTTTCTCTGAGGTTGTTTTCGAGCGCTACAAGCATAAGGTCAAATACTGGATGACCTTCAACGAAATCAACAACCAGCGCAACTGGCGCGCGCCGCTGTTCGGTTATTGCTGTTCCGGCGTGGTCTACACCGAGCATGAAAACCCGGAAGAAACGATGTATCAGGTGCTGCATCACCAGTTCGTCGCCAGCGCGCTAGCGGTGAAAGCGGCGCGTCGCATCAATCCGGAAATGAAAGTCGGCTGCATGCTGGCGATGGTGGCGCTTTATCCGTTCTCCTGCAAACCAGAAGACGTGATGTTTGCCCAGGAATCGATGCGTGAACGTTATGTCTTTACCGACGTTCAGCTGCGCGGATATTACCCATCCTACGTTCTGAACGAATGGGAACGCCGTGGCTTCACCATTAAAATGGAAGACGGTGACGACGCCATTCTGCGCGAAGGCACCTGCGACTATCTCGGTTTCAGCTACTACATGACCAACGCGGTTAAAGCGGAAGGCGGCAGCGGCGATGCTATTTCCGGCTTCGAAGGCAGCGTGCCAAACCCACACGTGAAAGCGTCCGACTGGGGCTGGCAGATTGACCCGGTGGGCCTGCGTTATTCCCTGTGCGAGCTGTATGAGCGTTACCAGAAACCGCTATTTATTGTCGAAAACGGCTTCGGCGCGTACGACAAAGTGGAAGAAGACGGCAGCATCAACGATGACTATCGTATCGACTACCTGCGCGCGCACGTGGAAGAGATGATGAAAGCAGTGACCTACGATGGTGTGGATTTAATGGGCTACACGCCGTGGGGCTGCATCGACTGTGTGTCGTTTACCACCGGCCAATACAGCAAGCGCTACGGCTTTATTTACGTCAACAAGCACGACGACGGCACCGGCGATATGTCGCGCTCACGTAAGAAAAGTTTTGCGTGGTACAAAGCAGTGATTGCCAGCAATGGCGAGACGCTTTAAACATACCCCCTCACCCTAACCCTCTCCCACAGGGAGAGGGAACCGATCGAGCGTGGTCTAAAGAACTGCGCTGGTTTTTACCCTCTCCCTGTGGGAGAGGGCAGGGTGAGGGTAAACAAAGCTCGCATTTCCCGCCCGCAAACTGTAGGTCGGGTAAGGCGCAGCCGCCACCCGACAACAAACTACTTCCCACCCGCCAGCTCAAGGAAACTCCCCGTCACATAAGACGCTTTATCGCTCAACAGCCAGACAATCGCCTGCGCGACCTCTTCCGGCTGACCCCCTCGCTGCATCGGCAGCGCCGATTTCACCCGATCAACCCGCCCTGGCTCGCCGCCATCGGCGTGCATTTCGGTGTAGATAAACCCTGGCCTCACGCCGTTTACCCGAATCCCCTGCGCCGCGACTTCCAGTGCCAGCCCGGTGGTTAAGGTATCCACAGCCCCTTTCGACGCCGCATAATCCACATATTCGCCCGGCGCGCCCAACCGCGCCGCTGCAGAAGAGACGTTCACAATCGCCCCGCCCACACCGCCGTGCTGATGCGCCATCCGTTTAACCGCTTCGCGACAGCAGAGGAAAAATCCCGTCACGTTGGTCGCCAGCATGCGGTTGATGCGGTCTGCCGTCAGCGCTTCCACGCGGCTTTGCTGAAACAAAATGCCCGCGTTGTTCACCAGCGCCACCAGCGGCTGATGGTGTTTATCGATGGCCTCAAACATCGCCACTACCTGCGATTCATCGCTGATGTCAGCACGCAGGGCGAAAGCCTCGCCACCGGCTTCGGTTATCTCACGCACCACGTCGGCTGCCGCCTGCACGTTATGCCGATAGTTCACGGCAACGCTATACCCTTCCTGCGCCAGCTGCAGCGCTGTAGCTCTGCCAATTCCGCGGCTCGCGCCGGTGACCAGTGCAATTCCCATAAATGTCTCCCATAAGAAAGGGCGCCGAAGCGCCCTTAACAGCATAGCCGAATAAACTTACTGGTATTCGCTCATCGGCACGCAGGAGCAGAACAGGTTACGGTCGCCATAGACATCATCCAGACGTTTCACGGTCGGCCAGTATTTGTTCTCTACGCCTGCCGGGAAGACCGCCACTTCGCGGCTGTAACCGTGACTCCACTCAGAGACCAGCTCGTTCTGGGTGTGCGGAGCGTTCACCAGCGGGTTATCTTCCAGCGTCCACTCGCCCGCTTTCACACGGTCGATTTCCGCGCGGATAGCCAGCATCGCGTCGATAAAGCGGTCCAGCTCCACTTTGCTTTCCGATTCCGTCGGTTCAACCATCAGCGTACCCGCAACCGGGAACGACATGGTCGGCGCATGGAAACCGTAGTCGATCAGACGCTTAGCGATATCCAGTTCGCTGATGCCGGTTTCTTCTTTCAGCGGACGAATATCGAGGATGCATTCGTGCGCCACGTGACCTTCACGGCCGGTATACAGCACCGGGAACGCATCTTTCAGGCGGCTGGCAATATAGTTGGCGTTCAGAATCGCCACCTGGCTTGCCTGCTTCAGCCCTTCCGCGCCCATCATGCGGATATACATCCAGCTGATTGGCAGAATAGAGGCGCTACCGAATGGTGCGGCAGAAACCGCGCCCTGGCGGGTCAGCATGCCTTCAATTTGCACGACGCTGTGGCCCGGAACAAACGGTGCCAGATGCGCTTTCACGCCAATCGGCCCCATACCCGGGCCGCCGCCGCCGTGCGGAATGCAGAAGGTTTTATGCAGGTTAAGGTGTGAGACATCCGCGCCGATAAAGCCCGGCGAGGTGATACCCACCTGGGCGTTCATGTTCGCGCCATCAAGGTAAACCTGGCCGCCGAACTGATGCACAATTTCGCATACTTCGCGGATGGTTTCTTCATACACGCCGTGGGTGGACGGGTAGGTCACCATGATGCAGGAGAGGCTTTCGCCATGCTGCTCGGCTTTTGCGCGAAGATCCGCCAGATCGATGTTGCCCTGCTTATCACAGGCAACCACGACAACCTGCATTCCCGCCATCTGTGCGGAAGCCGGGTTAGTACCGTGCGCGGATGCCGGGATCAGACACACATCGCGATGGCCTTCATTGCGGCTTTCGTGATAGTGGCGAATCGCCAGCAGGCCCGCGTATTCGCCCTGCGCGCCGGAGTTCGGCTGCATGCAAACCGCGTCGTAACCGGTCAGTTTCACCAGCCAGTCAGAAAGCTGACCGATCATCTGATGATAACCTTCCGCCTGCTCTGGCGGGCAGAATGGATGCAGTTCAGCAAATTCAGGCCAGGTGATCGGGATCATCTCGGCGGCCGCGTTCAGTTTCATGGTGCAGGAACCCAGCGGGATCATCGCCTGGTTCAGCGCCAGATCTTTACGCTCCAGCGAGTGCATATAGCGCATCATCTCGGTTTCGCTGTGATAGCGGTTAAACACCGGATGAGTCAGGATCGCGTTATCGCGCAGCATCGCCGCCGGGATCGAGCGGCTATCAAGCGCCACGTCTTTATCCAGCGTGTCGATATTCAGGCCGTGGTTGTCACCGAGGATCACGCTGAACAGTTTCAGCACATCATCGCGAGTGGTGGTTTCATCAAGCGTGATGCCCACCGCATTGTGGATATCGCTGCGCAGGTTGATTTCTGCCGCTTCGGCACGCGCCAGTACGCTGGCTTTGTCCGCAACCTCGACACACAGGGTGTCGAAGAAGTGCGTAAAGCGCAGTTTCTGCCCTTTCTGCTGCAGGCCAGCGGCCAGAATATCGGTCAGGCGATGAATACGATTGGCAATACGTTTCAGGCCAACCGGGCCGTGGAAGACGGCATACAGGCTGGCAATGTTCGCCAGCAGAACCTGAGAAGTACAAATGTTGGAGTTCGCTTTCTCGCGGCGAATGTGTTGCTCGCGGGTCTGCATCGCCATGCGCAGCGCGGTATTACCTGCCGCATCTTTCGATACGCCGATAATACGGCCCGGCATGGAGCGTTTAAATTCGTCTTTCGCGGCAAAGAACGCCGCGTGTGGGCCACCATAGCCCATCGGCACGCCGAAGCGCTGAGCTGAGCCGAAAACAATGTCTGCGCCCTGCTTGCCCGGTGCGGTTAACAGCACCAGCGCCATAAAATCAGCGGCAACGCTTACAACGACTTTGCGGGATTTCAGTTCAGCAATCAGCGAGGTGTAATCGTGGACTTCGCCAGTAGTGCCCACTTGCTGCAGCAGCACGCCGAAGACGTCCTGGTGATCCAGCGCTTTATTGGCATCATCAACAATCACGTCAAAACCAAAAGTTTCTGCGCGGGTACGTACCACGTCCAGCGTTTGCGGATGCACATCGGCAGCCACGAAGAAACGGTTGGCATTTTTCAGTTTGCTGACGCGTTTTGCCATCGCCATCGCTTCGGCGGCGGCAGTGGCTTCGTCCAGCAGAGAAGCGGAGGCGATATCCAGACCGGTCAGATCCAGCGTCACTTGCTGGAAGTTCAGCAGCGACTCAAGGCGGCCCTGCGAGACTTCCGGCTGATAAGGCGTGTACGCGGTGTACCAGCCCGGGTTTTCCAGCATATTGCGCTGGATTACCGGCGGCAGCTGGACGCCGGTATAGCCCATGCCAATGTAAGACTTAAAGCGCTTGTTGCGTCCGGCGATTGCTTTCAGCTCCGCCAGTGCGGCGAATTCTGTCGTCGCGTCGCCCACCTGCGGCGGGGTGGCAAGCTGGATATCTTTCGGCACGATTTGGGAAATCAGTGCAGTTAATGAATCCGCGCCAACCGTTTTCAGCATCTCCTGCTGTTGCTGAGCGTCCGGCCCGATGTGACGTTCGATAAAAGCATCACGGTTTTCAAGCTGGCTTAAAGTCTGTGTCATGAGCGATGGTTCCTGAAACGTGCGGTGATTTTAGAATTCCCTCTCCCCTGGGGAGAGGGTTAGAGAGAGGGGCACATTGGCACCCTCACCCCGGCCCTCTCCCTGAGGGAGAGGGAGAAAAACGGTTACTCGTCTTCCAGTAATGCTGCATACGCCGTCGCGTCCAGCAGCGCGGCAACTTCCGCTTCGTCGCTGGCTTTGATTTTGAAGATCCAGCCGCCCGCGTACGGTTCGCTGTTGACCAGTTCCGGCGAGTCGCTCAGTTCATCATTAACCGCGACGATTTCACCGCTGATTGGCGCGTAGATGTCAGACGCCGCTTTAACGGATTCCGCTACCGCGCAGTCATCGCCTGCGGCAACGGTCGCGCCGACGTCGGGCAGATCAACAAACACCATATCGCCCAGTAATTCCTGCGCGTGTTCAGTGATGCCCACGGTGTAAGAACCATCAGCTTCTTTACGCAGCCATTCGTGTTCTTTGCTGTATTTCAGTTCTGCTGGTACGTTGCTCATTAAAAAATCTCCAGAAAAGGGGGGAATTACGCGACGGCTTTGCCGTTACGCACAAAAACAGGTTTGGTGACTTTTACCGGCATTTCACGGTTACGAATCTGCACGATGGCCGTCTCACCAATGCCTTCCGGCACGCGTGCCAGCGCAATACTGTGACCGAGCGTCGGGGAGAATGTCCCGCTTGTGATCACGCCTTCCAGCGCGTTGCCGTGAGCGTCGGTGAAACGCACCGGCAGTTCGCCACGCAGCACGCCTTTTTCGGTCATCACCAGGCCAACCAGTTGTTCGGTGCCTTTTTCACGCTGCATTTCCAGCGCTTCACGACCGATAAAGTCGCGGTCGGCAGGTTCCCAGGCAATGGTCCAGCCCATGTTGGCCGCCAGCGGAGAGATACCTTCATCCATCTCCTGGCCGTATAAATTCATCCCGGCTTCCAGACGCAGCGTATCGCGCGCGCCCAGACCACACGGTTTTACACCCGCTTCAACCAGCGCGCGCCAAAAATCGGCGGCTTTCTCGCGCGGCATCGCAATTTCGTATCCTGCTTCACCGGTATAGCCGGTGGTGGCCACAAACAAATCACCCGTCTGTACACCAAAGAACGGCTTCATGCCCTCAACGGCTTTACGCTGTTCATCGCTAAACAGGGTTTCGGCTTTCGCTTTGGCATTCGGCCCCTGCACCGCAATCAGCGACAGGTCATCACGAACGGTGATTTCAATGGCGAAAGGTTCAGCGTGTTGGGTGATCCAGGAGAGGTCTTTTTCGCGGGTGGCGGAGTTTACAACGAGGCGGAAATAATCTTCGGTGAGGTAGTAGACGATAAGGTCATCAATCACGCCGCCCGAGGCATTTAGCATGCCGCTGTAAAGGGCTTTGCCGGGTTTCGTCAGTTTGGCAACGTCGTTTGCCAGAAGATAGCGCAGAAACTCGCGGGTGCGGCTGCCGTGCAGGTCGACGATGGTCATGTGCGACACATCAAACATCCCGGCATCGGTACGCACCGCGTGGTGCTCGTCAATTTGCGAGCCGTAATGCAGCGGCATCATCCAGCCGTGGAAATCCACCATGCGTGCGCCGCACTGAACGTGTTGATCATACAAAGGCGTTTGTTGTGCCATCTTGTCCTCGTTGAGTAAGCAAAGCCAACCACTTTCCATTACAAAAACCCGGCGTCGACACCGCGAACAGGCCCCGACGCAAACGTTCTCTTTTGCCTGAACTTACCACCGAAATCGGCGGTAAACCATAAGCAAAGATGGGTCATCAGATTAGCTTATGGTCAAAATCAGCCAAAAAGCTTACAGAGTTATTCGCTATAAAAATGCGAATAGCACCACATATAATTAACATTCATGCGCAAGCATTTAGCATAAAACCATATTTAGTGCGGAAAACGAGGCGTGTTTTTCGTTATCTCAAAAACGCTGAATTAGAAAAACTAATGCGAAAAAAGGCGTGAAATTAGAATATTTCAAACGAGAGGAACATTCTCCCGACAGAGCGCCGGGAGAAGAAGTGTGACGCAGTTAACGAAGCCACTCCGGGAGGTCATTCAGCCCCATGGCCTGACGAATCAATTGCGGTTTAACTCCGGGCAGAGTATCGGCCAGTTTCAGGCCGATATCGCGCAGCAGTTTTTTCGCCGGGTTCTCCCCGGCGAAAAGCTCGCGAAAGCCCTGCATACCGGCAAGCATCATCGCCGCGCTGTGTTTACGGCTGCGTTCATAGCGGCGCAGATAAAAATGCTGGCCGATATCTTTGCCCTGCGCGTGCAGACGACGCACTTCATCAATCAGTTCCGCCGCATCCATAAAGCCCAGGTTAACGCCCTGCCCGGCCAGCGGATGGATGGTATGCGCCGCATCGCCGACTAACGCCAGACGGTGTGCCGCGAACTGACGCGCGTAACGCCCGGTCAGCGGATAAACCTGACGTTCGCTCTCAAGCGTACACAAACCGAGACGATTGTCGAAAGCGATGTTGAGCGCTTTGGTAAAAGTAGGCTCATCGGCCTGCTGCATCCGTTCGGCTTCCTGCGGCGATAGCGACCAGACTATCGAGCAAAGGTGCGGGTCAGAAAGCGGCAGGAAAGCCAGAATGCCTTCGCCATGGAAGGCCTGACGGGCGATGGCATCATGCGGTTCCTCGGTGCGAATGGTCGCCACCAGCGCGTGATGCTTATAATCCCAGAAGGTTAACGGGATATCCGCTTTATTACGCAGCCAGGAGTTTGCGCCATCGGCACCCACCACCAGACGCGCCGTTAGCATTGCGCCATCTTTCAGCGTCAGAAACGCGTCGTTCTCGCCCCAGGCAACCTGCTGAAGTTCAGCGGGAGCGATTAAGGTAATATCCTGACAACGCTGTGCTTTTTCCCACAGCGCATTGTGGATCACCGCGTTCTCAACGATATGGCCAAGATGACCGTAGCCCAGGCTTTTATCATCAAAGGCGATGCGCCCGAAGCTGTCTTTATCCCACACTTCCATGCCGTGATAGCGGCTGGCGCGATGGGCAAGAATCGCGGACCATACATCCAGCTTTGTCAGTAATTTTTCGCTGCCGGCATTGATTGCCGACACACGCAACGCCGGGGGCGCATCCGCCGCCAGCGGCTGGGGCAACGCTTGTTCGAGCACCGCGACGCGCAGCCCGCTGCCCTGTAAACCACAAGCAACCGCCAGGCCCACCATTCCACCGCCAACGATAGCGACATCTACACTTTGCACATTGACTCCTTAACGGGCTACCCAGCCCAGCGTACGCTGCGCCAGCACATCGCGTGCCGGGGTAAATAATTCCATCGCCATTAAACCGACATTGCGCCCGACAACCAGCGGGGCCCAACGATTGGCAAACAGATGCACTAAACCATCGGTCACGCCGATAGTGGCGGCTTTATCGTCCGCGCGCTGCCGTTGATAGCGGCATAACAGCCCATAGCTGCCAATGTCCTGACCCGCGTCGTGCGCCTGCGCCAGCAGTTCCGCCAGCGACATCACATCGCGCAGGCCAAGGTTAAAGCCCTGCCCGGCAATCGGATGTAGCGTCTGTGCGGCATTGCCAACAAGCGCCAGACGGTGTGATACCGCCCGTGTCGCCGTGGTGAGCGACAACGGGTACGCACTACGTGCGCCAGCCTGCGTGATTCGCCCCAGGCGCCAGCCAAACGCCTGCTGAAGCTCATTGCAGAAACGTTCGTCCGACCAGCCCATCACCTCGTCACGATTCTCCAGCGCATGGCACCACACCAGCGAGCAGCGCCCTTGTGACATCGGCAGCATCGCCAGCGGGCCATACGCGGTGAAGCGTTCAAATGCGCGCCCCTCATGCGGCACGGCGGTGGTGACGTTGGCGATAACGGCAAGCTGTTGATACGGTTCTTGTTGCCAGCTAATGCCACACTGTTCGCCCAGCGCCGAGCGGGAACCGTCTGCGGCTACCAGCATCTGCCCGTTGATCGTCTCGCCACTTTCAAGCGTGACGCTCACGGCTTCCTGGGTGCGATTCACGCTGGCAACGCGCGCCGGGCAATGCAACGTCACGCCGGGGGCTTTACGCAGCAGCGCGAAAAGGCGTTGCCCGACATCATGCAGTTCCACCACGTTACCCAGTGCTGGCAGGCGATAATCTTCTGCTTCCAGCGTGACAAACCCGGCATGACCGCGATCGCTGACGTGAACGGTATGAATCGCCGTCGCACAGCTCGATATCGCCTGCCAGATACCGACTTTCGCCAGTTGCTGACAGGTGCCCGCCGCCAGCGCAATCGCTCTGGCATCAAAACCCGGATGTTGCAGAGAATCGACTTCCGCCGCTTCAATCAGATGCACGGGCAAGCGCCCGCCGGTCATTTGCGATACCGCCAGCGCAAGCGTCGCGCCGGTCATCCCACCACCGACAATAATCAGGCTCATGAGCGACGCGCCGCCGCCATCAGCGCTTCAATATCGTCCGCGCGTTTAACCACCGAGGCGGTCAGGTTTTCATTACCGTCTGCGGTTATCAGAATGTCATCTTCGATACGAATACCAATGCCGCGATACTCCGCCGGAACGTCCGCATCCGGCGCGATGTACAGGCCCGGCTCGACGGTTAACACCATACCCGGTTCCAGTACGCGCGAGCGGTCCACGCCGTAAACGCCGACATCATGCACATCCAGCCCCAGCCAGTGGCTCAGGCCGTGCATGAAGTACGGGCGATGGGCGTTTTCTGCGATAAGCTCATCGACCTCACCGTGCAGAATCCCCAGATCGCGAAGGCCGGTAATCATGATGCGCACCACTTCGCCGGTCACTTCCTGAATAGAGGTGCCTGGACGATAGAGTTTGAGCGAGGTTTCCAGCGATTCCAGCACAATGTCGTAAACGGCGCGCTGCGCCGGGGTAAACTTGCCGTTCACCGGGAAAGTACGAGTGATATCACCGGCATAACCTTTGTATTCGCAACCGGCGTCAATCAGCACCAGTTCGCCATCGCGCAGTTCGGATTCGTTTTCGGTGTAGTGCAGAATACAGCCGTTTTCGCCGCCGCCAACAATCGTATTGTAAGACGGGTAGCGCGCGCCGTGGCGGGTAAACTCGTGCAGAATTTCCCCTTCGAGCTGATACTCGAACATCCCCGGCTGGCATTTTTCCATCGCACGCGTGTGGGCTAGCGCGGTAATTTCGCCGGCCCGACGCATCACGGCAATCTCTTCTTCCGATTTGAACAGGCGCATTTCATGCACCAGCGGGCGCCAGTCAATCACCGTAGACGGAGCCACCAGATTCTGGCGAGAACCTTTACGCAGTTTGTCCATGGCGGTGAAGACGATTTCATCAGCCCAGGCGTATTCTCCCTGCGCGTGATAAATCGTATCCAGCCCGTTGAGCAACTGGAACAACTTCTGGTTGATTTCGCTGAAGGCCAGCGCGCGGTCAACGCCCAGTTTTTCCGGAGCCGCATCCTGACCCAGGCGGCGACCAAACCAGATCTCCGCCGTCAGGTCGCGCACGCGGTTAAACAGCACGCTGTGATTGTGAGTGTCATCGCTTTTAATCAGCACCAGCAAGGCTTCCGGCTCGTTAAAGCCCGTGAAGTACCAGAAATCGCTGCTTTGGCGATAGGGATACTCGGAATCCGCGCTACGGGTCACTTCCGGCGCGGCAAAAATCAGCGCCGCGCTGCCTGGCTGCATTTGCGCCAGCAGTGCCTGACGGCGACGGAGAAACTCTTGCTGTGTCATGACATCTCCTTAATACGTAAAATGCGGACGGTTTGTCGGATGGCGGCTATGCCTTATCCAACCTACGTTCCACGACATCACTTTGTAGGCCCGATAAGCGCAGCGCCATCGGGCAAACCCGGCAGAACGCAACCCTGAATATTTAGTGTAACGTTGGCTTTTGCACTTCCGGCGCAGTCGGCTGCGGGCGCGTGAAGGTATCGTGGCACAGCAGCGCCGCAACGCGCACGTACTCAATGATCTCTTCCAGCGACATCTCCAGCTCTTCCTGGTCTTCGTCTTCGTCGTAGCCCAGTTGTGCAATATTACGCAGATCGTCAATCGCTTCCCCGGTTTCGCCTTTCACTTTATCCAGCTTCGGCTGAGAGACGCCCAGCCCCAGCAGGTAGTGATTCACCCAGCCAGAGAGCGCATCGGCGCGTTCAAACACGCTGACATCATCGCCGTCAGGCAGATAAAGCTGAAAAAGAAAGCCGTCGTCTTCCAGCGAATCACTGGTCACCGCATGCAGGGTACGCAGCGCTTCAGCCAGCTCGTGGCCGAAGGCCAGTCCTTCGTTGGTGAGGTCGTGAAGCAGCGGCTGCCATGAGCTGTCGCTGTTCCCGCCACAGAGCATCCCGCTGATGAGGCCATGCATTTCCGCAGGCGTCAGGCCTACCCCTTGTTGGTTCAGTAACTGGTTCACGTCGTTGTAACCAGGCATTTCGTTCTGTATAGACATGCGCATTCATCATCGTTGGGAGGAATATTCATGGTATGCTACCACTTTGGACCCTGGTGATACCAGAAAAGGGCTTGAATGTTCATACCAGGGTAGCTATAGTGTCGCCCCTTCGCATCCTGGGTGTGAAGGCCGCGCAGTCAATCAGCAGGAAGGTGGCATGTCTGCAGAACCCGTCGATATTCACATTTTTGGCCGTTCGCTTCGCGTGAATTGCCCGCCTGAACAAAGGGATGCTTTGAATCAGGCTGCGGACGATCTGAATCAGCGGTTGCAAGATCTGAAAGAACGCACTAGAGTCACAAATACTGAGCAGCTGGTTTTCATCGCCGCGTTGAACATCAGCTATGAATTAACTCAGGAAAAGTCCAAGACGCGCGACTACGCTTCCAGTATGGAGCAGCGCATTCGGATGCTTCAGCAGACCATTGAACAGGCATTGCTTGACCAGGGTCGCACCTCCGAAAAGTCAGGGCAAAACTTTGAATAACACTTTGCAGTTTACTGTGGTAGAGTGACTGTGAAGAAAAAATTTCTCTGAGATGTTCGCAAGCGGGCCAGTCCCCTGAGCCGATATTTCATACCACAAGAATGTGGCGCTCCATGGTTGGTGAGCATGCTCGGCCCGTCCGAGAAGCCTTAAAACTGTGACGACACATTCACCTTGAACCAAGGGTTCAAGGGTTACAGCCTGCGGCGGCATCTCGGAGATTCCCCTTCTTTTACTACCAACCCCCTATGACACAACTTCCTGAACTCGCCCTTTCCCGACAAGACATCCGCAAGATGATTCGGCAACGGCGTCGCGAGCTAACAGAACAGCAGCAAATCGATTTTGGCGAGCAGGCCGCAACCCGCATGATGGCGTATCCGCCCATGGTGATGGCGCACACGGTCGCGCTGTTTCTTTCCTTTGATGGCGAGCTCGACACTCAACCGCTAATAGAACAACTCTGGCGAGCGGGCAAACGCGTTTATCTGCCGGTGCTTCACCCCTTCAGCCCTGGAAACCTGTTGTTTCTGCACTATCACCCGCACAGCGAACTGGTGGTAAACCGTCTAAAAATCCACGAGCCGAAGCTGGATGTGCGCGATGTTCTTCCTCTTAGTAAACTGGATGTGCTGATTACGCCACTGGTGGCTTTTGACGAAAAGGGGCAACGACTGGGGATGGGCGGCGGGTTTTACGATCGCACGCTGCAAAACTGGCAACAGCATGGCATCAGCCCGGTAGGCTACGCACACGATTGTCAGTTGGTGGAACGCTTGCCGGTTGAAGAGTGGGATATCCCGCTGCCAGCGGTGGTGACGCCGTCAAAAACCTGGGTGTGGTAGGGCGAAGTTTCCCACTCCGCCCCGATTGACTTTGCTGATTCTTTGACCTAATTTAGTGAGTAAGGGTAAGGGAGGATTGCTCCTCCCTCTGGAACTCTGTTTAGAAAGCTGTCGGGCTTATCATCAACAGAATTACCAGGATGATGACTAACTTCATCATAACCCTTCTCCTTTGAGCCCCTGCTTCGGTAGGGGCTTTCCCGTTTTAGCATCATGCTGCCCCTATCCTAATCTTTCTTACGCACACAAAAACGCCGTCGCAAGGCTTTAATTGCCTTTTACGACTCGCTTCGCAAAGTGATTTACATACGTTTCAGGATGGAATACAGCAGCGGATGAGCGGGAAAGATCGGGCAGGCCAACGGCCCGCCCGTAGGGTGATAACAATCAGAACAGCATGCGTGCGCGAACCGTGCCCGGAATCGCTTTCATGCTTTGCAGCGCTTTCTGCGCCACGTCTTCTTCTGCTTCGATATCAATAACCACATAACCCATCTGCGGCGTGGTTTGCAGGTACTGAGCGGCAATGTTGACGCCCTGCTCAGCGAAGATCTGGTTGATAGCGGTCAGTACGCCTGGACGATTTTCGTGGATGTGCAGCAGGCGGCGGCCACCGTGAATCGGCAACGACACTTCCGGGAAGTTCACCGCAGAAAGGGTTGAGCCGTTATCAGAGTATTTCGCCAGCTTACCTGCTACTTCCAGGCCGATATTTTCCTGCGCTTCCTGAGTAGAACCACCGATGTGCGGCGTCAGGATCACGTTATCAAATTCGCACAGCGGCGAGGTGAACGGGTCACTGTTGGTCGCCGGTTCGGTCGGGAAGACGTCGATCGCCGCGCCCGCCAGATGTTTACGTGCCAGCGCATCGCACAGCGCCGGGATATCCACAACGGTGCCGCGAGAAGCGTTAATCAGCAGTGAACCCGGCTTCATCAGCGCCAGTTCTTCCACGCCCATCATGTTTTTAGTTGAGGCATTTTCCGGCACATGCAGGCTGACGACATCACTCATATTCAGCAGGTCGGAAAGATGCTGTACCTGCGTCGCGTTACCCAGCGGCAGTTTGTTTTCGATGTCGTAGAAGAAGACATGCATCCCCAGCGATTCCGCCAGAATACCCAACTGCGTGCCGATATGGCCGTAACCGATAATGCCCAGTTTTTTACCGCGCGCTTCAAAAGAGCCCACGGCCAGTTTATTCCACACGCCGCGGTGCGCTTTAGCGTTAGCTTCCGGCACGCCGCGCAGCAGTAGCAGCAGTTCGCCAATCACCAACTCAGCTACGGAACGGGTATTCGAGAACGGGGCGTTAAAGACCGGCACGCCGCGTTTGGCCGCCGCTTTCAGGTCAACCTGATTGGTGCCGATGCAGAAGCAGCCCACCGCCACCAGTTTTTCTGCCGCCGCAAAGATTTCTTCTGTCAGATGCGTACGGGAGCGCAGGCCAATGAAATGGGCATCACGGATAGACTCTTTCAGTTGTTCGCTGTCCAGCGCGCCTTTATGAAACTCAATGTTGGTGTAACCTGCTGCACGAAGGCTATCCAGTGCCTTCTGATGTACGCCTTCTACCAGCAGAAATTTAATCTTCTCTTTTTCCAGTGATACCTTAGCCATTTCCCCGCCCTGTCTTTGTTTTACTGATGTTGTGATGAACGAAAGTTCACCTAAGCAACATATCAAAAAAAACTATCGCGGCAATCTAAACGTTTGCGTGTGACCCATGCAGAAAATTCACGCAGGGCGCAATGTCAGAATAAAATGCTATACATAAGAAATTAGATGGGATGTTAATGAAGTGCTTTTACGAAATGTGACACAAGTCACCAAAATAGGGCGGGTAAAAAAATTTGGGGGAAAAGTGCTTCCCCCAGCCAGATCATTTCACGATGGTTTTCACACCATCAGCCGTACCAATGAGTGCGACATCTGCCCCCCGGTTGGCGAATAATCCCACGGTCACGACGCCAGGAATCGCATTGATGGCGTTTTCCAGTGCAATGGCGTCAAGAATTTCCAGCCCATGCACATCCAGAATCACGTTGCCGTTGTCGATGACTACGCCCTGACGATACTCCGGACGGCCACCCAGTTTCACCAGTTGCCGCGCCACGCAGCTGCGCGCCATCGGAATCACTTCAACCGGCAGCGGGAAATTCCCCAGGATATCAACCTGTTTGGAGGCATCAGCGATGCAGATGAATTTGTCTGCGACAGAGGCAATAATTTTTTCACGCGTTAACGCCGCCCCGCCACCTTTAATCATCTGCATGTGGCCGTTGATTTCATCGGCACCGTCCACGTAGATACCCAGACGGTCAACTTCGTTAAGGTCAAAAACAGTGATCCCCAGGCTTTTCAGTTTCTCGGTAGAAGCATCAGAGCTGGATACCGCACCTTCAATCTGCCCTTTCATGGTGCCCAGCGCATCGATAAAGTGCGCGGCGGTAGAGCCCGTGCCGACACCAACGATAGTGCCTGGTTGTACATATTGAAGCGCCGCCCAACCTACTGCTTTTTTCAGTTCATCCTGCGTCATGGTAATTTCGCCCGTGGTGTGAAAATTCAGCCGTATTATATACAAAAATTGGCCGCTAGATCCCTTCGCCAAGTCGGGTTAATAGCTCATCAATAAAAAATCGGGCGATAGCTGGCATGCCCTTACTCGCCGGGAAAAGCGCAAAGAGCTGTTTTGGCAAACCGTACCAGTCAGGGAAAAGATGAATCAGTTCCCCCCGATTAAGCCCTTCTTTGCAGGAAAAGGGTGGCATCAATGCCACACCATTGCCGCCAGTCACGCCCTGCAGCAAGACACGCAAGTTATTGGATTGCAGCCTGGGCGTCGGGTTCAGCGTAATCTCACGCACGCCGTCAGTGACACGCCACTGGGCGCTATTGTTATCCGCCAAACGAAGCATCGCGGAAACGTGCATCAGGTCATCAATGGTCTGCACTTCAGGATGCTGTGCAATCCATTTAGGGCTGGCAACGAAGATATCAGCCTGTGTATGCAGTTTTTTATAGTGCAGCGTAGAGTCAGCAAGCCTTCCCGACGACGTCACCAGCGCAAAATCAATGCCCTCGGTGATTAAATCGACAGGACGGTTTTCCGCGAGCAGCTGTATACGCGCCAGGGGCCAACGGGCGATAAATTCGCTGACAAATTCGCCAAACCAGCTCTCCGCCATAAAAACGGGGGCGCTTACCCGCAACATTCCCTGAGGTGCCTCCTGAACCGCCATAACCACCGCGCGGGCTCGCTCTGCCTGACTCACCATTGTCCGGCACTCTATCGCAAACTGTTCACCTGCGGACGTCAGTGATAAGCGCCGCGTCGTGCGCTGGATCAACCGCACGTCCAGACTCTCCTCCAGCGCAGACATCCGGCGGCTGAGAACAGATTTGGACACGCCGCAGCGTTCTGCCGCCCTGCTATAGCTGCCTTCCTCAGCAATCAAGGAAAAATAGTAGTAGTCATTCCAGTCGATCATGATTGTTCTTTTTTCACAACAATGAAGTGCAATTTTGTGTATTTAACCACCACATCAAGAACATTTATACTCCTTTCATGCTACGACAGAATGACGATCTTACCCCCTCACTGTAAGCGTAATTTGCGTGGCACAAAGAGTGACTGGACGCTAACAATTATGAAAGGAATTAAAATGTCGATGAACGCAAAAATTATTACCGCTCTGTTTCTGAGCATAATTTCTACTAACACCTTTGCCGCTACAGAAATTTTAAAACCGACACCCGACATGAAAGAAATTGCACGCATATCGCTTTCAGAGAAGATAACTAACCCGGCGGGCATAGAAGATAAAGTTCGTGAGAAAGCAGATTCTCTACAAGGGAATTACTATCAGATAACATCCATTTCTGGCCGCGATTATCTGCACGCCACGGCGATTATCTACAAATAAAGATTACCTCCCTTCACTATTCTCATGATGTACGGGATAAATATCCCGTACTTTTTAAGACAGTTAAAAATGGAAAAAAACACTTTTCCCATTATGATTGCTGTGGCCGTCGCGGGAGTAATATGTCTGTTGTCAGGTGATATTTTCCGTAATGAACCGACCAGCTTGTTTTGGTTGGCCCGGAAAAACCTTCTCTTTTTTACCTGGGCATGGCGTTTCATGTTTTCACGGCATGATATAAATCCTGATGGTGGAGTACGCCGGCAGCCTATTTATTAATAGTGGTAACGCTTCCGGGAATCTATGCCGCCGTGATATCACTGCTTGGATTAATCGGCCATAAAAAGAAGCATTCTGCCACATTACTTAAAGTTGAAAATAAAGAGAGCGCCACGCTGGAAATTACGCTCAAAATGGATAAACCTTTTCATTATCCACCGGGGCAGTTTGCGTTTCTCTCGTTTCCTCAGAGTGCTAAATCACATCCTTTCACCATCGCCTCTTACGACGCAAAAGGGCAAGAGCTTCGTTTTGCCATTAAAGCCTTGGGTGATTACACCTCACAGCTTGCGAAATCACTCAGACCAGGAGAGTCGGTTGTAGTTGAAGGGCCCTGGGGACGGTTTGATTTTAACGCTCACTCATCCCGTCAGATTTGGGTGGCTGGAGGCATCGGCATTACCTCGTTTATCGCACAACTGGAATATCGCCTGCATCGCAATGAAAAGCATGGCCCGGTAGATCTATGGTACTGTGTCAGCGATAGCAACGACGTTTACTTTGCACAGGAACTCGCGTACCTGTGCAGAAACACCGGCGTTACGCTTCATCAACGCTTTGCAGATAAAGGTGAACGTCTAACGGCCAGCCAGCTTATGGCGTCGCAGGAACCAAGCGATCAGGTCCATGTTTGGTTTTGTGGCCCGGGGGCTTTCGCCAGCGCACTCTATAAAGGCCTGCAAGAATTTGGTATTACCCGTAGGAAGTTCCACTATGACCACTTCAGCATGCGCTAAAGGCTCGGTATCCCGCCCGAATTTATGTCATAGTGCAGAATAAGAGAATTTTCAGGAGCAGATCATCGTAATGAAACGCCCGGACTACAGAACATTACAGGCGCTGGATGCGGTTATTCGGGAGCGCGGCTTTGAGCGCGCGGCGCAAAAACTGTGTATCACCCAGTCAGCCGTATCGCAGAGAATCAAACAGCTGGAAAACATGTTCGGGCAACCGTTGCTGGTGCGTACCGTTCCGCCACGCCCGACAGAACAAGGGCAGAAGCTGCTGGCGCTGCTGCGTCAGGTTGAGCTGCTGGAAGATGAGTGGCTGGGCGATGAGCAAACCGGGTCCACGCCGCTGCTGCTGTCGCTGGCGGTCAACGCCGACAGTCTGGCCACCTGGCTGCTGCCTGCGCTTGCCGATGTGCTGGCTAACTCGCCTATCCGTTTGAATTTACAGGTTGAGGATGAAACCCGCACTCAAGAACGTTTACGTCGTGGAGAAGTGGTTGGCGCGGTGAGTATTCAGCCGCAGGCGCTGCCAAGCTGCCTGGTCGATCAGTTGGGCGCGCTGGACTATCTGTTTGTCGGTTCAAAGGCGTTTGCCGAGCGCTATTTCCCAAATGGCGTGACGCGTTCTGCGCTGCTGAAAGCACCAGCCGTGGCGTTTGACCATCTCGACGATATGCATCAGGCCTTCCTGCAGCAAAACTTTGATTTGCCGCCGGGCAGCGTGCCGTGTCATATCGTGAACTCATCAGAAGCGTTCGTTCAGTTGGCGCGTCAGGGCACGACCTGCTGCATGATCCCGCATTTGCAGATTGAAAAAGAGTTGGCTTCAGGCGAGCTTATCGATTTGACGCCTGGGCTGTTCCAGCGTCGGATGCTCTACTGGCACCGCTTCGCGCCGGAAAGCCGCATGATGCGTAACGTAACGGATGCGCTGTTGGCCTACGGGCGTCGGGTGTTGCGGCAGGATTAAGAGTAAAAACGTCGGATGGCGCAGCGCCATCCGACATATCAACGATTATTGTGCTTTCGCGGGCGCCGCTGGCTGAGACTGCGCCTGAGTCGGTTGCAGCTCAAACACCACGTCTACCTGGTCGCCAAACTGAATGGTCGGCTGTTCGTAAGTCTCTTCCGCTGATACTGGTGCGGCATCCGCTTTCATCATGCGAACCATCGGGCTCGGCTGATAGTTCGACACGTGATAACGCACGCTGTATACCGGCCCCAGCTTGCTGTTAAAGCCTGCCGCCAGCTCTTTGGCCTGATGAATAGCATCATCGATTGCGGCTTTACGCGCTTTATCTTTGTAGGCATCCGGCTGAGCCACGCCCAGCGACACGGAGCGTATTTCATTCAGGCCCGCTTTCAACGCGCCGTCGAGCAGAGAATTAAGTTTATCCAGCTGGCGCAGCGTCACTTCAACGGTTCGCACCGCGCGATAACCTTTCAGAATACTTTTGCCGTTCTGATAGTCATAATCAGGCTGGGTACGCAGGTTGGCCGAGCTGATGTCTTTTTTCGCCACGCCGTTCTGCTCAAGGAAGGAGAGGTACTGCGCCACGCGCTGATCCGCCTGCTTCTTCGCCGTCGCCGCATCTTTCGCAGCAATATTCACTTCAATTGCCAGGGTGGCAATATCCGGGGTCGCATCTACGCTGGCCGTACCGGAGGTGACAATATGCGGGCCGTTAGGTAATTCATTCGCCTGTACCGACATCGCGCTCAAACCCATTAATGCTGTCAGCGCCATCACTTTAAACTTCACTGTCGTCTCTCCATGTTACGTTATCACCCGAAAATACAGGTACTCGCATCCAAGCTTAGCGCTTCAGATGCGAAAGTCCATCGGACAACGCTTAGTTGAACAAGGCGTGAACATGCCCGATACCCTCTTTCGCCAACTGGAAGGCAATAAACCACATCACGACGCCAACCAGGGTGTTAATGATGCGCTGGGCTTTGGCGGTGCGCAGACGCGGCGCCAGCCAGGCGGCCAGCAGCGCCAGGCCGAAGAACCACAGGAACGACGCGCTAACGGTGCCGAGCGCAAACCAGCGTTTGGGTTCCACATCAAGCTGTCCGCCAAGGCTGCCCAGCACGACAAACGTATCCAGATATACATGTGGATTAAGCCAGGTCACCGCCAGCATCGTAGCGACAATTTTCCAGCGCCCCTGCTTGAGCACTTCGGCGCTGGCAAGTTCCAGATTACTGCTCATCGCCGTCTTCAACGCGCCGTAGCCGTACCACAGCAAAAACGCCACGCCGCCCCAGGTCACTAACGCCAGCAGCCACGGCGACTGCATCAGCAACGCACTGCCGCCAAAAATGCCGGCGCAAATGAGCAGCAGATCGCTAACGGCGCAGAGTAGCGCAATCATAATGTGGTACTGGCGACGAATGCCCTGGTTCATCACAAAAGCGTTCTGTGGCCCGAGGGGAAGTATCATGGCAGCACCAAGGGCAAGCCCTTGAAAATAATAAGATATCACGAGTTTTTATCCTGAACGGTGTCTGTTTACGGCAGACTATAGCGCGGGATAATCATTAGCGGAAATTGATAATTTTTAATCGCTTATAAGGAAGGCTAATAATGGCGGAGCGGTACTCCGCCATTGGCAGGAAGAATTATTCTGCGTCTTGTTTCACACGTTTGAAATTCACGTCCATTTGTGGATACGGGAAGCTAATACCCGCAGCATCAAACTCGCGTTTGATGCGTTCCAGCACGTCCCAATAAACATTTTGCAGATCGCCGCTGTTACTCCAGACACGCACCACAAAATTAATCGACGATGCGCCCAGTTCATTAAGACGCACGGTCATTTCGCGATCTTTCAGAATACGCTCGTCGGACTGAATGATATTGGTGAGAATGGATTTCACCTGATCGATATCTGAATCATACGCCACGCCAATAATGAATTCATTACGGCGCACCGGCTCACGGGAGAAGTTGATGATATTTCCGGCGATGATTTTTCCGTTTGGGATCACCACGATTTTACCGTCGACGGTACGCATGGTGGTGGAGAAAATCTGCACGTTCAGCACGGTACCGGCTACGCCGCCCAGATCCACATACTCGCCCGCACGGAACGGACGGAACATCACCAGCAACACGCCTGCCGCCAGGTTGGAGAGGGAACCCTGCAGCGCCAGACCCACGGCTAAACCGGCGGCACCCAGTACGGCAATCACCGACGCGGTTTGCACGCCCACGCGCCCCAGCGCGGCAATCAGCGTAAACGCGATAATCGCATAGCGAACAAGTGCAGAAAGGAAATCTGCCACGGTGGCGTCAATATGACGCGCGCGCATCAGACGGTTTACGGTGTTAGAAACCAGGCGTGCGATGATCATCCCGACGATAATAATCGCGATGGCCGCGACGATGTTCACGGCATAACTGAGCAACAGCGCCTGGTTGCGCACCAGCCAGGTGCCCGCCCCGTTAATGCTGTCGACAACGTTTAAATCTTCCATTCAAACTCCCCGAAAATAAAAAAGTGTGAGTTGGCTCTCACGAAAAATGACTATTTAAAGGTAAACAAAAAGCGCCAAATATGCCATTTTTCAATATGATTCAGGGAATATATGAAGAGTTATTCACGATCCCGCAGGACGATCGACCATACGCAGGAAGCCGCTTACTAACGCATTTCGCTGCTTAAATACTTCTGCGATTTCGCTCACCACCTTGCCACTGCCGGCATTCTTCCAGGCAATAGAAAGCGGAGACGGTTGACGGGGATGCGCGACCTCACGCGCCACCAGCGCCCACGATTCCACATAGGGACGACACATCCGCTCTGGCAGGAAACCGACGCCCAGGCCGCTTAGATGACACGCCAGTTTGGTGCTGAGATCGGGCACCTTTATCTCTTTTTGACCGCTTAGTAACCACGCCACCCGGCGCGTCAGGGTTCGCGAGGTGTCCTCAATATTAATGGCGGGATAACGTCGCAGCACATCATCCGAAAGCAGCAGCGCGGGATGGCTGGCCAGCGGATGATTGGCCGCCACCACAAACTGCCAGCTGATATCGCCCAGCGGCAGCAGTGAAATGTTATTGGAAAGCGACTCCGAACCGGTGACGCCTATCGCCAGTTGAAAATCGTCGTACAGCAGTGAGTCCCACACGCCCATATAGACCTGGCGGGAAATCTGAAAGCGGGTAAAAGGAAACTGTTGATGCAGCCAGGTCAGCAGGTCTGCCGTGGTTTGCGGTTGATAGAGCAGGTTATTAATAACAATGTTCACCTGTCGTTCAACGCCCGCGTTGATTTGCTGCAACTCGTCCGGCATGGCATCCAGCCAGTTGAGCCACTGACGGCAGTGTTCGAGTAAATGTTGCCCGGCGCGCGTAAGGTTGACGGAGCGGGTGGTGCGTAAAAAGAGTTGCGTGCCGACCTGCTCTTCCAGCGTTTTGATGCGATAGCTTATCGCCGCCGGTGTTTTATGCAGCGAGCTGGCCGCACGAGAAAAACTCTCCGTTTCAGCAACCCGAATAAACGTGCGAATTGTTTCCTGATCGAGCATGCATTCTCCTTGATTCCCTCAGACGCAACCCCTGTTGCGCCATTGCCATTCCTAACAATGTGTCCGCGCCGGACGTGTGGCCAACGTTCAGCAAACGCTGTACCGCAAACTCTGTGCTGCGCGTGGATTGCCAGCGCCGTAACAACCTTAACACCGGCGTTGAGAATGTGCCGTGACGTGCGCTGTTAAGATAGCGGCAGCTCACCGAGGTTGTCAGTTGCGCGAGTTGATCTTCCGGGGGTAAAAATGGACGCTGTGGCGAGGCGACACCTGCCGCATACAAGGTTGCAAGCGCCCCAATCAGCATGTCGTCACCGCTCGGTGTCAGGCCGGGGCCTCGACCAATCAACCATGACCACTCCGGCGTTTCACCATTTTGCCAACGTACCAGTTCCTGCGTAAAACGGTCGAAAAGCGGCATGGCCGTCAGCGGCTGATTCAGCGCGCCGCACAAGCCACTCAAATGGGGAGAGACATGCACGTTATCTTGCCGCAGCTCCGCGACGTCTGGGGTTAACGAAAGTACGCGACGTGGGCGAATCAAGATTCCCTGCCCCCAAAGCACATCGCCCTGCTTGATGAGTCGCGTCAGATGTGAACAGGCCGCAAAATGTCGTGTGTTGAGTAAAATGCCCGCAGGGCCGAGACCTTTACCAAAGCGGAAAAGCGTTAACAGTGTGCCCTCCGGGCGGCAGTAGTTTATGGCCTGTGAGAAGCGGCTGTGCAACGTCCATTCACCTTCCGGTAATTGAGATAATCCTGCACATGCCAGAGCATTAATGATTTTCATCAGCAGCACTCCGGGGCGGCGATGCCGCCCCTTATCTTGTTAGGCGGTGATGTGGTGCAGCTCCGCCAGTGCTTCCAGCGCTTTTTCGAAGCACAGCAGCGGCGCACGTACGGTGCCCGCGCCAACCTGACCAATCCCTGCCTCGCGGTGCGCAATGCCGGTGTTAATCAGCGGCGTGATGCCCGTTTCCACTACCCGGCGGATATCCAGCCCCAGACACGCGCCTTTAAAGTCCCATGAGGGGATCTGGAACAGCGGGTTATGATCGAGATAGATCTCCGCCATTTCTTCCGACGTTTCGAGCGCCGCGCCCATTCCACCTGCGCCCACAAAGCGGGTTACGCCCGGCGCTGCAATCATCGCCGCGCCGCCAATACCGAGCGTTTCAGTGATTGCGCTGTCTCCAATATCCGGGTTCGCATCCGCCTGGCTGTAGCCGGTGAAGAAAAGCCCCTGCGGCGTATTTACCGGCGCGGTAAACCAACGGTCGCCGGTCCCGCTTACGCGAATACCGAATTCGCGGCCGTTACGCGTCATCGCAGTAACCACCGAGCCGGCTTTAATCACCGCCGCTGCGTCCATGACCGCTTTGCTGTAAGCCATCGCCAGGTTCAGGAAGAACTGATCGGTTACGCTGAGAAACTGGAGAACGTCAATAATGTCTGTTTTCGGACGATCCAGCCCCGCGACCAGCGGAGAAAGCGCACGTAACAGCAGAGAAGAAGCAGCAATATTGCGCTGATGGAATTCATCGCCCATGGTGATCGCCTGCGCCATCAGCGCGGTGAGATCGACGCCATCGTCCAGTTTGCCAAGCGCATCCTGAAGCACCGGTGCCAGCGTATCGCGCATCCAGCGCAACCGTTGCTGGACATCGTCACCGTAAGCGCCAAAGCGCATCACCTTGCCAATACCTTCGTTCAGGTTACAGCAGGCGTGATTGCCGTGTATCACGTTTTTCACCACCACAACCGGCATGTTTGCCGAGGTGATTCCGCCCATCGGCCCTACTGCGCCGACGTGATGGCACGGAATAAACTCCACTTCGCCCTGGCTTAGCAGGCGAACAGCCTCTTCTTCCGTGGCGGCCCAGCCCTCAAACAGGGATGCACCAATACAGGCGCCACGCATCGGCCCGGTCATCTCTTCCCATACGATAGGCGGCCCGGCATGAAGCAGTTTGCGGCCTGATGCTAACGTAGTAACGACCTCTTTAGCCGGTCGAACGGCCACCCAATGCGGGCGAGCAGCTTTGATGCGTTCAATGATGGCTTCGTTAGCCTGTGCAATTGATGAATACATATCCGTACCTCTAACTTAATGTAACTGTTTGAGAAGACTGGCAAGATGCGCGTTGCCGCCGGCAACGGGCGCCCACTGATAGTGCACGACAGGCGTGTCGCTGCTTTGCAGATCCAGCGCGAAGCTACGTAAACCGGCGTTGATAACCTGGACGCCGTCCAGCAACGCGTAGTGTTTTTCTGCCGGGTGGCTTTCATGATGATGCGTCAGGCTAATCGCCAGCAGAATCGCCTCTTCCAGCGTCTCGACGACGGCGACACCCGCTGCGCACAGTTTTTCGCTTTGTGCGGCGCGGCCCTGTGGATCGCCATCGGTGCCCGTCAACGTCGCGATAGTGACCAGCGGCGCGGTACGGCGCGCGCGTACTTCTTCCAGCGTCTCCACCACCGCACCGGCAGGGTCTTCGCAGGCGCCGTAGCCAAGCACCACATCGAGCAGCAGCACGCCAACATCGGGCTGCGTGGCCAATTTTTCGATTTCAATACTGCGAGTGGTTGGGTCAATCATCGGGTGTGGCCTGCCGAGGGTGTAACTGTCATCCCCCAGGTCAACAATCCGATGACCGCCTGCATCCAGCATCACGCCTTGCGCATGGCTCTCACTTACCGGCACGTTTAAGCCGGCGGAGAGAAGCATCGCCGCTTCCGCAGCCAGCGTTCCTCCGGCATACAGCCCATAGATACCTTTGCCCGCCACTTCAGGTTGGATCTGGCGTTGCTCGGCGACACGCATCAGGAGTACCGCCAGGCGCGCGGCTTCAGACAGCGAGTTCGCCAGCCAGACGTTTCCTTCACGGCGCTGCTCCGGCTTACTGCTCAGGAAGAGTGCCACAACAGGTTTTCCAACCTTCTGCATCGCCGCGATAATTCGCGTGCGAACCTGCGGCGAAGGTGGCTTCGAAACAAATGCAATAACCTGAGTCGCCTCATCAGAGGTCAGCATCTCTAGCGCGGTCAAGGCGCTAATGCCGCCCACCTCAGCGCTCAGATCGCGCCCACCTAACCCAATCGCATGACTGATGCCCTGTTGATGCAGGGCCACCTGCGAAGTAATCTCCTGGATCCCCGTTCCCGAGGCGCCAATCACTCCAATCCCCCCTTTCGGCAGCACGTTCGCAAATGCCAGCGGGCTGCCTGCAATCATCGCCGTACCGCAGTCTGGCCCCATAACGATAAGCCCGCGTTCACGCGCCAGCGTTTTCAGTTCCACCTCTTGCGAAAGCGGGACGTTATCGGAAAATAACATCACGTTTTTATCGGCCAACAGCCCCTCTTTCGCCACCGAGGCGGCGTACTCGCCCGCCACTGAGACCAGTAACAAATTGGCCTGCGGCAATTTCTGACACGCGCTTTCCCAACGTCGAGCTTTCAGCAGTTGTTGCGAACTTCCGGAAGCATTCGCAATGGCGCTGAGTTCTTTCTCCAGCTGCTCACGGATTACGTCCATGATCGCCGGTTGTTCTGTTTCAGTGCGTACTGCCACGCAGATGTCATTGGGTGTGGCATCGGCGAAATCGTCATGCCAGAAACCGGTCGATTCGAGCATCGATTTATTCGCGGGCGTCCCCATCATTACCGACACCTCATCCACTTCCGGGCGTTCACTCAGTTTGCGGGAAATAATCATCAGGCTGACGGAGTCCTGAAAACTTCCCTTTTTAATAAAGGCGTAAATCATTACCGTTACCTCTTATGTACGTTTTTCTTTTAAAAACAGCATGGCGACCAGGCCGATAGCCAATAAAACGGCTGAAACATAGAAACTGGAGGCCAGACTTCCGGTCATATCTCGTGCCGCACCGGCAATAATCGGTGCAAGAATTGATGAGCTCATACCGATGAAATTAAATAAACCAAAGGCTGTACTGTAATTATTTTCATCTACGCTATCGGCCACCAGTGCGACCAATACCGGATCAAGCGCCAGTTTGCCCACCAGACCATAAACGCACAGAGCGACAATGACGCCGGTCATATTTGGCATCCAGACAATGGACAGCATGCTAAGAATGGCAACGGGTACCAAAAACATGATTAAAGGTTTACGTTTACCTAATTTATCCGACAGGCTGGAGAATAGCAGCGCACCCGGAATCGAGATCCACGCCACCAGTGAAGAAATAAAACCCGTTTCGCTACCGGCAATGCCGCGTTCATTTTGCAAATAATAGGGAAGCCAGGTCAGAATCACGAAGAAACCGAACAGACTACAGAACACCATGATGTAGGTAAGAATTAAATTCCGGTTTTTCAGCAGGTCGCTAAATTTACCTTTGCGAACTGGTTTACCATCAACATCTGCCGTGCGCTTTTTCTCTTTAACAAAGAACCAGATTGCCAGACCGACGAGCACGGAAGGCACCGCCATGGCATAGAACGGCATCCTCCAGGAATGGCCCTGATCGTACACCAGCCAGCTTGAGGTCATCAGGCCCAACGCAATGCCAAACGCCATGCCGCTGTTGATGATGGCGCTACCCAGCGAGCGGAATTTCTTCGGAATTTGCTCGGAAGAGAGGCCATACTGTGGGCCGTAATAGGTTCCTTCGCCTGCACCGGTTACCACGCGAGCAAACAGTAAGGTGTACCAGCTTTTCGCCCAGCCCGTTACCGCAGTAAAGACGCCGAACAAAATAAACCCAGGTACCAACACTTTTTTCTTACCGATTTTATCGCCGAGGATCCCCGCTGGTACCTGCAATAACGCATAAGAAAAATAGAATACTGAATTAAGAATACCTAACTGTGTTCCCGTTAAGCCAAACTCTTTTTCCAGTTCGCCCATTACCGGATTAAGAACGGTACGGTCGGCATACATAAAAATCCAGCCCAGCCAGAACAGGAATACGGTGACCCACCAGGCCGGTATTCCTTTTCTTTTTGTGACCTCAGTCACTTCACATGAATCAGACATAAGTGAACTCCCGGTAATCGTTACCGCTGAATGCCTCTGTCAGGAGGCTTGATGTTTAAACTGGCTTAACCATATCGGGCTTAACGCCTTTTTCATTTGAGCAAAGTCACACTAAATTCATTGTTATAAATTCCTGGTAACTCACCGCCTAATTATTAAAAAAAGTCTAATAATCATTTTTAAATCTGACTTAATAAAAAGAATTAAAACAACGGCGATTAACAAGTTATTTTTCGCGATAATTAAATCATTATCGACATCACAGTGAGTAAAAATAGAAAAACTATATTGAGCGCGACATCATCTATTTTGTGAGGCAATAATGAAAAAGAAACTGGTCATTGCCCTTGGCGGCAATGCGTTATTACAGCGCGGTGAGATCCTCAGTGCTGAGAACCAACAAAAAAGCATTCAACTCTTTTCACAAATGGTGGCGCAGCTGGCGCTTGATTATCAACTGGTTATCGTGCACGGTAACGGGCCGCAGGTTGGACTGCTGGCCTTACAAAATGCTGCCTACCAGGATGCGCCCGCCTGGCCACTGGATATCCTGGTTGCCGAAAGTCAGGGAATGATTGGATTTGCTATTGCGCAGGAGCTTACCACCAACATCAGCGCGCCAGTCACCACGCTGATGACTCGCGTAGAAGTTGATCCGAATGACGACGCCTTTGCGGCACCGGGAAAATATATCGGGCCCGTATATCCCCCCGAGCAGCAGGCCGAACTGCAGGCGCGCTATGGCTGGCAAATGAAGGCGGACGGTCAATATATCCGCCGCGTGGTCGCCTCCCCTGCGCCATTAAAAATTATCGATAGCGAGGCAATACGCACGCTAATGGATGACGGGCATTTGGTGATTTGCTGTGGAGGCGGAGGTATTCCGGTTATTGCAAAAGAGGGCGGTTATCAGGGTACCGAAGCGGTAATTGATAAGGATTTAACCGCAGCCGTGCTGGCTCAGGCTGTCGGTGCCGATCACCTGCTCATTTTAACCGATGCCGATGCCGTGTATGAAAAATGGGGAACCCCGCAGGCACGCGCTTTACGCCACGTGACGCCCGCAGAACTGGCACCGTTTGCCGCACCAGACGGCGCGATGGGGCCAAAGGCCGCCGCGGTTATTCAGTTTGTAAAGCAGACGGGGAATACGGCATATATAGGCGCGTTAAAAGATGCGCCACAGATCCTTGCCGGAAAAAAAGGAACCTGTATCTCAGCCTGACCACAAAAACAGCAACCCAAAAAAAGGCTTCCCGAAGGAAGCCTTTTCTCAATCTTACCGCTTTACCTTACAGAACGTCTTTCGCGTTCAGTTCAGTGAAAGCCTGCTCCAGACGAGCGATCATGCTCTGCTGGCCAGCGCGCAGCCATACGCGCGGATCGTAGTATTTCTTGTTCGGCTGGTCTTCGCCTTTCGGGTTGCCCAGCTGGCCCTGCAGGTAAGCTTCGTTGGTTTTGTAGTAGTTCAGAATACCTTCCCAGGTCGCCCATTGGGTGTCGGTATCGATGTTCATTTTCACTACGCCGTAGCTTACGGAGTCTTTGATCTCCTGAGCAGAAGAACCGGAACCGCCGTGGAAGACGAAGTTCAGGCTGTTGTGCGGCAGGTTGTGTTTCTTAGAAACATAGTCCTGAGAATCACGCAGGATAGTCGGGGTCAGAACCACGTTACCTGGTTTGTATACGCCGTGTACGTTACCGAAGGAAGCGGCGATGGTGAAACGCGGGCTGATTTTGCTCAGTTCAGTGAACGCGTAATCAACGTCTTCCGGCTGGGTGTACAGTGCAGAAGCGTCCATGTGGCTGTTATCCACGCCGTCTTCTTCACCACCGGTGCAACCCAGTTCGATTTCCAGGGTCATGCCCATTTTGGACATACGCGCCAGGTATTTGGAGCAAATTTCGATGTTTTCGTGCAGGGATTCTTCAGACAGGTCGATCATGTGAGAAGAGAACAGCGGTTTACCGGTAGCAGCGAAGTGTTTTTCACCCGCGTCCAGCAGGCCGTCGATCCACGGCAGCAGTTTTTTCGCACAGTGGTCGGTATGCAGAATAACCGGAACGCCGTAGTGCTCAGCCATCTGGTGAACGTGATGCGCGCCAGAGATAGCGCCCAGGATTGCTGCACCCTGCGGAACGTCAGTTTTCACGCCTTTACCGGCGATGAATGCTGCGCCACCGTTGGAGAACTGAACGATAACCGGTGCTTTAACTTTAGCAGCGGTTTCCAGAACGGCGTTGATGGAGTCGGTGCCCACGCAGTTTACTGCTGGCAGTGCAAAGTTGTTTTCTTTTGCTACCTGGAACACTTTCTGAACGTCATCACCAGTGATAACACCAGGTTTTACGAAATCAAAAATTTTAGACATGTTTACGAGTCCTATCTGTATCTTCGGCCGTTAGAAAAAGAAGCGCGAGCTATGTAGCGCGCTGAAAAACAGGCGGGTTTCCCCGCCTGCTCAAACATTACTTCTTAGCGCGCTCTTCGAGCATTGCAACTGCTGGCAGTACTTTGCCTTCCACGAATTCGAGGAATGCGCCGCCACCAGTGGAGATGTAGGAGATTTTGTCAGCAATACCGAACAGGTCGATTGCAGCCAGGGTATCGCCGCCGCCTGCGATGGAGAACGCTTCGCTGTCTGCGATGGCGTTAGCCACGATTTCAGTACCTTTACGGAAGTTCGGGAATTCAAATACGCCAACCGGGCCATTCCACAGGATGGTTTTCGCATTTTTCAGAATTTCAGCCAGCTGCTGTGCAGATGCGTCACCGATATCCAGAATTTGTTCGTCTTCTTTCACGTCAGAAACAGATTTCAGCGTTGCTGCCGCCGTTTCGGAGAACTCGGTAGCTACGCGAACGTCAGTCGGAACCGGGATGTCACAGGTGGTCAGCAGACGTTTGGCTTCGTCAACCAGGTCAGCTTCGTACAGGGATTTACCGACGTTATGGCCTTGAGCGGCAACGAAGGTGTTCGCGATACCACCGCCAACGATCAGCTGGTCAGCGATTTTAGACAGAGAGTCCAGAACGGTCAGTTTGGTAGAAACTTTAGAACCACCAACGATAGCCACCATCGGGCGAGCCGGTTCTTTCAGTGCTTTACCCAGCGCGTCCAGTTCAGCGGCCAGCAGCGGGCCTGCGCACGCAACGTCAGCGAATTTGCCGATACCGTGAGTAGAAGCCTGCGCACGGTGAGCAGTACCGAAAGCATCCATGACGAATACGTCGCACAGCGCAGCGTATTTTTTGGACAGAGCTTCGTCGTCTTTTTTCTCGCCTTTGTTGAAGCGAACGTTTTCCAGAACAACCAGTTCACCCGCAGCAACTTCTACGCCGTCCAGGTAATCTTTAACCAGACGTACCGGGTTAGACAGTTTGTCTTTCAGGTAATTAACAACCGGCAGCAGAGAGAATTCTTCGTTGTACTCGCCTTCGGTCGGACGACCCAGGTGGGAGGTTACCATCACTTTCGCGCCTTGTTTCAGGGCCAGTTCGATGGTCGGCAGGGAAGCACGAATACGCGCGTCGCTGGTTACTTTCCCTTCTTTAACTGGTACGTTCAGATCCGCACGGATAAAAACACGTTTACCAGCAAGATCCAGATCGGTCATCTTAATTACAGACATGGTGAATCCTCTCGTTGATTCATAAAGTTTTGCAGACGCATTCGCGTCCTACCTGAAACCTTGTGCGGCCATCGCTAACGTGGTGTCGAGCATTCGGTTAGCAAAGCCCCATTCGTTATCACACCAGACCAGCGTTTTGATCAGATGCGCCCCACTCACTCGCGTCTGCGTGCCATCGACAATGGCACTGTGCGGATCGTGGTTAAAATCTGTTGAGACCAACGGTAATTCCGTATAGTCAACTATACCATGAAATGCATCCCGTGCTGCTTTTTGCAGCAACTGGTTGACTTCATTAGCGTTTACCGGTTTTTTCACCGTCACGCTGAGATCGATTGCCGTGACGTTAATGGTCGGGACGCGCACTGCAATCGCTTCGAATCGGTCGTTAAACTGCGGGAAAATACGTGTAATCCCTGCAGCAAGCTTCGTATCCACCGGAATGATCGACTGGCTCGCCGCGCGTGTGCGGCGTAAGTCCGGGTGATAGGCGTCAATCACCTGCTGATCGTGCATGGCCGAGTGAATAGTGGTCACCGTTCCCGACTCAATGCCCCAGGCATCATCCAACAATTTTATGATGGGTATTATGCAATTCGTGGTACAGGAGGCATTGGAGACAATGTGGTGTTCAGGACTTAACGCATCATGGTTCACGCCATACACCACCGTCGCGTCGAGATCGTTGCTACCGGGATGCGAAAAGAGCACCTTCTTCGCGCCTGCGGCGATATGCGCTTCGCCGTCAGTGCGGCTTCCGTAAACGCCGGTACAATCGAGCACGACATCAACCGACAGTTCACGCCAGGGCAGCGCGCTGATCTCACGCTCATGCAGAAGACGAATGCTATCGTCGCCGATAAACAACTGTTCCCGCTCCTGGCGAACGTCCCAGGCAAAACGGCCATGGCTGGTGTCATATTTCAACAAGTGCGCGATGCCCGCAGCATCCGCCAGTTCATTGATTGCCACCACGGTGATTTCCGCACGGCGTCCGGATTCATACAAAGCACGAACCACGTTACGCCCAATGCGACCGAAGCCATTAATCGCTACGCGTACGGTCATAGGTCTCCTGCAAGGTCGTCCCAAAGCAATGTGGCTGACAGAGTAATGCAGCAATTCATTCCGGGAAACCTTACCTGCCACAAACAGTGACTGATTGGTCAAATGTCGAACACTTCATCGACTGAAACGCTTCAGCCAGAATAAGCGAAACCTGGAATAAAAGGAATGATTGTCCAGACAAACGCACCAGGAATCTGACATACATCACATTTCTACAGGAATAATTTGCAGCGTTATGCCAGAACGAGTCCGGCGATGGAATAAAGACGGGGTACGGATTCAGACTACTGCAGACGAGTGATAAATCGCAAGGAAGAGTAAAATTTGCTCGTCGATGAGTCATTCATCGGCAGGTGCAACGGCGCGGGGACTTTTTCCGTGCGGCTCCTTGCACTGGAAAAAGAAAACCCCCGTCGTTGCGGTATAAAACAGGCAAACTACGGGGGTGATCCATGACTCTCAACAGGTCTAGGATAGCCGCTGACGCTTGCCGCTTCAAGCGGGATTTGCGGTATGGATATTCTTAAATTCGCAGTATTGATGGTTGTACTTCATTTAATTGTATCTTCAATGATACATCACGATTTACAACAATCTTTGGTTAATCGCGTTATAGATACGCAGAGCGAAGGAGGGATGCCACACCGCTGTTCTTAAATTTGAAACTGGCTAACGTTGTACCTTGATTAGCCCCGCTTCGGCGGGGCTTTTCTAAAATATCTCTTATCTCTCAAATATCCGAATTCAGACATTCTAATTAAAAGCGACAAATAACCAACGCGAGTAAAATTTGTGTGTTGGTGAACATTCATCGACAGGTGCAACGGCGCGGGGACTTTTTCCGTGCGGCTCCTTGCACTGGAAAAAGAAAACCCCCGTCGTTGCGGTATAAAAACAGGCAAACTACGGGGGTGATCCATGACACGAGACATGTCTAGGATAGCCGCTGACGCTTGCCGCTTCAAGCAGGATTTGCGGTATGGATATTCTGAAATTCGCCGTACTGATGGTTGTACTTCATTTAACAGTATCGTCAATGATACATAATGATTTACAACCCTCCATGGTTAATTGCGTTATAGATACGCAGAGCGAAGGAGGGATGCCACACCGCTATTCTTAATTTGAAACTGGCTAACGTTGTACCTTGATTAGCCCCGCTTCGGCGGGGCTTTTCTTTGTCATAAATAAATACGCACTAATCATAGATGCTCCCAATATTTATTTATCGTCGCCCCTGTCACATAATCCAGTTTTTACGATGATAAACTCCCTATTCGTTTTTAGATAAATACAGCAACCATGCGGCCTGTATGATGACTAATAATTATTAGCGCAATCAATGAAACTTGCCTTAATTACATTCACATTAAAAATATAAAAATAAAAAAGCCGCAAATAAAAAAGCAGGAATTCACCCACGTTATAGCCGGGTGATATATTCACAAGGACAATTTATGAAGCAGCAGATGCAAATGATTGGCCAGGCTATGCTGGTCCCTATATCGATTATCACCATCGGCTCCATGTTTATGGGCTTTGGCAGCGCCTTCACCAATACCGAAACCCTTGCGGCGTTGCATCTCTCCACGCTCATTAGCAAAGGTTCACCAGGATACATCGCCTTTAGCGTCATGAAAGCCACCGGCGATGTGGTGTTTCGCAACCTTCCGCTCTTTTTTTCCATCGGCGTTGCTTTCGGGCTGGCAAAGAAAGAAAAAGCCTGGGCGGCATTTTCCGGTGCGGTCTGTTTTATGACGATGCACTATATCCTCAACACGCTACTGGACGCCCATGGCATCAGCGCGCAAACCACCACCGCGGACTGGTTTATCACTCAGCAGCACATGGATCCCGTCGCCGCCGTGCAGAAGGCCTCTATCTATACCACCGAGCTCGGCATGTTCACCTATCGCATGAGCGTTTTCGGCGGGATGGCGGTTGGCCTGACTACCGCCTGGCTGCACAATCGCTTGTACAACGTGAAGCTTCCGCTGGTGCTCTCCTTCTTCGCCGGTACGCGTACGGTGCCCATCGTAACGCTGGTCGTCGGCGCGTTGATGGGCGTCGTGCTCTATTTTATCTGGCCGCCCATTGGCTGGATGCTGGCGCTGTTCAGTAAAATGATTGGCGATTCAGGGCTGTTCGGCACCTTTATCTGGGCCATTGCCGATAAATCACTTCTGCCCGTAGGGTTACACCACCTCATCACAACGCCTATCCGCCTGACCGAGCTTGGCGGGTCGATGGAGATTTGCGGTAAACTGGTCAGCGGCACCACCAATATTTATATGGCGCAGTTGGGCTGTGAATCCTCGCACGAGTTGCTGGTACGCGGTTTTCAGTCTGGCCGCGTGGTGATTCACTTCGGCGCGCTGCCGGGTGCCGCGCTGGCGATGTACCACTGTTCGCGCTCAAGCCATAAAAAAGTGGTCGCCGGGCTACTGCTGCCCGTCGTCGCGACCATGATGCTGTTTGGCATCACCGAACCCATCGAATACACCTTCCTGTTTGTCGCTCCGTGGCTGTTTTATTTTGTGCACGTACCGCTGACCGGCCTGATTTTTGTCTTATCGGAGATGGCCAATATTTCCGTGTACGGCGGCTGCCTGAAGGACATCCTGCCCGTGCTGCTTCAGCCAGATAAACTCGATATGTGGGGCTATCTGTGGCTAACCCCGCTCTTCTTCGCCGTTTACTACTTTTTATTCCGCTATCTGATTACACGCTTCAACGTGATGACGCCAGGCCGTGAAGAGGACTCCGCCGCCGACGAAGAAGTCAGGCTGTTCAGCAAACAAGATTTTAAAGACAAAGCAAATGCCAGCGCGGCGCAAGGCACTCTTTTTGCCCAGCAGATTATTGCTGCCCTGGGCGGCCCGGAAAATATCTCGCAGTTCGATAACTGTATTTCCCGATTACGCGTTGAAGTGATTGACCCAACACGCGTCGCCAGCGATGAGGTCTGGAAAAAAAGCCTGCGCGCGAAAGGCGTCGTCCACGTCAGTGAGAAAGGGCTGCAAATCATTTATGGCGCGGAAGTGGTGATGATCGCCGGCGACTGCAAAGAACTGCTGGGGGAAGCGTAATGGAATCTACTACCCTGCACCAATCCGTTGTGGTTCATCCTGATGATGAAAAACAGCTCAGGCCCGTCACCTTTGAGATTGACGGCGAGGTTGAGCGGCTGGTCATTAGCTACCGCTTTAGCGACGGTAATGTGGTGGATTTAGGCCTCGCGCGCGGCGAAGACATCATTGGCTGGAGCGGCGGCGCGCGAAAAGAACTGATTATCAGCGAATCCTTCGCCACGCCGGGTTACCTCCGCACGCCTATTAACAAAGGCACATGGTCGGTGCTACTCGGTTTGTACAAAATCCGCGGCGAGTGCCGCATCGATATCGACATGACCCTCCAGCGCAAAACGCCACGCTGGCTGACGGGCGATACGCATGTTCACTCGGAACACAGCGATGGCAAGCTTTCTGTCGATGCGTTAATTGAGCGCGCGATGGGGCAGAATTTTGATTTCCTGTGCCTGACCGATCACAACACCACGTCACAGAATCGGGTGATTGCCGGGATGAACGCGCCGCTGACGCTGATTCCGGGGATGGAACTGACCACCGATCGCGGGCACGTGAATTTTGTTGGCCTGACGCAGCCCGTTGAGCGCTTTCTGCCACATTTTAGCGAGCAGGATATTACGGCCAAAATGGATGAGGCTCGCCGCAACGGCGCACGCATTGGCATCAATCACCCTTTCTGCCACTACTGCCCCTGGATGCTGCCGTTTCGCGGCCACGATTGGTTAGAACTGTGGAATGGCCCGTGGGATGCCACCGGCAATGAGATGACCTTCCAGTACTGGTTACAACTGCTGTACGACGGCATCAGGATGCCGGTCACCGCTGGCAGCGATTTCCATAAAGAGAAAGGTCAAATCCTGCCGCGCATCCGCGTACGGGCGCAAAGCGCCGAGCGCGAGGATATCTTGCGTGCGCTGGAGCGTGGGCAAAGTTATCTGCAAAGCGACAGTGAAACCCGGCTAAACCGCTTTGTTATGGGCGATGCCGGTATCGGCGACACCGCTGACAGCGCCCTGCTTCAGGTCAATCTCGATACCCGCCCCGACAACCAGGTGCTGCTCTACACGCAGAAGAAAATCTATCTGCTCAACAACCGTAACGGTCATATCAATCAGGAAGTGGATTGCAGCGACAGCGCGTTTGCTTTTCTGCGGATCAACCGCGACCAGACGGCTCAGTTGATTACCAACCCCATTTTCAGGGAGTGAAAAATGAAACGCGTACACATTATCTACAAAACGCATCTGGATATCGGCTTCACCGATTTTGCCCAGGTGATTGAAGACAAATATCTGAATGAGTTTATTCCGTCGGTTATCAACCTTGCCCAGCAGGTGAACCGCGACGGGCAAAAAAACTTTATCTGGAGCTGCGGCTCCTGGCTTATTCAGCGCTATTTTCAGAAGGCGGACCGTGTGTCTCAGGAAAGGCTCGCCGAGGCAATCGAACAGGGCGATATCGTCTGGCATGCGCTGCCGTTCACCACGCACAGCGAACTGCTGACGCCACAGCTTTTACAGCACGGCCTTTCTTACAGTCAGGCGCTGGATGCGCGTTTCGGGCGTCACACCATTGCCGCGAAAATGACCGACGTTCCTGGTCATCCGCAAACGCTCATTCCCTGGCTTGCCGATGCAGGCGTTCGTTACCTGCATCTTGGCGTTAACCCGGCATCCTGCCCGCCCGATGTGCCGCCGCTGTTTCTGTGGAAATATGGCGATCGAAGCCTTATCGTTAACTACTCCTTCGGCGGCTACGGCAATGAAACCTGGTGCGAAGCGCTGGATGAGCTGCTGGTCTTCTGCCATGCGGAAGATAACTGCTCACCGCCTTCCGCCAGCGATGTGTTGCAGCTTATCGACCGCTATCGGGAGCGCTATCCGGAAGCGGAAGTCAGCGCATCCACGCTTGATAACTTCGCCGCGCGGCTGGAAACCGTGCGCCATACGCTGCCGGTGATTGAAGCCGAAATGGGCGATACCTGGAACCACGGTATCGGCACCGACCCGGCGAAAGTCAGCCGCTACCGCCGGGTAACAAACCTGCTTGCGCAAATGCCGCATCCGAATCCGCAGGCGCTGGATGCGCTGCTGATGGTCCCGGAACACACCTGGGGTATGGATCTCAAACTGCATCTTGCCGATTACAGCCATTATCTGCCCGAGGAGTTTGACGCCGCGCGTAAGGCCGACAGCGTGACCGATCCAATGCCTGAGAAATACACGTTTATTCAGCAGTTTGTCGATAAACTCCCGCACCGCAAAATTCGTGGCTATCGCCATTTTGCCCGTTCGTGGCAGGAGCAGAGAAACTACCTGGTTAAGGCTTTCAGTCATCTTCCCGATGCACTGGTGCAGGCAAGCCAGCCCGCGCCCGTTGTCGTGAAAGGTGACGTTACCGCTTCCCGTCATTTCCAGGTTGGTGATTACACTCTTTCTCTGGCGCAGGACGGCAGCCTCACGTCGTTGCTGATAAGTGAAACCGAACAGCTTCAGGCTCCCTTCGGGCGACTGATTTACCGTCAGGTGGGTTCGCAGGAGTATGATCAGTTCCGCGAGCGCTATATGCAAAACATGGAGGTGACCTCCGTGTGGTCGCTCTCCGATTTCACCAAGCCCGGCATGGAGCTTTCTTCTCGCCCGGTCACCACGCAACAGGCGGAATTTGCGCTACATCAGGCCCGCTGGCGCGAAGACCATGAAGCCTGGTATTTACAGGCGATAACGCGCCCAGCGCCGGATAACGCCATGATCATCCGCCTGCCGGAGGAAATTCGCACCGAATACCGTTTTAGTAAAATCCGCCACGATGTCACCCTGCGCGTCAGTATCATTGGCAAACAGGCTAATCGCCTGCCAGAGGAAGTCTGGCTGCAACTGGGCCTTGCCAACACGCAGCACAGCCAGTGTTACAAGCTGGGCTATCCACTGAACTGGCATCACGTCATTAAAAACGGCAACCGCAACCTGCACGCCGTCGAGTCGGCCAGCACCCGGAACTGGACGCTTAACCCAATCGATGCCCCGCTGCTGGCATTGTTCGAACCGCGCGTACTCTGTTTTAACGATCACCCGCAAACCAGCACCAGTCTTTACGGCCAGCTTTACAACAACATCTGGGGCACCAATTTCCCGATGTGGTATGAGGGAGATATTCACGTTGAATATCAATTGCGTTTCCACGCAGGAGAATGCGCATGAGCGATGTCCGCACCATACACGCGGTCTCGCATACCCACTGGGACCGCGAATGGTATTTCTCCACGCTTGATACCCAGCTGTTTGCCCTTAAGGCATTCAGCGAGCTCATCGAAGCGCTGGAGAATAACCCACGTTTCGTTTTTCATCTTGATGGGCAAAGCTCAATTTTCGATGATTTCATCCGCCTCAGGCCAGAAATGGCCGATCGCGCCAGGGCGCTGGTTACGCAGAAAAGGTTACTGATTGGCCCGTGGTACACCCAGCCGGATCTCTTCAACATCAGCCCCGAATCGCTGTTCCGCAATTTGCGCATCGGTATTCATCACGCCAGACAGGCGGGTTATTGCATGCAGGTGCTTTATCTACCCGATACCTTCGGTAGCCACGCACAGCTCCCGCAAATCGCCCGCGCGTTTGGCCTGCCGGCCATTTTGCTGCGTCGTGGTTATGACCCCAACGTGATGGGCCCGACAGAGCTCAACTGGAAAGCGCTGAACGGCGATTGCGTGACCACCGTCATCACGCCGTTTGGCTATTCGCTGGCGCACCCGGAGCGCGGTGGACGCTGGCGAAATTTCTCTCGCCATCATCTGGATGAAGAGACGTTCCCGCTTATCGCGCGCATGAAAAGATTAACCGCGTCGGAGGATCTTCTCTGCCCGATCGGCGGCGATCAGGTCAGCTGTGACGCAGATTTTGATCGGCTTATTGAAGAGATCAATCATTACAGTGACGATCGCTGGGAAGTGAGCAGCTACGAACGCTTCTTTGCCACCTTACACGGCAAAACCTTGCCGCACTGGCGTGGGGAGTTTCGCATCCCGCGCCTCGCACGCGTCCACAAAAGTATTGGCTCATCACGCTACGACATTAAAAAAGCCAACTTCGATGCCGAAGAGATCCTGATCCATCTGGCAGAACCGATGCTGGCAATAGCCCGTTTGAACGGCATCGCCCACGGTGACGCGCTGCTCGAACAGGCGTGGCGCTGGCTGCTGGAAAGCCACGCTCACGACAGCATGGGCGGCTGCAATAGCGATGAAACCAACCGCGATATCCTTCACCGCTGCCGCCAGGCACAACAGATTGGCGAGGCGATTTACAGCCTCCACGCGCGTCAGATTCTGGCGAACCTCGCGCCAGAGCAAAACTATCGCTTTATGCTCAGCAACGGCACCAGCAGCCCAACCGTTACGGCACGCCAGCAAACGCTGATTACGCCGGAAGCCAGCTTCCGCGTGCTTGATGAAACGGGCAGACCGGTACAGGTTGTGTTACGTCAGCAGAAAAAAATCCAGCGCCCGCGCCATGTTTTACTCACCCCGGACGGCGAAGTCGAAACCGAGCAGCAGGCGTGGTATTACGAAAATGTGGTGGATATCCTCAATGCGCCGGTTCCACCGTTGGGTCTGGCGCTATTCTTTGTTGCTCCAGCCCCTGCACCACAGCCTTTGCTCGCCAACGCGCCGGAAGCGACGGCGATTGAAAATGCGAACTATCGCCTGAGCCTGCACCGCAACACGCTGCGGCTGGAAGACAAAATTCAGGGCCGTGTACTGGAACCGCTGCTTCACCTTCACGACGTTAGCGACGACGGCGATCTTTATGATTTTTCACCTCTTCCCGGCGACGACGGCCTGATCTTTTCGGCATTTCAGCGCGTGGCAATACTCAGTCACCCGGCGCATCAGGAGATGCACCTGCGGGCTACGCTCAACTTACCAGAAGGTCTGAACGACGACCGCCGCACGCGTAGTGAAAACACACGTTCTGTCGCCGTAGAACTGATCGTTACGCTCGAAGATGACATCATCCGTTTTGCCATGAGCGTCGATAATCAGGTACGCGAGCATCGCCTGCAGCTGCGTTTTAACAGTGAAAAAGTCATCACCGCCATAAACGCCGACGTGCCTTTCGGCTCAATCGCGCGCGAAAACCAGGCCATTAGCTGCGCAGCGGGCTTCGCTGAAATGCCTGTCGACACCGAACCGTTTATGCGCCAGTTGAGCGCGCATCCGGATTTCCACTTTTTTGCCCGTGGCCTGAAAGAGTATGAATATCACGGTCAGGAACTGCGCGTAACGCTGTTTCGCGGCACCGGCAACCTTGGCAAAGATGATCTGCTCTATCGTCCGGGCCGCGCCTCCGGGCAGCGGATGGCAACCCCAGAAGGCAACCTCATTGGCAAACTGCATTTTGAATTTGCACTCTGCCTGGCACCGCTATCCCCCGCCCAGCTCGCTGTTCGCCAGCAGCATTACAGCTTCTCGCCGGTACTCTGGCAGTGGCAGCAGGATCGCAGTTGCCTGCATCGGCTGGATAACTTTGATCTCCATATTCCGCAGCAGGAAATGACACGGTTGAAAATTCTGGACGCGCTACCCGAGGGATTCATTGTCAGCGGCGTCGATGTGCTGTACGGGCAAACGCTGGTACGGCTTTACAACCCTTCAGCAGAGGAATTACCCATTCCCGCACCGTGGCTGCCGCACCTGTGTAACGCCTTGGGCGAGCCGGAAGAGAAAACCCGGTTGCGGGGTTACGATCATTTGACGCTGAAAGTGGAGTGAAAAGATAGCCCGGCCGCTTTAACCGCAGGCCGGGCTATCTTTTATGAATTCTGAAAGTGCGCTGACGGGCTTTAACCCACACACTTCTTATGCCATCGTCCGGTTTTTTACTCACGGATGAAAATCATGGAAGCGCCTGCGCTAAAAATACCGTTTCAGCCCCGAAAGATTATCTTCATCACCTTTGCGGGACTCATTATTCTGTTTCTGCTGCTCCTCTCCTGGTACACCGTCAACGAAGGCGAACGCGGTATTCTTTTGCGTTATGGAAAAATTGTGAAGGTTGCCGAGCCGGGTCTCGGATTTAAAATTCCGTTTATCGAAGGCGTGGAAAAGATTTCAATTCGTAATCAGGCGGTTGTTTATCAGGGGCTTCAGGCTTATAGCCGCGATCAACAGCCCGCACAAATGACCGTATCCGTCAGCTTCCATATTCCACCTTCAGAAGCCGGCGCGGTCTATACCACCTACAACACCATTGACGCGCTCAAAGACAGGCTAATTGTTCGCCAGCTTCCTACACAACTGGAAAACGTATTTGGGCAGTACACCGCCATCAGCGCGGTACAGGATCGTACCCGGCTGGTGCAGGACCTGCAAAACGCCATGCGCAAAGCCGTTGTTGGCCCGGTGATTATCGATGGAGTACAGATTGAAAATATCGATTTTTCCGACGCGTATGAAAAATCAATTGAAGACAGAATGAAGGCGGAAGTCGCCATTGCCACCCGTAAGCAAAATCTGGAGACCGAAAAAATCCAGGCGCAGATTGCTATCACCCAGGCGCAGGCCGAAGCCGAAAGTAAGCTGGCCGCAGCCAAAGCCGAAGCGGAGACCATTCGTTTAAAAGGTGCCGCAGAAGCAGAAGCCATTCGCCTACGCGGCGAAGCGCTGCGTGATAATCCGAATCTCATCGCGCTGACGACCGCTGAACGCTGGAACGGCAAACTGCCGGATACCATGATCCCCGGTGGAACGGTGCCGTTTATTTCGACGAAATAGAGAAGGGCCGCTTTCGCGGCCCTTCTCACATAACGTCTTACCGATTACAGCAGCGCTTTTGCTTTCGCAACCACGTTGTCAACGGTGAAGCCGAACTCTTCAAACAGCAGCTCTGCCGGAGCAGACTCACCGAAGGTAGTCATACCGACGATAGCGCCGTTCAGGCCAACGTACTTGTACCAGTAGTCAGCAATACCTGCTTCTACCGCAACGCGTGCGGAAACCGCTTTCGGCAGTACAGACTCGCGGTAAGCCGCATCCTGCTTGTCGAATGCGTCAGTAGACGGCATGGAAACCACGCGCGCTTTCACGCCTTCGGCAGTCAGTTTTTCGTAGGCCGCTACAGCCAGTTCAACTTCAGAACCGGTCGCGATGAAGATCAGTTCCGGCTGGCCGGCACAGTCTTTCAGCACATAACCACCGCGCGCGATATTTGCCAGTTGCTCTTCGGTACGTTCCTGCTGCGCCAGGTTCTGACGGGAGAGGATCAGCGCAGTCGGGCCGTCCTGACGTTCTACACCGTATTTCCACGCAACCGCGGATTCAACCTGGTCACACGGACGCCAGGTGGACATGTTCGGGGTTACGCGCAGAGAAGCCACCTGCTCTACCGGCTGGTGAGTCGGGCCATCTTCGCCCAGACCGATGGAGTCATGGGTGTAAACCATCACCTGACGCTGTTTCATCAGCGCAGCCATACGCACGGCATTACGTGCGTATTCCACGAACATCAGGAAGGTAGAGGTGTACGGCAGGAAACCACCGTGCAGAGAGATACCGTTGGCAATCGCGGTCATACCAAATTCACGTACACCGTAATGGATGTAGTTACCGGCGGTATCTTCGTTGATAGCTTTAGAACCAGACCACAGAGTCAGGTTAGACGGTGCCAGGTCAGCGGAGCCGCCAAGGAATTCCGGCAGCAGCGGGCCAAATGCTTCAATCGCATTCTGAGACGCTTTACGGCTGGCGATTTTCGCCGGGTTAGCCTGCAGTTTGGCGATGAATTCGTTGGCTTTCGCGTCGAAGTCAGACGGCATTTCACCTTTCATACGGCGGGTGAATTCAGCGGCTTCCTGCGGGAAGGCTTTCGCGTAAGCGGCGAATTTCTCGTTCCATGCGGATTCTTTTGCCTGGCCTGCTTCTTTCGCATCCCACTGAGCATAGATTTCAGACGGGATTTCGAACGGCGGGTATTTCCAGCCCAGTTTTTCGCGAGTCAGCGCGATTTCAGCGTCGCCCAGCGGCGCACCGTGGGAGTCGTGGGTACCGGCTTTGTTCGGCGAACCGAAACCAATGATGGTTTTGCACATCAGCAGGGACGGTTTGTCAGTCACTGCGCGCGCTTCTTCTACGGCGCGTTTGATGGAGTCTGCATCGTGACCATCAACACCGCGAACCACGTGCCAGCCGTAAGCTTCGAAACGTTTAGCGGTATCGTCAGTGAACCAGCCTTCAACGTGACCATCGATGGAGATACCGTTGTCATCGTAGAACGCAACCAGTTTGCCCAGCTTCAGAGTGCCTGCCAGAGAACATACCTCGTGAGAGATACCTTCCATCATGCAGCCGTCGCCCATGAAGGCGTAGGTGAAGTGGTCAACGATGTCGTGACCCGGACGGTTGAACTGCGCCGCCAGCGTTTTTTCTGCGATAGCCATACCGACTGCGTTCGCAATCCCCTGACCCAGCGGGCCAGTGGTGGTTTCCACACCTGCGGTGTAGCCCACTTCCGGGTGACCCGGGGTTTTGGAATGCAGTTGACGGAAGTTTTTCAGCTCGGACATTGGCAGATCGTAGCCGGTAAGGTGCAGCAGGCTGTAAATCAGCATAGAGCCGTGGCCATTAGACAGCACGAAGCGGTCACGGTCAGCCCAGGAAGGGTTCTGCGGGTTGTGGTTCAGGAAATCACGCCACAGGACTTCGGCAATGTCAGCCATGCCCATAGGGGCACCCGGGTGGCCGGATTTGGCTTTCTGTACTGCGTCCATGCTCAGCGCACGAATAGCATTAGCAAGCTCTTTACGTGAGGACATTTTGACTCCAGTTCGGACTGTTGAAGGCTATGCCCCTTAACGACTTGACGACCGCGCGTTATGGGCTACGCCAGAAAAAAGTGCCAACAATGTAACCCAAGCGACAAGTCATGTACATGGACCATCCTTTTGCCGCTTCAGAAATCTCCGGAACAGGGCACACTCTGTGCAAACCACTCGCTCATCTTTAAGGATTTTCTTTATACTTGAGAAAAATCTGGCTCCGCTTGCTGGGGCATTTTCAGTCATTATTTAAATGAGTGAGTTCGGAATAACAATATGAAAACACGTGCGATCGTGCTGGCTCTGGGTGCGTCACTGCTGCTGAGCGGCTGTCAGAATATGGATTCAAACGGCATGTTAAACTCCGGCGCGGGTGCCTTTCAGGCTTTCTCGCTGAGTGACGAACAGGTGCAGGCGCTGAGCGACCAGGCCTGTAAGGATATGGACGCGAAAGCTACCATTGCCCCGTCGACCAGCGACTACAGCAAGCGTCTGAATAAAATTGCCGCCGCGCTGGGCGATAACATTAACGGTCAGCCGGTGAACTATAAGGTTTACGTGGCGAAAGACGTTAATGCCTTTGCGATGGCGAACGGCTGTATTCGTGTATACAGCGGCCTGATGGACATCATGACCGATAACGAAGTCGAAGCGGTGATTGGTCATGAAATGGGTCACGTTGCGCTGGGCCACGTGAAAAAAGGCATGCAGGTGGCGATTGGTACCAACGCCCTGCGCGCAGCAGCGGCATCGGCGGGTGGCATCGTAGGCAGCCTGTCGCAATCGCAGCTTGGCGATTTGGGTGAAAAACTGGTGAACTCTCAGTTCTCCCAGCGTCAGGAATCGGAAGCGGATGACTACTCTTACGATCTGCTACGTAAGCGTGGCATTAACCCAACCGGCCTCGCCACCAGCTTTGAAAAACTGGCGAAACTGGAAGATGGTCGCCAGAGTTCCATGTTTGACGATCACCCGGCATCGCAGGAACGTGCGGCGCATATTCGCCAGCGCCTGGCGGCGGATGGGATTAAGTAACACCCCCTCACCCTAACCCTCTCCCTGTGGGAGAGGGAACCGTTCTGTACCGGTTTTCTCCCTCTCCCCGTGGGAGAGGGCCGGGGTGAGGGCATCAGCGCGCACATTCCCTCCCGTTTAACCTCATAATGAATAATTGTGCAAAGCTAATACGATTATTTTATTCATCATTAAATCGCATCAATCGTTAATTAAACAGCACGAATTGCTAACGCTAACTGAAAATCGCCAAATAAATAATTTCAAAAGATCGCGTTTCAAAAGATATTTATTTTGTCATTTACAAACTTCCTGTTCATTCTCTCCTTGAGAATAAACCAATGCCATATAATCCATAGTCCATCCCCTGTAAGCCTTGCCAGTCGTGGCCTGACATACCCGGCAATAGTGAAGAAACATTTACACACATAATGATTGCAATCGTTATTCATTCAGGAGAATATCGCGAAGAACTCACAACTTTTAATATAGACAGACAGAGACGTTCCCGCCGTGAAAAATAAATTATCGTTAATTGCATTAGGCCTGATCGCCGCTACACCTGCATTTGCCAGCCAGCAATCTGAAAGCCAGGGCTTTGTTGATGACAGCCATTTAGATGTATTTTTGCGCAATGCGTATATCAACCGTGATTACCAGGATGGGCTGAAAGATAAAGCCGAATGGGGTCAGGGTATTGTCGCGACCTTTGAATCTGGCTTCACCCAGGGCGTGGTGGGTTTTGGCGTTGACGGTATTGCACAGTATGGCGTGCGTTTAGACGGTGGCCGTGGCCGCAGCGGCGCGGGCGGGATCGACTTCTTCGCCCAGGATAACGATGGCCGCGCGAAATCAGACCTCGCGAAATTTGGTGCGACGGTCAAAGCCCGTTTCTCGAATACCGTGCTGAGCTACGGTACCCAGCGCCCGGCGCTGCCGATTCTGACGGCGGATGATTCTCGTCTGTTATACGAAACCTACACCGGGACTCTGTTGACCTCTAAAGAGATCGACGGCCTGGAAGTGAACGCCGGTTACTTCACCGACGAACAGCGTAAGAGTGACGACAGCCATAACTCCGGCCTCGAAAGCATCTCCTTCGGCGGCGCGAGCTATCAGTTTAACGATCAGTTCAGCGGGGCAATCTATGCCTCTCACATTGAAGATGTGATGAACAAACAGTACCTGGGCCTGAACTACAAACAACCGTTCAGTACCGGGCAGCAGTTGGTTCTTGATTTCAACGGTTATAACTCTCGCCTCACCCCAGGCTATGCCGAATCGCTGGATACGGGCCGCAGCAACAGCATCTGGAGCCTGGCAGCCAGCTATATCTGGGATATTCATACCTTTAAAATCGCTTATCAGCAGAGCAGCGGCAGCACCGGCTATAACTACGGCGGCTACCGTAACCAGGGCGGCGTGGGCGATGGCGGCAACACCATCTGGCTGGCGAACTCCTACTGGTCTGATTTTAACGGTGAAGACGAACGTTCATGGCAGGCATCTTACGGCCTGGACTTCGCGGGTCTCGGTCTGCCGGGCCTGAGCTGGACCACCGCTTACGTGCGCGGCGATAACATCAAAACCTCGCAGACCAGCAACGGTAAAGAACACGAGTGGTTCAACCAGGTGCAATACCAGGTTCAGGACGGCGTGGCGAAGGATCTGAAATTCAAAGTCCGTTACTCCGTACTGCGCGTCTCTAATAACGCCAGCGACTATAACGTGAGCGGGAACGAAGTTCGCGTGTACGTTGAGTATCCGTTCAACGTCTTCTGACGTGTGTAATGCCGGATGGCGGCTGACGCCTTATCCGGCCTACCTACAGATGAGTGCCCAGGCCCGGTAAGCGTTCGCGCCACCGGGCCTTTTATCTTTTAATACAACGTTTTCTGCGGCGGCCCGGCAAAACGTAGCGCGCCAATCTCGCCCATTCGCACTTCCACTACCGACGGCCCCGGCATCGCCAGCGCTTCGGTCATCGCAGCCTGGAAATCTTCCGCACGATTCACCGTCCACGCCTGTAAGCCAATGGCCTGCGCCAGCGCGGTAAAGTCCGGCGTGTGCAGTTCGTTATAGTACTGGCGACCACCGAAGTATTTATCCTGAATACCGCGCATCACGCCGTAACCGCCGTCATTCATAATCAGCAGCGTGACGTTGGCTTTTTCCTGTGCCAGCGTCGCCAGTTCGCCCAGGTTCAGGCTCAGGCCGCCATCGCCAACCAGCCCCACTACTTTGTGCTGCGGGTTAGCAATCGCAGTGCCAATCGCCATCGGCAGCCCCATCCCAATCGCCCCGGCGAGGGAGTGAATGTTTTTCAGCGGTTGATGCGCGCGGAACAGACGGCTACCCCACAGGCTGCCGGAAACGGTGATATCACGCACCAGAATGCCATCATCCGGCAGCGCATGTTCAATAGCGTCATTCAGCCCGGCATACGCGCCGCACTGCTCGCGCAAACCCTGCTCTGCCGCCACGACCGCCTGCTGCACCTGCTCATCCCACGCGCTGTTGCCCCATTCACGCCCCTGGGCTTTCGCGGCTAACGCCGTCAGCATTGCGCCGCAGTCGGCGATAATCGTCTGCTCCATCAGGTAATTCCGGCTTGCCGCCGCCGGGTCGATATCAATCTGCACGCGTGGTTCCGGCAGCGTCAGCGTCCAGGAGCGGGTTTCGTTGCTGCGCAGGCGAGAGCCAGCCACCAGCGTGAAATCACAGCTTTCCATAATGGCTTCCGCGGAAGGCGAGTTATGGAACGCGCGCAGGCTGGCGCGGTGATTATCCGGCAACACACCGCGTGCATGGGTGCTGGAAATAACCGTCACCCCGGCATCCGCCAGCTTCTTAACTGCCGTCGCGCTCGCCAGCGCCCCGCCGCCCAACCACAGCAGCGGTTGCTTCGCCTGCTTAAGCTGCGCCCACAGCGCATCAACGGTGGCGGCATCCACCGCCGCAGGCGTCGCCGGACGCACCGCTGCCGTCACCAGCGAAGCGGGAATTTTCGTGCCCTGAATATCAATCGGAATTTCCACCGACACCGGGCCACACGGCGGTGTCTGCGCGTCCTGAATCGCTTTATGCAGAATCGCTATCGCCTGGTTGGCATTGCTGATGCGATAGGCACGTTTTGAGCTGGCCTTCAGAAAAGTCAGCTGGTCGCGCGTCTCGTGAATAAACCCGGTATCCGCATCCAGCCAGGCTTTTTCCACCTGCCCGGTCAGATGCAGCAGCGGCGTGCAGGCGTTCATCGCCTCAACCAGTGCGCCGACGGCATTGCCCGCGCCTGCCCCGGTGCTGGTCAGCGCCACGCCAAGGCCGGAAAAACGCCCGTGCGCATCCGCCATCGTCACCGATCCCGCTTCACCGCGCGCCGGGACGAAACGGATATTGCCACGCTGCCCAACGGCATCGGCAATCGGCAGGTTGTGGATAGAGATAACGCCATAGATAGCGTCTACCTGATACTGCTCCAGCGTTCTGGCAATGGCCTCGCCGACGGTAATCATTTCACTCATAACTCACCCTTATTCTTAGTCGCACCAGCGGTTGACGCTATTGCCTGTCGCCAGATAAATGCTCTTTTGTTGCATCCAGACTTTCAGCCCCTGAATACCCTTTTCGCGGCCCAGACCGCTCTCTTTAAAGCCCCCGAACGGGGTCGAAATGGCGAAAACTTTGTAGGTGTTGATCCACACCGTGCCCGCTTCCAGCCGCTCGCTTAAACGCAGCGCTCGCCCGGTGTCGCGTGTCCAGATACCCGCCGCCAGACCGTAAACCGATGCGTTCGCCTCAGAAATTAGCGACTCTTCGTCGGCAAACGGCATAGCCACCAGCACCGGGCCAAAAATCTCTTCCTGACAGACGCGTGCCTGATTATTCAGGCCGTCGATAATCGTCGGCTGGAAATAGCTGCCACTGGCAAGCGCCGGGTCAGCGGGAATTTCACCGCCGCACAGCACGCGCCCGCCCTCTTTCTGCGCCAGCGCAACGTAATCCATCACGCTTTTACGGTGCTTTTCGTTAATCAGCGGTCCAATGTGTGTGCCTTCCTGATGAGGGTGCCCAACACGTAGCCCACGGGTTAATTCCAGCAGCCGCGCCATCAGCGGTTGATAAACGGATTCGTGAATAAACAGACGCGAACCGGCGATACACGCCTGCCCTGCCGAACTGAAAATGCCGTAGCAAATGCCGCGCGCCGCCTGTTCGATATCGGCATCTTCCAGCACGATAGTCGGCGATTTACCGCCCAGCTCCAGCGAAGCGGGGATCAGTTTTTCCGCCGCCACGTGCGCCAGATGCCGCCCGGTAGTCGTGCCGCCGGTGAAAGAAATTTTGCGAATCAAGGGATGGCGCGCCAGCGCATCGCCAATCACCGAGCCTTTCCCCGGCAACACGCTCAACAGTCCGGCAGGCAGCCCGGCCTGTTCAAAAATACGTGCCAGTTCAAGCGCCATCAGCGGCGTGGCTTCTGCCGGTTTGAGGATCACCGCATTGCCCGCCGCAATTGCCGGAGCGACCTTCTGCATTTCGCTGGCAATCGGCGAGTTCCACGGTGTAATGGCCGCGACTACGCCCAGCGGTTCATAGCGGCTGAGCGTCAATACCTCCGCCATACGCGGGGTCGGCAGCTCGCCTTCCAGCAGTTCGCAGGCCGCCGCAAAATAACGCGCCGTTCCCGCCGCGCTCAGCACCAGGCCACGCGCTTCCGGCAACGGTTTGCCGTTGTCGCGACTTTGCATCAGGGCCAGTTCATCCACGCGCGATTCGATAATATCGGCGACCTTGTGCAGCACTTTCGCCCGCTGATGCGGCAGCGCATTGCGCCATGCCGGGTCACGCCAGGCGCGCTCGGCGCTTTTTACCGCGTCGTTCAGATCGTCGATGCTGGCGGCGTTGAGCGTGGCGTTCAGCGAACCGTCCGCCGGGAAGGTGCTCTGCATCGCGTCACCGTTACCGCGTCGCCAGGCTCCGCCCACAAAAATAGAGAGTTCTTGCATATCAGCCTCTTAGCACTGAGCCAGTTCACGGCAAGCGCGCACCGCACTTAGCGCCGCCAGCGTGGAGGTTTTTGGGTTGCTGGCGAGCGGCAGGCCGCTGAGTTCGAGGTGGAATTCGCCAAACAGCCCCTCAACGTGCAGGGTATGAGTGTTACGTTTCGTCGCCGGATCAACCATTAACTGAACACGAGTGTCGTCCATTCCCACGCCGCCCAGCGCCACGGTTGCCGCCACGTTGGCATTCGCCGGGAAGAGGCGTGCGGCTTCCCGCGCACTGCCTTCGAAAAAGATTTGCGCTTCCTGCACCGTCGCCAGGTCAATCAACTGCTCGGCGTAGCTCCCGCGCCAGCTGGCCGGGCTTTTACGCGACTGATAAGTCACGCGCTGCAAGCCACCTTCTCTTGCCGCCGATAAACCGTCGATACCCGCCACCGCGCCTGCCAGCAGGGTTAATTTCCCGCCCGCGTTCAGCAACCGCTGTTCAAGTTCGCTATCGGCCAGCGCACCAGTGGAGACAACCGCCAGGTGCCAGCCACGTTTGAGAACCGCTTCGCCGTACTGCGCCACCGCCTGCTGGCTGGCGCACTCCAGCACCAGATCCGGCGTGGCATCGCATGCCAGCGGATCAACCAGCGGGGTAACCTCGCCGTGAAAACGCGCCAGGATCGCCTGATGATGTGATTCCCTGGCTACGATCCAGCCGATCGCCACGTTGGCAGGTAAACGTTCGATCACCGCCTGCGCCATCGCGCCGTAGCCAATTAACATGACCTTTTTCATCATTGCTCCTTAAAGGTGACGGCAGAAGCCGCCGGAGACATCCAGCGCGGCCCCGGTGGTGAACGAGGCCAGCGGCGAGGCCAGGAATAACAGCGCCTGCGCAGGCTCCTGCGGTTTGCCCAGACGTCCCATCGGAATACCGCGCTTACGGGCAATATCACCGGTCCACGCCGGCCAGCTCTGGCTTTTATCGCTGCGCTGCTCATAGCGGCGCTGCCATTGGCCGGATTCCACCATCCCCAGCAGGATGGAATTTACGCGGATGCCTTTCTCAATCAGATCTTTCGACAGGGTGAGCGTCATGTTCAGCAGCGCGGCGCGCGCAGCCGAGGTGGCTATCATGTGCTCTTCCGGCTGTAGCGCCAGCAGCGAGTTCACGCAGGTGATCGACGCGATATCCGACGCTTCCAGCTGGCTTAAAAACGCCTGCACCGGGTTGATGACGCCAAACAATTTCAGCTCGGCTTCATGCAGCCATGCGCTGCGCGGAGTGTCGGCAAAATGGGCGACAAAGCCCTGCCCGGCGTTGTTGATCAGCATGTCGGCGCGGCCCAGATTCGCCTCAACGGCAGCGGCGAACGCCTGCACATCCTCTTCTTTCAGTACATCGCAGCAGGCAGAGAAAACCTCGCCCTGCGGAAATTCGTTGAGCAACGCGGCGTGCGCGCTGGCGAGTCTGTCCGCATCGCGGCCACAAAACGCCACTTTTGCGCCTTCACCCAGTAACAGGCGCAGGGTTTCGAAACCAATTCCCGACGATCCCCCGGTGACTACCGCTACACGCCCTTCAATTTGTGCATTCATCGCGCACCTCTTCCATTGCCTGCAAAAGCCATTGATTAAATGTCGTTTCGTTATCGAGATAGCTGGCATGCCCGGCCGCAGGAACGGCGGTGTACGGCATGCCATAACGTGCGGCCAGCGCCTGCGCGGCATCTGGTGGCGTGATGGTGTCCTGCTCGCCGCAGCACACGCTGAACGCGCTGCCGTACTGTTCAAGCCAGCGGTGAATATCGTCGTGCGCCAGCATCCACGCTGCCGCCAGATACCCCTCCGGACGCAGGCGTCGCATTCCTGCCGCCACCGTCGCCACATCGTCCTGGCGTGCCACCGGTTGCAGCAGTGCCGCCGCGCGGGTTTGTGCGAGGATCTCCCCGCCCATCGCTATTTGCTGTTCCCGGCTGCGCCACACCTGTTCGCGCTTTTCCGCCGTCGCGTTGCCGTAACCCTGCGCCGGGTCCGCCAGCAGCAAATGCACCACCCGTTCGGGGTAACGCGCAGCAAACGCGCTGGCGACCAGCGCGCCCAGCGAATGCCCCACCAGCACCGTTTGCCAGACGCCAGCACGGTCAAGCAACAGCGCAAGCGCATCCGCGTAGTCGCCCGCATTCGCCCGCTCGGTTGCCAGCATCGGGCTTTCGCCATAACCCGGCATATCCCAGGCCAGCACGCGGCAGCCCGGTAGCGCCATCTGCTTATGCCAGGAGGCGGCACCGGAGCTGATGCCATGGAGCAGCATCACCGGCACGCCATGGCCCTGTTCACGAAAACCCGTCATCGCTATTCCTTAGTTGCGTTTCACTTTCGACAGCGGATGGTCTGCCGGATAGGTTGGGATCTCAGGCTTTTTGGTGCCAAGCATCACGCACATCAGCGCTTCTTCTTCGCCGTGGTTAAACAGGCCGCGATAGATCCCCGCCGGAACGGAGATGAGATCGCGCTCGCGCAGCACCGTTTCGGTGTAGTTGTCGCCATCCTGAATCATCAGGGTGATCTGCCCTTTCAGCATGAAGAAGACCTCTTCCACGTCATCGTGCAGATGCAGCGGGCCTTCGCATTTCGACGGCAGCACCATGGTGGAGAAGGTGAAGTGTTCCGCCGCAACGGTGTTGGTGTCGCTGGCGACGCCGGTCGCCCCGGTGCCGATATAGCGCATCTGCGCACGGCGATATTTCGGGTCAAAATCGGCCTGGAACTTCAGCGCGTTCCAGTCATATTTACGGCCTTCAAAGCGGGCAATACGCGACTCCACCCACTCTTCCATGCTCAGATTTTCTGGCTTGATGCCGGTTTTCGCGCTTACGGTTGAATCAGACATGACACACTCCTCAGTAACGTTTAAGCAGCGGCAGTAACAGGACGCACCCTACGGTCGCCATCACCACCAGAAAGATCAGCCCGGAATCCATACTGTGAGTGAAGGCGATCAGCGCCCCCATCACCGCCGGCGACAACGCCCCGGCAAAGTTTCCCAGCCCATTGAAAATACCGCCCGCCGTGGCGCTCACCCGTGGATGGGTCGCTTTTGCCAGCAGGGCGAAAATGTTCGGCGCGCCCACGCCCCACATAAAGGTGCTGAAGCTCATGGCGGCGATGATGGTCAGCGGCGTATCCAGATGCATGACCGCCGTCAGGCCAATGGCGGCTCCCGCCATCGAGATAAAGCAGGCGGCAGCGCGTTTATCGACGCGATCGGAAAGCCACGCGCCAATCACTTCGCCCAGTAGCATGGCGATGAACGGCATCGACGACAGCCAGCCTGCGTGCTCCAGATGAATGCCTTTGCCTTTAATCAGGTAGCCCGGCAGCCAGCCGTTGATGCCCCACAGATAGGTCAGGAAAGCGATGTTAAAGACGCAAATCATCCAGAAGTGAGTGCTGACAAACAGCTCCTGACGCGCGGCCCGACGCGCCTGCTGCGACTGTTGCGTCGGTGCCTGCTTCGCCTCCAGCTGCACGCCACGCAGACCTATGCGCACCAGAATCAACACCGGGATGGTGAGCAGTGCCATGGTGAAGAAGGTGCTCTGCCAGCCAAAGGTATTGAGCAACCAAATGGAAAGCGGAAAGCCAATTGCCGCGCCCACGGGCGTGCCGAGCAGCCAGAGCATGGTGGCGCGCGCCTGCAAATGCTGCGGGAAGGAGTGGCGCACAATGGCGAACGCCAGCGGGAACAGCGGCCCTTCCGCCACGCCGAGCAGAATGCGTAGCGTGACCATCAGCGTGTAGTTGTGGGTAAAGCCCATCATCACCATCAGCACGCACCACACCACCATCATCCCGGTGAGCAGACGCAGCGGTGCGATTTTGTCGCCCAGCCCGCTCAGCAAGACGGAAGAAAAACCGTAGCTCAGCAGGAATGCGCTCATCAGAATGCCGAGGCGCGTGGTGTCGAAGTCGATGCCCATCGCCTGCTGGAAATGGCTATCGGAAAAGAGTGCGGCAATGCTGATTTTGTCGAAAAACGCCAACAGGACGCAGGCCAAAAGCGACAGCGGAATAGCCCAGCGAACGGCCGTTTCAGGCGTGCAGACGCCCTCACCGCGTGCCTCAACGGGCGCGGTGTTGTTCTCTAATGTGCTCATGTTCCCCCCTGAGGGTTACGTCGCGGTTAGCGTAATGACATCAGTGAAAATTCGGGATCGCCCAATGGCTCGGCGTTCAGATCGCGCCCGCTCGCCATCCAGCGTTTCGCAAGCTTCACGGTGCGCGGATCGTTAAACGCCACCAGCTGATTCAGCGTACCGTCAGCGTTGAGCGAGAAGAAAATCGGTCCTTTTTCTTCCCGGCGAACCACCGTCCGGCTGTTCGGCTGCGGAATGCCGAGGATCTGAATATTGTGCTGGTATTGATCCGACCACAGCCACGGCACGTCGTCGTAACCGGGCGCGTTGGCATCCAGCATCGCTTTGGCCGTCGCCACCGCCTGATTCTGCGCAAATGCCCATGACTGCACGCACAGGCCGTAACGTGCGTGCTGCGCCACATCACCCACGGCGAAGATTGCCGGATCTGACGTGCGTCCCTGCGCATCGACCACAATGCCGCGATCGGTTTTCAGCCCGGCATCGCGTGCCAGCTCCAGGTTGAGATCGACGCCGATCCCCACCACCACCGCGTCAAAGATCTCACGCTGGCCGTCGCAGTGGATCACCGCGTTTTCATCGCCGCCATCCAGTTCGATAGCGCCACATCCGGTGCGCACATCCACGCCCTGCTGCTGATGCAGCGCCAGCAGTTCAGCGGACACTTCCGCGCTGACCGAACGCATACACAGCGCGGGCTGTTGTTCAAACAGAGTGACCGCAATACCGCTTTTGCGCGCCGAGGCGGCAATCTCCAGGCCAATCCAGCCGCCGCCGATAATCGCCAGCGTTTGGCTCTGCGCCAGGCGCTTTTTCAGACGCTGCGCATCCTGCCAGTGACGCAGGGTATACACCTGCGGATGCGTCGCCCACGCGTCTCCCGGCAGGCGCGCCCGGCCTCCGGTGGCGATCAAAAGCTGGTTGTAGCTCAGTGACTCTCCGTTACTCAACGCAACGGTTTTTGCTTGCGGATCAATATCCTGAGCGCGAAGTGGGCGATACCAGCGCAGGTTCAGCGCCTGCTGCGCATCCTCGCTGAACAGGCGCGGCAGCGTCGGGGACGCTTCCAGCAGCGAGGCTTTCGACAGCGGCGGGCGTTCGTAGAAATCCCACTCCTCCTCCGCCACCACACAAATCTCGCCGTCGAAACCGTCATCGCGCAGGGTTTTCGCCGCCCAACCGCCCGCCTGGCCGCCGCCGATAATCACGATGCGCGCCGTCATACCGCCTCCGGCTTCTTCTGCTGACGGCGGGTGTCGTGGTCGATACCGCCTTCCACCGCCCATTCGGTAAAGGAGACCAGCGAATGCTCCAGTTCGCGCGGCTGCCACTTCTCGGTGAGGTAGTCGTCGTTGGTGTAGTACTCAAACGCGCCGCCGGTTGGGCTGTTCACATACCAGAAATAGGCGGAAGAGACCGGGTGACGGCCGGGGCCGATAAAGGTGCTCCAGTCATGTTTATTCATGGCAATGCCGCCGCCGATCACTTCGTGGATGTCGCGTACGGTAAAGGCGACGTGATTCAGCCCGCGCTTGCGGTTGGGCAATTGCAGCAGGAAAAGATTGTGATGGCCGCCGCGCGCCTGGCAACGCAGGAACACGGCGCGGTTGATGTAGCGATCAGAGACCTGGAAGCCCAGCACTTCACGGTAGAATTTCTCCACCGCAGCCAGTTCTTCAACAAAGAACACCACATGGCCGATGTTGATCGGCTCCGCACGATCGTAAACCGGGCTTGGCGTGTCGATACGGCGCGCATCGCCCCATTGGTTAATCGGCTCAACGTTCAGTTCAACCGGCTGCTGCTGGCTAACCTGCACGCGCAGGGTCATGCCGTTCGGGTCGCGGCATTCCAGCGCACCGTCCACCTCACGATAACCCGGCTGGCTGGCAAGCTTCGGGCGCAGCGCATCGAGTTCCGCCTGGCTCGCCACGCCCCAGGTCATGCGACGCAACGTGTTGCCCGCTTCAAAAGCGTCCGGCAACGCGGGAGCATCCTGCGAATTCAGCTCCACGCTCGCACCGCTAAGGGTGGTGAAACGACGCCCGCTGGCATCGCCCTTCAGGCCAAAATCAGCCATAAATTTCGCGCTGTAGGCCACGTCATCGACGCCAAACTCCAGCTTTTCAATTCCGATTACACTCATGGTTCGTTGCCTCTTTGCCACGCTATGCCCTGATTTGGGCGTAGAGCATGCCCGACGCCGCTCAGCGCCTGCATCTAACTGTTTGATTTAACTGGCTTGTGACAGATACCCTAAAAAGCCAGAGATTTTGTCCGCCGCCATGCGAACGTCGTTTTGCAACCGATCGCGATCGGTTTGCGGCACCTGTTCCGAGGGCACCAGAATGCTCACCACCGCCGCCACGCGCCCGCTGCGGTCATAAACCGGATAGACAATGGAAGAGATCCCTTCACGGAAGAAGGATTCGCCAATGACATAACCACGCGCTTTATCCTGCTGCACCATTTGCCACAGCGCTTCCCGGTCATGCGGCTGGCCCAGCGTATTTCCCGGTAAGCGTTCGTTCGGGAAAATCTGTTCAAACTCGCTGCGCGACACATCCGTTAACAGCATGCGGCCCAGCGATGTGCAGTGCACCGGCAGACGCGTGCCGATACTGACGTGGTTGATACGCGAACCGGCAGCGCTGACGCGGGCGATATAGATAATGTCGCGCCCGTCGCGGATCGCCAGATGGCTGCTGCACTGGCTGCTGTCGCGCAGTTGCTCAATCACCGGCTGCCCGACCTGGGCCACATCCAGCGAAGCGATATATTCAAAACCAAGACGCAGCACGTTCATGCCGAGCGAGAAGGTGTTGGTGCGCGGGTTGCGCTCCAGAAACCCCATGTACTCCAGCGTCTGAACGACGCGGTAAGCCGTTGCTTTCGGCATATCCACCAGCCGATGCAGCTCGGCGAAGGTCAGGTCGCGGTGCTGTTCACCGAAGGCCAGCAGCAGCTGTAAACCGCGCTCCAGACCGGGCACCAGATACTTAATTTCGTGCTCGTTCGCCATACTGCCTCCGCCCTGTTCAGTTAAAAATAAAGCCGCCGTTGACCGGAATAAGTTGCCCGGTAACAAACCCGGAGAGATCGCTTAACAGCCACAGCACGCTACCGGTGACATCCTCCGGCTGCTGCGCGCCCGCCAGCGCCCGGCCATTTTCATACAGCTGATGACGCTCGGCGGGCACGTATTCCGTCGCTTCCACGCGCGTCAGCCCCGGCGCAATGGCGTTGATGCGGATGCGTTTTTCGCCCAGTTCACGCGCCATTGAACGGGTCATGGCAATCACCGCGCCCTTGCTGGCAACATAGGCCATCAGGCGCGGCGCCCCCCACAGCGCAGTGTCCGATGCCACGTTAACGATCCCCGATCCTTCGCGCAGCAGAGGCACGGCGGCGCGGGTCACCAGCCAGGTACCTTTGACGTTGACGTTCATCACCCTATCCCAGAGCTCCGGATCGTAGTCGATCATATTTTTGCCGCCGACGCCGGTCGCCATCGCCGCGTTATTCACTAATCCGTTTATCGCTCCACTTTCTGCGATCGCGGCAAACGTTGCGTCGATGGATGCGCTATCGGCTAAATCAATCACGTAATCTTCAATACGGTAACCCTGCTCACGCAGGCCGTGCGCGCTTTCCGCCAGTTCGCCCGCCAGGATGTCGCACATCACAACCGTCGCGCCCTGCTCTGCACAGGCTTTGGCAAAGTGGAAGCCAAGCCCGCGTGCCGCGCCGGTTACCACGATGCGCTTGCCGTCGAGTAAGCCGTGCATCAGGCCGCTCCCTGCTGCGCGTCGCGCGTCGCCAGCTGTTCTTCCGCCGCTTTCTGCATCATGCGGCGCAGGCGGGAAAGGCCGACATCGTGCTGGTAGAGATATTCATGATCGCGGGCGTTCGGCGCCAGGCTCTCCAGCACCACGCGATCCTGTTCCAGCACTTCCCAGTGCAGTTTTTCCAGGCGGTTGCGGTACATGAAACGCCAGAGATCGCGCTGCCAACCCTGTACGCGACGGATACGCCAGAAGAAGACGCGGCAGTTGTCGTTATCTTCCGGCACCACCATGCCGACAATCCAGAAATGACCGCCCGGCCCAAAACGTCGTTTGTACGGGATCGAGAGGCGCATCCAGTAAGTGCCGCTGTTGCCCAGCTCAACCCAGTCGAAGTTGACGCCGCTCTGCCCTTTTTTCTCGAAGATGAAGCCCGTTTTGGTCGGTTGCAGCACCATGTCGGCTTTGCGATCGCCTTCCGCCATTGAGTGCGAAGACGAGTGCAGGTAGGTGCCATGCATCGGATCCATGACGTTTTCCAGCGCGTACTGGTAATTGCATTTCCACGCGGCAGAACAGAGGAAGTTGCTGTAGCTTTCGGTATCCGCCAGCTCTTCCGGGAAGGTGAGCTCTTCCGGCTGTTGATCAGCGGTGACGCCAAACCACAGGAAAATCGCGCCGTGCGCTTCCTGCACGTTGTAGCTGCGCACGCACTGCTGGCCCACCAGCGGGCAGCGATCCACCGCCGGAACGTCTTTCACTTCACCGTTACCCGCCACTTCCACACCGTGATACCAGCAGGCAATACGATCGCCGAGGTTCCAGCCCATCGACAGACGTGCGCCACGGTGCGGGCAGCGATCTTCCAGCGCCTGAACCTGACCATCTTTGTTACGCCACACCACAATTTGTTCGCCCAGGCGGGTGATCCCGACCGGCGCGGACTGCACTTCCCAGCTCGCCAGCACCGGATACCACAAACCGCGCAACCCTTTATCGAGATAGCTCTGTACTGTAGTTGTCATCACCCGCCCCTCAGTAACCGTTAACCTGTAAGAATGCCTGGAAACTGTCATCGTTCCATGGCGCGCCCTGCTGGTCGTACATGCGAATCGCGTTCAGCCCGTTGACCAGTTCCGGCAGCGTTTCCACGCCCTGCTCGAACAACTCTTCCAGCGCGGTAATCAGCAGCAGCTCCCAGTTCTCCGGCACGCGGCTGCGGGTTTGCCAGATGATATTTTGGTAATCGCCCGGCTTGTGAATATTGCCGTTACCGCCTTCTGCGGGCGGGGTGAACTGGCGGCTTTCCGGCAGCGCCGGGTTGAAATCCAGGGTTTCGCTCATGCCACGGTCTCCTCAATGAAAGTGATCTGAATTTGGTTTTCGAATACCCGTACCGGGTAGCGATTCAGGTTGCGACCGCCGGGCCCGTGCAGACACTGGCCGGTTTTAACGTCGAACACCGCTTCATGAAGCGGGCATTCCACTTTGCCGTCTTCGACAAACCCCTGACTCAATAGCGCGTAAGCGTGAGGACAAACGTCTTCCAGCGCGTAAAACTCGCCATCGACCAGATAAATACCGATCTCTTTACCTTCAATGTTGCCGCTATAAGGGAAATCTTCCTGTACCTGCTCCGCGTCACATACGCCTATCCAGCTCATCGCATTCCTCCAGGCTTTTGTTTCATATATGAAACTGTGTTTCTTATTTAATACGCTCAATATAAAAGCGGTGAATCTTTCGTCAAGCGCAAATGTGACGTTTTTGTTAATTGCTATGCAATTAATTAGCTAAGTGTGTAATCGATCACGAAAAACTGCATCGATATGAAATTGTGATTTATGAAGGCGGAAAGAATCGGTTTTATAAATAGCGTGGTTTTCACTTACACAGATATTGACTTTTGCTTGATAGGATTATTAATAAATAGCGCAAGGCTTCACCACGTAGTTTCACAGGTGAAACTCGAAAATAAATTAACCATTAATATCAATGAGTTTCACTGGTGATACACTTTCACGATGAAACTATAAATACAAAATAATAAATAACATTTCTGGCAGGAGAAATGAGATGATTTCAGCACGCTGGCAGGGCGTCATCGCGTTATTGTTTCTAATTGTGATTTCTTATGTCGACAGGGTAAATATCTCAGTGATGATTCTCAACGCCGATTTCGTCAATCATTTTCATATAAATGAAAACAGAATGTTACAGGGAATGTTAATGACATTCTTTCTTCTGGGTTATGGATTGTCGGCACTTCTATTAACTCCGGTAATGGAAAGTAAACTCAATTACCGCCAGGGGTTATTGATCAGCATCGCGGTTTGGGCACTGGTTTGCGCTATCTCTCCTCTGCTCGGGTCGCTGTTCGGCATGCTTATCGCGCGCGTAATCCTCGGGATTGCTGAAGGGCCGCTCTTTTCACTGAAGACGCGCTACATCAGCGACCACTTTGCCGCGCAAGAGATTGGCAAACCGAATGCCGTAAGCGCCCTGGGTGTATCGCTCGGGCTGGCCGTTGGCTTCCCGCTGGTGACATTTCTGATGCAGCATCTGGGCTGGATGGGGTCATTTTATGCGCTTGCCGCGCTGAATTTGGTGCTTGGCGGCGGGCTAATTTATCGCTTTTTGCCTGCGCCGCAGAAAGCGAATCACATCAGGGAAAAGGGGTTGGCCGAAACTTTTATGCTGGCCTGGCGCACGCCGCTGCTCGGCTGGATCCTGCTGGTTGAAATTGCCACGTTGAGCTATCTGTGGGGCAGCAGTGCGTGGCTTCCGGCGTGGCTGCGCGATGAGCATCACTTTTCTCTGCACGCGACAGGCTTTCTGGCCGCCATTCCGTTTCTATTGAGTCTCGGGTCAAAATTTTTAGGCGGCGTTCTCCTCGATAAACTGCGCCCGGAACAGGCCCCGCTGCTGTTCGTCACCGGCGGCGCGCTGACGGCGTGCTCGGTACTGGCACTCATGCTCAGCCATCAGCCCGCCATGCTGGGGCTGTTTTTACTCTCGGCGAATATTTTCTGGGGATTACAGGGGGCAGCCATTCCGGCGGTGGTGCAGCATCACGCGGCGCACAACGCGGTGGGCAGCGCCTATGGAATCATTAACGGGATTGGCAATATTTGCGCGGCGTTTATTCCGCTCCTGATGGGCGTGGTGATGAAATATGCCGGGTCGGTGAGCGCAGGGTTTTCGGTTCTGGTGGCGTCGCAAATCGTGACGCTGTTGGCAGGCGGAATGTTGCTGCTGCGCATGCGTCGCGCAGCAGCGTTAAGCGCGTAACGGATTACTCGCCTTTTTTTGCAGCCTGGATGTAGAGCATTTCCAGTGCGAGGGTCGCGGCTGCCAGCGCGGTGATTTCAGACTGATCGTAGGCCGGGGCGACTTCCACAACATCCATACCCACGATGTTGAGATCTTTCAGGCCGCGCACCAGTTTGATGGCGCGGTCAGAGGTCAGCCCGCCGATAACCGGCGTGCCGGTACCTGGCGCGAAAGCCGGGTCGAGGCAGTCGATATCGAAGGTCAGATAAACCGGCATATCACCGACAATCTGTTTCACCTGCGCGATGATGTCATCGGCGGTGCGATCGTTCACCTGGCAGGCGTCCAGCACGGTAAAGCCGTTGTCTTTATCGAACTCGGTACGGATACCAATCTGCACGGAATGGTTCGGGTCAATCAGACCTTCGTTCGGCGCGGTGTAGAACATGGTGCCGTGGTCGAATTCACAGCCATTCGCATAGGTGTCGGTGTGAGCATCAAAATGCACCAGCGCCATTTTACCGAAGTGTTTGGCATGCGCGCGCAGCAGCGGCAGCGTGACGAAGTGGTCGCCGCCGAAAGAGAGCATGCGTTTACCCGCCGCCAGCAGTTTTTCTGCGTGCGCCTGCAGTTTTTCGCTCATTTCACGGGCATCGCCAAAGGCGTACACCAGGTCGCCGCAGTCCACGACGTTCAGGCGTTCACGCATGTCGAAGTTCCACGGGAAGCGATTGTGCTCCCAGGCGAGGTTGGTCGACACCTGACGAATCGCCGCCGGGCCATGACGGCCACCGGCGCGACCCGAGGTCGCCATATCAAACGGTACGCCGGTGATAACCCAGTCGGCATCGCTGTCATACGGTTGGAAGTTCAGCGGCAGACGTAAAAATCCAAATGCGTTAGATACCAGGGAGTTATCGTACTGATTTCCTAAGGTACTCATGGCTATGACCTCTTCTAAAGTCGGTAAAAAAAATCCCCTCCGCGTCGTTAGGCCCGACGAGGAAGGGATTGATTTGAGTTACAGCTTGTTGGGGCAAATTATCGCCGTTATTTTGCGCGGGTTCAAGTGAGTGTAGCAAATGTGCGGTCTGATGCCCTCACCCCGGCCCTCTCCCACAGGGAGAGGGGGAAAACCCGCACGCTCTGTTCCCTCTCCCTCAGGGAGAGGGTTAGGGTGAGGGTGTATTACTCGTCTTCCAGGTACGTATACCCGTAAAGCCCCGCTTCAAACTCTTCCAGGAACTGCTGTTGCAGCGCGTCGTCCAGACCGGTGTTTTTCACCTGGTCACGGAACTGAGTCAGCAACGTGTTGGGATCAAGCTGCACGTATTGCAGCATATCCGCCACCGTATCGCCCTCATCAGACAGCTCAACTTCCACGCTGCCGTCAGGGAAGACGAACACGTCAACCGCTTCTGTATCACCGAACAGGTTGTGCATGTTGCCGAGGATCTCCTGATAAGCGCCAACCATGAAGAAGCCCAGCATCGGCGGGTTGTCCACGTCATACTGCGGCATCGGCATGGTGGTGGCGATCCCGTCGCCATCGACGTAATGATCGATAGCACCATCGGAATCACAGGTGATATCCAGCAGCACCGCGCGGCGCTCTGGTACCTGGTTTAAGCCTTCCAGCGGCATCACCGGGAAGAGCTGGTCGATGCCCCACGCATCCGGCATCGACTGGAACAGGGAGAAGTTGACGTAGATTTTATCCGCCATACGTTCCTGCAGCTCATCGATAATCGGGCGATGCGCGCGGTTGCTCGGGTCGAGCTGTTTCTGCACTTCGTGGCACATGTTCAGATAAAGCTGCTCTGCCCATGCGCGCTCCTGAAGATTGAACGCCCCGGAGGAGTAGCCGATGTGAATATCGTGCAGGTCCATCTGGCTGTCGTGCAGCCATTCGCGCAGCGAGCGGCGCGTGCCGGGTTCATGCATCTCCTGCCAGGTTTCCCACATGCTTTGCAGTGCACGCGGCGCATCTTCCGCAGGCGGGGTCGCCTCGGTGTATTCGTTGCGCTCAACACCGATGATGTTCGACACCAGCACCGTGTGATGCGCGGTTACCGCACGGCCCGATTCAGTGATCACCGTCGGGTGCGGCAGGCCGTTCTCTTCACAGGCATCGCCAATCGCCCAGATGATGTTGTTGGCGTATTCGTTCAGGCCGTAGTTCACCGAACAATCGGACTGGGAACGCGTTCCTTCGTAGTCCACGCCCAGGCCGCCGCCGACGTCGAAGCACTGGATGTTTACACCCAGTTTATGCAGCTCAACGTAGAAACGCGCCGATTCACGCACACCGGTTGCGATGTCGCGAATATTCGCCATCTGCGAACCGAGGTGGAAGTGCAGCAGCTGCAGGCTGTCGAGATGCCCGGCTTCGCGCAGGATATCCACCAGTTGCAGCACCTGCGTCGCCGCGAGGCCAAATTTGGATTTCTCGCCGCCGGAGGACTGCCATTTACCGGAACCCTGCGACGCCAGACGCGCACGCACGCCAAGGCGCGGCACCACGTTTAATCGCTCGGCTTCTTCCAGCACGATGGCGATTTCCGACATTTTCTCAATCACCAGATAGACCTTATGGCCCATCTTCTCACCTACCAGCGCCAGGCGAATGTATTCACGGTCTTTATAGCCGTTACACACAATCACGCTGCGGGTCATGCCAGCGTGAGCCAGCACAGCCATCAATTCTGCTTTAGAACCCGCTTCCAGCCCCAGCGGTTCGCCGGAGTGGATCAGGGATTCAATGACGCGGCGATGCTGGTTTACCTTGATCGGGTAGACCAGGAAATAGTCGCCGTTATAGCCGTAAGACTCGCGCGCACGCTTGAACGCGGCGTTGATCGAGCGCAAACGGTGCTGGAGGATCTGCGGGAAACAGAACAGCGCAGGCAGGCGCTGCCCCTGCGCTTCACGCGCTTTTACCAGCTGCGCCAGGTCAACGCGGGCTTCCGGAACGTCCGGGTCAGGGCAAACGCTGATATGGCCTAACTCGTTGACGTCATAGTAGTTATTGCCCCACCAGGCAATGTTGTATGTGCGTAGCATCTTGCTTGCTTCCTGGGAGCTCATCGCAACCTCCTGCATGGAACGTAGTACACCTTGTTCGCCCGCTGACGAAGGCAAACCCATAGACATGTCGTCAGACATAGCGAACCTCAATAATTTGTATCTAGTGTAAAACAGTTAACTACTATCGCAGCGTAACGATGCGATAACAACCCATATACAGCCTGATTTCCCAGCGCGTTATGCTGGTGCGTCGACTGTGCGACCGGTTTCTTGTTCATATCATTGTAAAACACGCAACCGAACTTAAGACGATGTTCGGAGAAACCACGAGAAATCTCTTGCTTAAGCAAGAGCGCCCTTGTTCAGTTCCGGGAAGCCTGACCGGCCCTGGAGTCCTGAGAAGCGCCGAAATGGGTAAAACATCGGCAGGTATACAAAGCAGAGATACTGAGAACGGGAGTCGGGTTCACACCAGGACGGTGTGACAGATTTGGCACAATACAACGGTTCATTATTTGATATCACCTCCACGCCAGCCCCGAAGGACCTGCTATAGCCAAAAAACAGATGTTTTAGCCCGGCTGGAAGTGGCGTTACGAACTTAATTCGTACACTTTTTTGGTATGAGCCGCGCGCCGCATTTTATACCGGGAAGGCGGGTAAAAAGCAAAACAAAAATACCGACTTTGCCAGCAATGTCAGGAAAAATTTCCACCTCACGTTGCGCAAGAATGCGAGCCAAATCAAAAAACGCTGGAAATCGGCTTAAGAAGTAACCTAGAATAGCCATCCAGAAGTTAATCCGTCTATACTGACTTCCTGTGTGCCAACCTGCTGCCCTGTTATTGCGCATCGCACAGCGCGGGCACCGCCACACGAAGCTTATCGAACTCTATTTATTCCAGGGTGAAGAAATTATGGCAAAACACCTATTTACGTCCGAGTCTGTATCCGAAGGGCATCCTGACAAAATTGCGGACCAAATCTCCGACGCTGTGCTGGACGCTATCCTCGAGCAGGATCCGAAAGCGCGCGTAGCCTGTGAAACCTACGTAAAAACAGGCATGGTTTTGGTTGGCGGTGAAATCACCACCAGCGCATGGGTTGATATCGAAGAGATCACCCGTAACACCGTTCGCGAAATTGGCTATGTGCATTCGGATATGGGCTTTGACGCCAATTCCTGTGCCGTACTGAGCGCAATTGGTAAACAGTCTCCGGACATCAACCAGGGCGTTGACCGTTCTGACCCGCTGGAACAGGGCGCGGGCGACCAGGGCCTGATGTTTGGTTATGCAACCAACGAAACCGACGTGCTGATGCCTGCGCCAATCACCTACGCACACCGTCTGGTGCAGCGTCAGGCTGAAGTGCGTAAAAACGGCACCCTGCCGTGGCTGCGTCCGGATGCGAAAAGCCAGGTCACCTTCCAGTATGACGACGGTAAAATCGTCGGTATTGATGCGGTCGTCCTATCCACTCAGCACGCTGAAAGCATCGATCAGAAATCCCTGCAGGAAGCGGTGATGGAAGAGATCATCAAGCCAGTTCTGCCGACTGAATGGCTGAATGCCTCCACCAAATTCTTCATCAACCCAACCGGACGTTTCGTGATCGGCGGCCCGATGGGCGACTGCGGCCTGACTGGTCGTAAAATCATCGTTGATACCTACGGCGGCATGGCACGTCACGGCGGCGGCGCGTTCTCCGGTAAAGATCCATCAAAAGTGGACCGTTCCGCAGCATACGCGGCACGTTATGTCGCGAAAAACATCGTTGCTGCGGGCCTGGCTGACCGTTGTGAAATTCAGGTCTCCTACGCAATCGGCGTGGCAGAACCGACGTCCATCATGGTGGAAACCTTCGGTACCGAGAAAGTGCCTTCTGAACAACTGACCCTGCTGGTGCGCGAGTTCTTCGACCTGCGTCCGTACGGCCTGATTCAGATGCTGGATCTGCTGCACCCGATCTACAAAGAGACCGCAGCATACGGTCACTTTGGCCGCGAACATTTCCCGTGGGAAAAAACCGACAAAGCGGCGCTGCTTCGCGATGCTGCCGGCCTGAAATAATCTCCCCACCGTGTTACCTGAAGGCCAGCCTCGTGCTGGCCTTTTTTATTCCCGCCAAACTATTTATGAAAGCGATTACACCGCTTTGTCAATCTGGCCTATTGGCATAGCCAGACGTGTTACACAGTAAATGCGCTATTGTTACATTACTTTTTCAGGCTAATCTTAAGCATTATTTTTTCCTTGCACCTTTCACAATTAAGCAATTGATTACTATAATTTTTAATGCATATTCATCATGAATGATAGTGTAACCGATTACACTCATGTGATTACTATCACATCTTTTTACGCCTGACTCACTTAACCTTTACATCGACCAATCTAATAATTCAAATGGAGGGCATAATGCCTGACAACAAAAAACAGGGGCGTTCTAACAAGACAATGACCTTCTTTGTCTGTTTCCTGGCAGCCCTGGCGGGACTTCTCTTCGGTCTTGATATTGGTGTTATTGCCGGTGCCCTACCCTTTATCACCGATGAATTTCAGATTTCTCCACACACCCAGGAATGGGTGGTCAGTTCCATGATGTTCGGCGCCGCGATTGGTGCGGTCGGCAGTGGCTGGCTCTCCTTCCGTCTCGGGCGTAAAAAAAGCCTGATGATTGGCGCCATCCTGTTCGTGCTCGGCTCGCTTTTCTCTGCCGCCGCGCCGAATCCGGAAGTGCTGATTATCTCTCGCGTGCTGTTGGGCCTGGCCGTGGGTGTCGCTTCCTATACTGCGCCGCTGTATCTCTCTGAAATTGCGCCAGAAAAAATTCGCGGCAGTATGATTTCTATGTATCAGCTGATGATTACCATTGGTATTCTCGGCGCGTACCTGTCAGATACCGCATTCAGTTACTCTGGCGCATGGCGCTGGATGCTGGGTGTGATCATCATCCCAGCCATTCTGCTGCTGATTGGCGTGTTCTTCCTGCCGGACAGCCCGCGCTGGTTCGCCGCTAAGCGTCGCTTCCACGATGCGGAACGCGTGTTGCTTCGTCTGCGTGATACCAGCGCGGAAGCCAAACGTGAGCTGGATGAAATTCGCGAAAGTCTGCAGGTAAAACAGAGCGGCTGGGCGCTGTTTAAAGAGAACAGCAACTTCCGCCGCGCGGTGTTCCTGGGCGTACTGTTACAGGTGATGCAGCAGTTCACCGGGATGAACGTCATCATGTATTACGCGCCGAAAATCTTTGAGCTGGCGGGTTATACCAACACCACCGAGCAGATGTGGGGGACGGTTATCGTCGGCCTGACCAACGTGCTCGCAACCTTTATCGCCATCGGCCTGGTTGACCGCTGGGGCCGTAAACCGACGCTGACGCTGGGCTTCCTGGTCATGGCGGTCGGTATGGGCGTGCTGGGTACGATGATGCACGTGGGTATTCATTCGCCGTCTGCGCAGTACTTCGCAATTGCCATGCTGCTGATGTTTATCGTTGGCTTCGCCATGAGCGCCGGCCCGCTGATTTGGGTACTGTGTTCTGAAATTCAGCCGCTGAAAGGCCGCGATTTTGGTATCACCTGCTCTACCGCGACTAACTGGATTGCCAACATGATCGTCGGCGCAACGTTCCTGACTATGCTCAATAACCTGGGTAATGCGAATACCTTCTGGGTATACGCTGGTCTGAACCTGCTGTTCATCGTGCTGACTCTGTGGCTAGTTCCGGAAACCAAACATGTGTCACTGGAACATATTGAACGTAACCTGATGAAAGGTCGCAAGCTGCGCGAAATCGGCGCACACGACTAATCTTCCCCTGGTGTGTCGGGTGGCGCTGCGCTTACCCGACTTACCTTTAACCTTTCGCGTATTTCCTTTCAATCACAACGACCTTCCTCTTGCACTGCCCCCGCTTCCCGCTCTATTCTCTGCCTCATGAAAAGCCCTCGAATTCCTATCGCCCTCCAGCAAAGCGTCATGCGCTGCCTGCGGGAAAATCTTGCCAAAGCGAATCTTGCGCTCAAGCGTAACTACCCCGAGCCAAAGCTGGTTTATCAACAGCGCGGCACCTCGGCGGGTACTGCGTGGTTGCAGGAGTATGAAATTCGCCTTAATCCGGTGCTGCTGGCGGAAAACCAGCAGGCGTTTATTGATGAAGTGGTGCCGCACGAACTGGCGCATCTGCTGGTGTGGAAACACTTTGGCCGCGTGGCACCTCACGGCAAGGAGTGGAAATGGATGATGGAAGCCGTGCTCGGCGTTCCGGCACGCCGGACGCATCAGTTTGAACTGAGTTCGATACGCACTAAAACCTTCCCCTATCGCTGCCGCTGCCAGCAGCATCAATTGACCATCCGCCGTCACAATCGCGTAGTGCGCGGAGAAGCAACCTATCGTTGCGTACACTGCGGCGAGCCGTTGGTTGCAGAATTGTAACTGATGGAATTTTCTGGAAGTTTTCTGATCTGACTGATTGCATCTGACTCTTGCTTTCGCTACGTTGCGGGCTCGTTTTGAGACGGAGTTCGTGATGTCCCGTAAAGCAGCATTCGCAGTCGCGTTTTTAGCGGCGGCGCTCTCAGGCCAGGCGCTGGCCGAAGGTATTAAAAGTTTTTCCCAGGCCAAAACCGCTGGTGTAAAAGTTAACAGTGATGTGCCGGGTGATTTCTACTGCGGCTGTAAAATTAACTGGCAGGGTAAGAAAGGTGTCATAGACCTTGAGTCCTGCGGCTATAAGGTGCGTAAAAATGAAAACCGCGCCAGCCGCGTTGAGTGGGAGCACGTAATGCCCGCCTGGCAGTTTGGTCACCAGCGTCAGTGCTGGCAGGATGGCGGACGGAAAAACTGCGCCAAAGATCCGGTGTACCGCAAAATCGAAAGCGATATGCATAACCTGCAACCGGCGGTCGGCGAAGTGAACGGCGATCGCGGCAACTTTATGTATAGCCAGTGGAACGGCGGCGAAGGCCAGTACGGTCAGTGCGCCATGAAGGTCGACTTTAAGGAGAAAGTGGCCGAACCGCCGGTACGCTCGCGCGGCGCAATTGCCCGCATCTACTTCTATATGCGCGACACGTATCAAATCACACTTTCCCGCCAGCAGACGCAGCTTTTCAACGCGTGGAATAAGCTGTATCCCGTAAGCGAATGGGAATGTGAACGCGACAGGCGCATCGCCAAAATTCAGGGCAATCATAACCCTTACGTGTTGCAGGCTTGCCAGGCGCAAAAGAGCTAACCTACACTAGCGGCTAATTGTTTAATTTTCTGCCGGGCATTTCCCCCTCACCCTGGCCCTCTCCCTCAGAGAGAGGGAACGGACTGTGCCTGGTACCTCAGCTATTAATGGAACGTCACATCATGCGCATCCCCCGTATTTTTCACCCTGAACGCATCACCGCCGGGCATGAAATCGCCCTGTCGGAAGACGCGGCAAACCATGTTGGCCGCGTGCTGCGCATGGGGCCGGGCCAGGCGATTCAGCTTTTCGATGGCAGCAATCAGGTCTTCGACGCCGAAATTACCCACGCCGATAAAAAGAGCGTGCGCGTGAATGTCGTGAGCGGGGAAATCGATAATCGCGAATCGCCGATCCACATTCATCTCGGCCAGGTGATGTCGCGCGGCGATAAAATGGAATTCACCATCCAAAAATCGATAGAACTCGGTGTAAGCCTCATAACGCCACTGTTTTCTGAGCGCTGCGGGGTTAAACTGGATGCCGAGCGTTTGAACAAGAAGATCCAACAGTGGCAAAAAATCGCAATTGCCGCCTGTGAACAGTGTGGCCGCAACACCATTCCGGAAATTCGCCCGGCGATGAGTCTGGAACAGTGGTGCGCCGAAGAAGATAGCGGGCTGAAGCTGAACCTGCATCCGCGCGCGAGCGCCAGCATCAACACGCTGCCGCTGCCGGTGGAGCGCGTTCGCCTGCTGATTGGCCCGGAAGGCGGTCTCTCGGCAGATGAAATTGCCATGACCGCACGCTACCAGTTTACTGATATCCTGTTGGGACCTCGCGTTCTGCGTACTGAGACTACCGCGCTCACCGCCATTACCGCACTGCAGGTGCGCTTTGGCGATCTGGGCTAATACCGGCTTCCAGGAGAACTAGAATGATTAAGCTCGGCATCGTGATGGACCCCATCGCAAACATCAATATCAAAAAAGACACCAGCTTCGCGATGTTGCTGGAGGCACAGCGCCGGGGCTATGAACTCCATTACATGGAGATGAATGACCTCTATCTGATCAACGGCGAATCTCACGCACGTACGCGTCTGGTGAACGTTGAGCATAATTATGACAAGTGGTACGAATTTGGCAGCGAGCAGGATATCGCGCTTGCCGACCTCGATGTGATCCTAATGCGTAAGGATCCGCCGTTTGACACCGAATTCATCTACGCGACCTATATTCTGGAGCGCGCGGAAGAGAAAGGCACGCTTATCGTCAACAAACCGCAGAGCCTGCGCGACTGTAACGAGAAGCTGTTCACCGCATGGTTCTCGGAACTGACACCGGAAACGCTGGTCACGCGTAACAAAGCACAGTTGAAAGCGTTCTGGCAGAAGCATGGCGACATCATCATGAAACCGCTGGACGGCATGGGCGGCGCATCGATTTTCCGCGTGAAAGAAGGCGATCCAAACATCGGCGTTATCGCTGAAACCCTGACCGAACTCGGCAGCCGCTACTGCATGGCGCAAACGTATCTGCCGGCTATCAAAGACGGTGACAAACGCGTGCTGGTCGTCGATGGCGAACCTGTTCCGTACTGCCTGGCGCGTATCCCGCAGGGCGGCGAAACCCGTGGTAACCTGGCCGCCGGTGGCCGTGGCGAACCGCGCCCGCTGAGCGAAAGCGATTGGGAGATCGCCCGCAAAGTAGGCCCGACCCTGAAAGCGAAAGGTCTGATTTTTGTGGGCCTCGATATTATCGGCGATCGCCTGACGGAAATTAACGTGACCAGCCCAACCTGCGTGCGTGAAATCGAAGCGGAGTTCCCGATTTCCATCACCGGTATGCTGATGGACGCTATCGAAAAACGTTTAGGCAAGTAATCTCTGCGGCGGGAGGGAACCCGCCACAACCAGGCTTTCCTGCCAGGCGCTTACGCGCGTTTACAGGACTGCCTGGTGACAGCACGCCTCTTTCCCCGCATACTGGACGTTGCTGCTTTTTGAACCAGGACAGAACCTCTGACAATGAATTTACAGCATCACTTTCTTATTGCCATGCCGGCTCTTCAGGATCCCATATTTCGTCGTTCCGTTGTCTATATCTGTGAATATAACGACGATGGCGCAATGGGGATTATCATCAATAAGCCGCTGGAAAACCTTCAGGTTGAAGGCATTCTGGAAAAACTGAAGATCACGCCAGATCCGCGCGATCCATCGATTCGCCTTGATAAACCGGTCATGCTCGGCGGCCCGCTGGCGGAAGATCGCGGTTTTATTCTGCACACGCCGCCGGCGTCGTTTTCCTCAAGCATCCGTATCTCTGATAACACCATCGTGACCACGTCGCGCGACGTGCTGGAAACCCTGGGCACGGCGGCACAGCCAACGGACGTGCTGGTTGCGCTGGGTTACGCATCGTGGGAGAAAGGCCAGCTTGAGCAGGAAATTCTCGATAACGCCTGGCTCACCGCACCGGCCGACCTCAATATTCTGTTTAAAACCCCGATTGCCGATCGCTGGCGCGACGCGGCAAAACTCATCGGTATCGATATTCACACCATGCCCGGTGTGGCGGGGCACGCATAATGAGCGGAACCTTCCTCGCATTTGATTTTGGCACCCGCAGTATTGGCGTCGCAATCGGTCAGAAAATCACCGGTACCGCGCGTCCACTTAACGCTCTTAAGGCGCAAAACGGCACGCCAGACTGGGCGCTTATTGAGAAGCTGTTGAAAGAGTGGCAGCCAGATGCCGTTATCGTCGGCCTGCCGCTAAATATGGATGGCACCGAGCAGCCGCTTACCGCGCGTGCGCGTAACTTCGCCAATAAAATTCACGGTCGTTTCGGCGTGGCGATTAAACTGCATGATGAACGTCTGAGTACCGTTGAAGCCCGCGCCGGGTTGTTCGAGCACGGCGGTTTTCGCGCGCTGGATAAAGGCAGCGTGGATTCAGCCTCTGCGGTGGTGATTCTGGAGAGTTACTTCGAGCAAAGCTTTGGTGAATAATTCGGTTAGCCGCATGTGCTTTACCGTAGGCGGTATAAAGAGGAAAGCCGGATGGCGCTAGCGCTTATCCGGCCTGCAACGTTTCCAGAATAAATCTTAGTGGCGCAAATTTTCATTCGCCCAGCTAACAGCCTGGGTTCTGTTTTTTACGCTTAACTTACGGAAAACATTATATAAGTGCGTACGCACGGTGTTTTCACTGATGAACAGCGCACGAGCAATATCCATATTGGTCGCACCATGACGTAATTCATTAAGAATTTCGCATTCACGTTCAGTCAGCGGAATATTGTCTGATGATTCAGTCGGCTGTTCAACTGCGTACATTGCCGGATGCATTACGCTCAATTCAGCAGTCTGCTCACCGTTCAGTACGGCTTTGACACCCTCAATTAAGCGCGATTCTTCATCATCATGACGGAACACACCGTACAGCGCTGGCCACTGCGCCATTTCGTATAATTCATACTTCTGCGCACTGTTAATAATAAGCAGACGCGGAGAATCAAACTGCGTACGGATAATATCACGCCAGATACCGTTCAGTTTTTTGTTCGATACGGCAATATCAAACAGCACCACAGTCCCTTTCGCAAGGCGCTGCATCATCGGCTTGTTGATATTGTGAACATCGACAGAAACTGAGAGTAAATCAGAAAGATAACCAGCGAATGCATTGGCCTGTACTGACGGATGGGTGATTAAAATGATTTTGCGGGATTTAGATACACTCTCTGATACATCAAGCATTTGAAACTCTCCTTAGTATTTTGCCACCATCATGGTGTTTTAATAAATCAAAGCAATCTTAATTATCATGCATAATAATAATCAAGACCGTATGAAGTGAAACAATATTTCATAAGAATAATCCTAATTCCATAATTAGAATAGAACGATCCCCGCCGAGTGTCAAAAGAATATCACCCTTTTTTTCTATGTCTACACAACATAATGTTGTGTATCGGTGTAAAAATCCGTCAGCCATATTACTTAGGAATTATGGATTAGGTATAACAGATTTCGCTGATGACTATTTATTGGCAAAGTAATAAAGGAACGATGACTTCACAAATCAAACATTATCACAACAGAATATCGAATGATTGCTACATCTAAAATATATTGAAACATTATTCCCAGGTGGTTAATTCACAAAACTCTACCGTCATCACAGTATTAACCTTTATCTGTTAGAGATAGAATTAAGCAGTACAGGAAAAATAGCCTAATCTTTATAGCTTACTCTTCGCCACACATTGTTGATAGCTCTGAGAAAAAGTTTGCATCCCCGCTTGCTGTCCAGTTTGCATGACACCTGCAAGCTGGTGCGTTTTTCCCTCGCGGATTAGATTGCCTACCGCCGGGGTATTCACCAGTAGTTCAAACAGTGCCACGCGCCCACCTTGCTTGTCCGCCAGCAGTTTTTGCGCTACTACGGCACACAGACTGTTTGCCAGCTGGCTACGAACCGGTTCTTTTTCCTGCGCCGGGAAAACATCCACCAAACGCTCAATGGCCTGAGCCGCCCCGCGCGTATGCAATGTCGCCAGTACCAGGTGACCGGTTTCGGCGGCGGTGAGCGCCAATCGGATCGTCTCGCTGTCGCGTAATTCCCCCAGCAAAATAACGTCGGGGTCCTGACGCAACGCGCCACGCAGTGCGTCAGTAAATGAAGAAGTATGCTGCCCAATTTCACGTTGCTGAATTAAGCAGCGCTGACTGGCGTGAATAAATTCCACCGGATCTTCCAGCGTCAGGATATGCCCATCCAGCGCGTGGTTGAGGTAGTCAACCATCGCTGCAAGCGTCGTTGACTTCCCGCTGCCGGTCGCGCCGGTAACCAGTATCAAGCCGCCCTCTTCATGTAAGAGTTCCGGAAGTGCCGCGGGTACGCCGAGTTCAGCCAGCGTGGGGCAACGCGTTGGCAAAAGACGCAACGCCAGGGAAACGCCGCGCGCATGACGAAATGCGCTGGCGCGCAGGCGCGGCCCGTCCGACGGCGTGATGGCAAAATCAAGCTGCCCCTGTGCACGCCATTGCGCATGCTGCGCCTCGTTTAACCACCCACGCAGCAACGTTTCCGGCTCTGGCGATAAAAAGGGCGCGGATTCGAGCAGGCCGTGCCGCCGCCATCGCGCCATTGCCCCGCTACACAGGTGTAGATCCGACACGTTATGCTTTACACTAAGCGCTACGATTTCTTGTATTTCCATAAGACCCACCAGCAAATATGAACGATATAGCGCATAACCTGGCACAGGTCCGGGACAAAATCTCAGCCGCTGCATCACGATGCGGCCGGCTTTCAGAAGAAATTACGCTGCTTGCAGTCAGCAAAACAAAACCTGCGAGCGCCGTCGAAGAAGCAATGGCCGCCGGACAACGAGCGTTTGGCGAAAACTACGTTCAGGAAGGCGTGGAAAAAATCCGCTTCTTCCAGGACAAAGGCGTTACGGATCTACAATGGCACTTTATTGGCCCGTTGCAGTCCAATAAAAGCCGCCTGGTGGCGGAGCATTTCGACTGGTGCCATACGGTCGACAGGCTGAAAATTGCCACCCGGCTTAGCGAACAGCGCCCTGCGCATTTGCCACCGCTTAACGTGCTGATTCAGGTAAACATTAGCGATGAGCAGAGTAAATCCGGCATCGAACCCGAGGCGGTTGACGCATTAGCGGCGGAAGTCTCCGCCCTGCCCAATCTCTGCCTGCGCGGATTGATGGCCATTCCGGCACCGGAAACCGAGTACGACAAGCAGTTTGCCGTCGCCCAACAAATGGCGGTAGCATTCGCGCGGCTGAAGACGCACCACCCAACGGTCGACACGCTCTCGCTGGGCATGTCAGACGATATGGAAGCCGCTATTGCGGCGGGTAGCACGATGGTACGCATCGGCACCGCGATTTTCGGTGCACGTGATTACACAAAAAAATAAGGAACTCTGAGGAACGCCATGAAGACGTTGACTTTCCTGCTCTCTACAGTGATTGAACTGTATACAATGGTGCTACTGCTGCGCGTCTGGATGCAGTGGGCGCGCTGTGATTTTTACAACCCGTTTTCCCAGTTTGTGGTGAAAATTACCCAGCCTATCGTGGGGCCGCTGCGCCGCATTATCCCGGCGATGGGGCCGCTCGACAGCGCCTCGCTGCTGGTTGCCTTTATTCTCAGCGTTATTAAGGCAATAACCCTGTTTATGGTCATCACCTTCCAGCCGATTATCTGGATTGCGGCGGTGCTGATCCTGCTGAAAACCACCGGCCTGCTTATCTTCTGGGTACTGCTGCTGATGGCGATTATGAGCTGGGTAAGCCAGGGCCGTAGCCCGGTTGAGTTTGTGCTGATGCAGCTCGCCGATCCGCTGCTGCGCCCGATTCGCAGGCTGCTGCCGTCGATGGGCGGTATCGATTTCTCGCCGATGATCCTCGTGCTGCTGCTGTATGTTATCAACATGGGCATCGCCGAAGTGTTACAGGCAACGGGCAACATGCTGCTGCCGGGGCTGTGGATGGCGCTATGAGTGCCGTGACATCCTGCGACGACGGGCTGGTGCTGCGGCTGTATATTCAGCCCAAGGCCAGCCGTGACAGCATTGTGGGCGAACATGGCGACGAGTTAAAAGTCGCCATTACCGCTCCGCCGGTCGATGGGCAGGCTAATGCCCATCTGGTGAAATTCCTCGCCAAACAGTTTAAGGTCGCCAAAAGCCAGGTCATCATCGAGAAAGGTGAACTGGGCCGCCATAAACAGGTTAAAATCATTCATCCCCAGCACATCCCAGCGGGCGTTGACGCCCTGATAAATTAGGATATCCCATGCAAAAAGTTGTCCTCGCTACCGGTAATGCCGGTAAAGTGCGCGAGCTCGCCTCGTTGCTGAGCGATTTTGGTCTCGATATCGTTGCGCAGACCGACCTTGGTGTCGATTCCGCCGAAGAGACCGGTCTGACGTTTATCGAGAACGCCATTCTGAAAGCGCGTCATGCCTCGCAGGTGACAGGTCTTCCCGCGATTGCCGATGACTCCGGTCTGGCGGTGGATTATCTCGGCGGCGCGCCGGGCATCTATTCCGCGCGCTATTCCGGCGAAGGTGCCACCGACGAGCGTAACCTACAAAAACTGCTGGAAACGTTAAAAGATGTGCCGGACGATCAGCGTCAGGCGCAGTTCCACTGCGTGCTGGTTTACCTGCGTCACGCGGAAGACCCAACGCCGCTGGTGTGTCATGGCCGCTGGCCGGGCGTTATCACCCACGCGCCCGCGGGCAACGGTGGCTTTGGCTACGATCCTATTTTTTATGTCCCTTCTGAGGGGAAAACCGCCGCTGAGCTGACGCGTGAAGAGAAGATTGCCATCTCTCACCGTGGTCAGGCGCTGAAACAGTTACTGGAAGCATTACGAAATGGCTAATTTGCCGCCTCTGAGTCTTTATATTCACATCCCGTGGTGCGTGCAGAAATGTCCGTACTGCGACTTTAACTCGCACGCGCTGAAAGGCGAGGTGCCGCACGACGATTATGTTCAGCATCTGCTGAGTGATTTAGATGCTGATGTGGCTTACGCGCAGGGACGTGAAGTAAAGACCATTTTTATTGGCGGCGGTACGCCGAGCCTGCTTTCAGGCCCGGCGATGCAAACGTTGCTGGATGGCGTGCGTGCGCGTCTCAATCTGGCGGCGGATGCGGAAATCACCATGGAAGCGAACCCCGGCACGGTAGAGGCGGATCGCTTCGTCGATTACCAGCGCGCGGGCGTCAACCGTATCTCCATCGGCGTGCAGAGCTTTAGCGAAACCAAGCTGAAACGTCTGGGGCGTATTCACGGCCCGGAAGAAGCCAAACGCGCGGCGAATCTGGCAACCGGTCTGGGCCTGCGCAGCTTCAACCTTGACCTGATGCACGGCCTGCCGGACCAATCTCTGGAAGAAGCGCTGGACGATTTGCGCCAGGCGATTGCGCTCAATCCTCCGCATCTCTCCTGGTATCAGTTGACCATCGAACCTAACACCCTGTTTGGCTCGCGCCCACCAGTACTGCCGGATGACGACGCGCTGTGGGATATTTTCGAGCAGGGAGACAAGCTGCTGACCGCGGCAGGCTATCAGCAGTATGAAACCTCGGCCTATGCAAAACCGGGCTATCAGTGCCAGCACAACCTCAACTACTGGCGCTTTGGCGACTACCTCGGCATTGGCTGCGGCGCGCACGGCAAAGTCACCTTCCCGGACGGGCGCATTCTGCGTACCGCCAAAACGCGCCATCCGCGCGGTTATATGGAAGGACGTTACCTGGAACGCCAGCACGATGTCGACGCGGCAGATAAACCGTTTGAGTTCTTTATGAACCGCTTCCGCCTGCTGGAACCCGCCCCGCGCGCGGAGTTTAGCCGCTATACAGGGCTCAGTGAGCAAGCAATTCGCCCGCAAATTGACGAAGCGCTGGCGCAGGGGTATCTCACCGAATGCGCGGAGTACTGGCAGATTACCGAGCACGGAAAGCTGTTTTTGAACTCGTTGCTGGAGCTGTTTCTGGCGGAGTAAAATCTAAAATGCTGCCAGGCCCTGGCAGCATTTTTATTACTGAATCACACCCTCTTTACGCATCTGCGCTACGCCTTCTTCCCAATCTTTCGCATCGCGCGTTAATTCATAGTTGCTTGATTCCAGCACCACCATTTGCCCACGCAGCGCTTCGCGTTTTTTCATTAGCGGTTCAACTTTTTTCTCAAGGGCCGCGATTTCAGCTTTTACCTTCGTACTAATCGCATCATGCTGACGGGCGTATTCTTCTCTCTTTTCTTCTTGCGCTTTATCGCGGGCAGCATTAATCGATGTGGTATCGCAATTACCTTTTTTCTGGCAGGCAATCAGCGCGGGCTCATATACATTGATGTAATACTGATTGATAAACTTATTCATGTCGTTTTTACTGTCCAGGGCGTATATCTCGGCATTTTTCGCCCGTAGCGCCGTATCGCGATCAAGCGGTTTGCCGTTGGCATCCGTTCCCCATGAATGGTCGATCTGTGCGTCCAGATCACTCACCTGTTTGCTGAGCGCTTCATACTGCTTCTTCTGTTTATCTACGGTGGCTTTGCTATTCGCAAATTGCGCATCAAGCTTCGCGAAGTGCGCCATAAAACCGCTATCGTTGACGACCAATGATTTGGTTAAATCCTCATTCTTGCTGAACGGCCTGCCTATACGCTTTGCCGCCGTTTGCATGGAGTAAAACTCAGTACTCCAGCTTGACGCCTTTGTGCCTACCGCTGTCATCATTGCTGAGAATTTTATCGGCTGCGCTTTGGTCCATGTTCTTTCATAAAACCTATATTCCCCTGCCAGCCCGACGAGAGCATAAAGATTATCGGTCGCGACCATATCGCCTTCAATCGTGTAGGTGGCCCGATTGCCCACCTTCTCAACCTGTTGCAGCGTAATATTGTCGATACGCATCAATCCGTCTGACTGTTTTGCATATTGTTGTTTAATAACTTCATCAGTCGGGGTGTTGTCATCAGCGAATGTTTGAGCAGAAAAGCAGCACAGCAGGAGTGCAGCCGATTTCCAGGCAAGTTTCATCGATTAAGTCCTTTTAGTGAGTAAGGACATCATCATACGAAACTCGTCGGAGAAAGAAGGATAAACAGAATCTGAAAGTGTTGTGGAAGACGGGTTCCAGTTTTGATTATGAGATCTGACGAGGTCCGATAGCGGTGGCAACATGAGGGAATGGAGAAACGACGGGAACATGCAAAGACGCTAAGGCGCCAGCAAACGAAGGAAGAACTGCGGTTGTGGTATTTGTTAAGGGGGCGGCGGTTTTCCCGCTACAAATTTAGACGTCAGCACGTGGTTGGCAACTACATACTTGATTTTGCCTGCTGTGAGGCAAGGTTGGCAATTGAACTCGATGGAGGACAACACCTTCAGCAAGAAGCATATGATCAACAAAGAACGCAATGGCTGGCATTGAAGGGATGGAGCATTTTACGTTTCTGGAATAATGAGCTTAATCAGGACGAAGAGGGGGTATTGAGAAATATATTCAATACCCTGCAAACGCTTTTACCCTCACCCCGGCCCTCTCCCTAAAAGGGCGAGGGAGAAAGTCAAAAACCGCACAGTCTATCCCCTCTCCCCTTCGGGGAGAGGGTTAGGGTGAGGGGGGCAGCGCGCACTACTTCAGCGTCCCCACCAGCGCCTTCCGGCTGTCCTCAAGCGCAATCACGCGCCCACAGACATCTTTGCCAAACGCTTTAAAGTCTGCTTCCTGGTTTTTCCATTCGTTCTGAATGGAGGTTTGCAGGCCGCCCAGGCTACCCAGCACGCCCTGCAACGGGTTACCGCCGCCTTTCAGCACGGCTTTCGCGCCCATTTCGTTGATGCTGTCCTGCAGGATACCGCCCATCGCCTGATTCACCAGGTTCTGGCCGTCGGCGCGAACTTCATCAATCGCTTTATAGTGGAACGTCAGACCATCGGTGCGATGCTCGATAATACGGTTCATCTGCGCTTTAAGCTGGGCATCCAGCTTGGTCAGACGGCTGCGCATGTTGCTGCTCTCGCCCACTTCTTTGGCGATGATTTTGTCCAGCGCAACGCGGCCTTTTTCAACGCGCGTTCTCGCGCCTTCATCGATCCACGGCAGCGCGCTGCGCAGTTCGGTTTGATAATCTTTTGCCTGTTCGCGCTGTGCGGCGTTCAGGGAATACTGTTTACCGTTAAAGGTCACGCCACCGTCGGGGGTGATGACCAGATTGCCATTCTCGCCTTTAACCTGCACCGTTTGCGGGCTCAGGATCACATCATCACGCGGGGTGACGCTGCACTGGTAATCCGCATGGGCGGATAATGCCGTTAACGAAAGTGCCGCCGCCAGCAGCGTTTGACGCATCATACAAATCCCTCGATAGAAAACGGGCCAGCGTGTGCTGGCCCCGATGCTAATTTAGTCCCACCAAACGTCGAAAAGTTCGCTGGTGCGCACTTCTTCGAATTTGTGGTCTTCCAGCCATTTACGCACCTGAGCCTGATGGTCTTCGGTGCATTTGCCGATTTCCTGGGTGCAAATCAGACCTTCCCAGGCCAGATAGCCGCTGCCGTCAAACGCCAGCTTGTTTGGTTCGATCACTTCTTCAATGAACTTATCCACCGTCTGGTCGATCTGCTCTTCGCTGGTGCCTTCCGGGAAACGCCACGCGACTGAGAAGCCAATTTCCTGGAATTCGTCGATGTGCATTTTTTTACGCAAACGACGGCTACGATTCTTTGCCATTATTTCACCCTCTCGAACATTAAGTCCCATACGCCGTGACCAAGACGATGGCCACGTTGTTCAAATTTGGTTACCGGACGTGATTCCGGACGCGGTACATAGTCGTTCGTTTCCGAGCGGTTTTTATACCCTTCAATGGAAGACATTACTTCCAGCATATGTTCCGCGTAGGCTTCCCAGTCGGTCGCCATATGGAAAACACCGCCCAGTTTGAGCTTGCTTTTCACCAGTTCAGCAAACGGTACCTGAACGATACGGCGTTTATTATGACGCGCTTTATGCCACGGGTCAGGGAAAAAGAGCTGAACCATGGTTAAAGAATTGTCAGGGATCATTTTGTGCAAGACTTCTACCGCGTCGTGGCACATCACGCGCAGGTTTTCTACGCCCTCTTCATGCGCGGTAGCCAGGCAGGCGCCGACGCCCGGCGAGTGAACTTCAATGCCGAGGAAGTTCTGATGCGGGTTCGCTTTCGCCATCGTAACCAGCGATGCGCCCATGCCAAAACCGATCTCCAGGGTGGTGGGCGCTTCACGACCAAACAGCGCGGCAAAGTCGACAGGATCTTCGCTGAATTCAACGCCCATCACCGGCCAGTAGTTTTCTAATGCGTGTTCCTGCCCTTTGGTCAGTCGCCCCTGGCGACGCACAAAGCTGCGAATTCGGCGCAGCGGGCGGCCGTTTTCATCAAATTCCGGTGAAATGACGTCGTTCTTCATAAAAGTATTGTCTGCTTGTGAGAGTGTTCGGGAAACGGGCATTATCCAAAGTTAGTTGCCGGATGCAAGCACCGGAAAGTTCCTGTTTACACCATAGTGCCGCTGTGCTGCAATCTGCCACCCAAATAGTGCGATATCGGAAACCCTGCTTTGACCCTACAAGCGTCTCAATTTTCGGCCCAGGTGCTGGAGTGGTACGACAAATACGGGCGTAAAACCCTGCCCTGGCAACTCAACAAGACGCCCTACAAAGTATGGCTCTCTGAAGTGATGTTGCAACAAACCCAGGTTGCCACCGTCATTCCCTATTTTGAACGCTTTATGGCGCGTTTTCCCACGATAACCGATTTAGCCAATGCGCCACTCGATGAAGTGCTGCATTTGTGGACCGGACTCGGCTATTACGCCCGCGCGCGTAATCTGCATAAAGCCGCGCAGCAGGTGGCGACGCAGCATAACGGGCGCTTCCCGGAAACCTTTGAAGAGGTTGCCGCGCTGCCCGGCGTCGGACGCTCCACGGCGGGGGCGATTCTTTCTCTTTCTTTAGGACAGCATTTTCCTATTCTTGATGGCAATGTTAAACGCGTGCTGGCGCGCTGCTATGCTGTAAGCGGCTGGCCCGGTAAGAAAGAGGTTGAGAAAAAACTTTGGGATATCAGTGAGCAAGTGACGCCCGCGAAAGGCGTGGAGCGATTTAACCAGGCGATGATGGATTTAGGCGCGATGGTCTGTACGCGCTCGAAACCGAAGTGCGAGCTTTGCCCACTGAACACTGGCTGTGTGGCGTACGCTCATCACAGTTGGGCGCAATATCCCGGTAAAAAACCGAAGCAGACGTTACCTGAACGCACCGGTTATTTCCTGATGATGCAACAGGGTGACGAGGTGATGCTGGCGCAGCGTCCACCGAGCGGTTTGTGGGGCGGTCTGTACTGTTTTCCACAGTTTGAAGATGAAACTGCGCTTCGCGAGTGGCTGAATGCCCGGCAGATAAGCACTGAGAATCTCACGCAATTAACCGCATTTCGCCACACATTCAGCCATTTCCATCTGGATATTGTGCCAATGTGGCTTCCCGTGTCCTCATTCACCTCTTGCATGGATGAAGGCAGCGCTCTCTGGTATAACTTAGCCCAGCCACAGTCCGTTGGACTGGCGGCCCCCGTGGAGCGGTTGTTGCAGCAGTTACGCGCTGGCGCATTAGCGTAAGCGTCAGTGAACAAAGAGGATTTATCATGAGCAGAACGATTTTTTGTACTTTCCTGCAGCGCGACGCTGAAGGTCAGGATTTTCAGCTCTACCCAGGCGAACTGGGCAAGCGCATTTATAACGAGATCTCCAAAGAGGCATGGAAGCAGTGGCAGCATAAGCAAACCATGCTCATCAACGAGAAAAAACTGAACATGATGAACCCGGAACATCGCAAACTTCTGGAAGAGGAAATGGTGAATTTCCTGTTTGAAGGTAAAGATGTGCACATCGAAGGCTACACTCCGCCAGAAAAACAATAAGGGCCTTCAGGCCCTTTAGCCCAACACAACACGCGCTCCCGGAATGATGAAAAAATTATTTGCACTGGCTCTGATTGCGCCGTTGCTTATCTCCTGCTCAGGCTCCAAAAAGGGTGATTCCTATAATGAAGCCTGGGTTAAGGACACCAACGGTTTTGATATTCTGATGGGGCAATTTGCCCATAACATTGAAAACATTTGGGGATTTAACGAAGTTCTTATCGCAGGCCCGAAGGACTACGTTAAATACACCGACGGCTACCAGACCCGTAGCCATATCAACTTCGACGAAGGTACCATTACCGTCGAGACTATCTCCGGCACTGAACCGGCGGCACATCTGCGCCAGGCAATTATCCAGACGCTGTTGATGGGCGACGATCCCGGCTCGATCGACCTCTACTCCGACGCCAACGATATTCAGATCTCAAAAGAACCGTTCCTTTACGGCCAGGTGGTCGATAACACTGGCGAGGCGATTCGCTGGGAGTGGCGCGCCGCGCGGTTTGCTGATTATCTGCTGCAAACGCGGATGAAAAGCCGCAGCAACGGCATTCGGATGATTTACAGCATCACCATTAATCTGGTGCCAAACCACCTCGACAAACGTGCGCATAAGTACATCAATATGGTGCGTCAGGCGTCGCGCAAATATGGCGTGGATGAGTCATTGATCCTGGCGATTATGCAAACCGAGTCCTCTTTCAACCCGTACGCCGTCAGCCGTTCCGATGCGCTGGGTCTGATGCAGGTGGTGCAGCACAGCGCCGGGAAAGATGTGTTCCGCTCGCAGGGTAAATCGGGCACGCCAAGCCGCAGCTTCCTGTTTGATCCGGCCAGCAACATTGATACCGGTACAGCGTATCTGGCGATGCTGGGCAATGTGTATCTTGCGGGCATTGATAACCCGACATCGCGTCGTTATGCGGTGATCACCGCCTATAACGGCGGCGCGGGCAGCGTGCTACGCGTCTTCTCGAACGATAAGATTCAGGCCGCGCAGATCATTAACAGCATGGCGCCGGGCGATGTGTATACCACCCTGACCACGCGTCATCCGTCTGCGGAATCGCGTCGCTATCTGTATAAGGTGAATACGGCGCAGAAGAGTTATCGGCGTAGGTAATTTTTAGTCTTCATTAACCCTTCCTTTTTCCGGAAGGGTTAATGTTTACATCCGCCGAGCACCCACGCCACCGATAATAAGTCCGCGCTTCCACCCGGGCTTAAATTGCGGGCAATCAGTTGTTTATCCATTTCAACCAGATCATTGTGCTGCCAGCCTCGTGCTAACAGTTGTTGCGAATAGTTTTGTACATAGCGCATCCCTGCCAATCCGCCCCTGGACACCAGATTGCTGTCGGGATTCACCGTCATCAAACGCAGCAGCATTTCGTGCATAGCATGCGGGTTCCAGTGCGGCAACACATGGCGCATCACCGTCGCAAACCCGCTTTCGGCCTCGCCGCGCGCGCCGGTTAGGCCGAACTGATGGAACTGTTTTTCACCTGCTGTTGCTCTAATCTGGCGGCTGGCTAATTCCCGCTGAACCATTCCCTGGCATAACCCGCTTACCTGCGAAGAAAGCGACAATGCATTAATCTGGATCCCTTTTTCGGCCAGACGTCCGGCGGCAAAGCACAGCAAACCTAATGCGAAAATACCGCCTTTATGTGTGTTCACCCCGTCGGTTGCGCGCAGCATGGCCTGTTCGCAGGCGATGCCGATGGGGCGCAGCAAGGCGAGCAGCTCGCTATCAGCACGCAGGGCAAACTCCCGCCCCGCGTCGTCAAAGCGAGCAAACCACGGCGAGATGGCCTGAATACTTCGCACAAACAACGCGTGGTCCATGTCACGATGCGAACCGTTATTGTTTTTATCCACCAGCCCTGGCTTCGGCGTCAGCTCAAGCTCCTGCCACAGCGCCTCTTCTGCCAGCGCCGCCACGTTGATGACGCGGGGTTTAGTCGCGAGCAAACCAGCCATCAATCAGGCCCTCCACGCGGGCGACAACCTCTTCAATCGGGTGGGCACGCGAGCGAGCGCAGGCGTGCGCGGCGTCGTCGCAAATCAGGCAACGACGCATATGGGAACCCAGCGATAAGCGCCCTACGTGCCCGTTTTGCGGGCAGATCACATCCAAATCCCACAACCGCCCCAGCGGGTGAGTTTGTTCCAGCGCCGCACAGTGCGCTTTGATTTCCGGCGCCTGATGCGCAACGCACCATAGCGCTTCCGAGCCTGTGGGCAGCCACAGCACCTGACGGTCGAGCACCTTCCAGCCATTGCCCCACAGCATCTGGTCGCAGGCCTGTAGCGCCACGCCCATCGTATTGCGATAGCGAATGCTGTCTTTCACCGCGCCGGGCGTCACCAGCGTCAGCGAAATCAGCGATTGTTGATAATGTTGCAGCCAGTCAGCCTGACGCGCGGCGCGACGCTCTTTTGCCGCCAACAACGCATCGAGACTGACGCCCTCAACTACGGGCGTCATCGTTTCCATTATGCGAACTCCTTCACCTGACGGACGACGTCAATCACGCTGCCGTCGCGATAGCGGATCACGCCGACAATTTTGTCGGTAAATTCAATCGGTTTAGGGTTGCCGGTCAGGGAAATCGCGCGTTGATAAAGGTCGTCGATATCCACCACTTTTAGCCCCGCCGCCAGCAGGCGTTCACGAATTTCCGGGCGCGCCGGGTTCACCGCAATGCCGTGGTCGGTGACCAGCACATCGATGCTTTCGCCAGGCGTTAAGCGGGTCGTCACACGTTTCACCACCGTTGGAATGCGGCTGCGCAGAAGCGGCGCAACGACGATAGTGAGGTTGGCCGCTGCCGCCACGTCGCAGTGGCCGCCGGATGCCCCACGCATTACGCCGTCGGAACCGGTGATCACGTTGACGTTAAAATCGACGTCGATCTCCAGCGCGCTCAGAATCACCACATCCAACTGGTCGCAGCAGGCGGCTTTACTGCCTGGGTTGGCGTAAACGTTGGTGGAGATTTCGACGTGATTCGGATTTCGCGCCAGCGACGCTGCAGCCTGGCCGTCGAAGCACTGGGTATCAAGCAGTTTGCCAATCAGCCCTTTCTCGTGAAGATCGACCAGGCTGCCGGTGATTCCGCCGAGCGCGAAACTGGCTTTGACGCCGCTGCGCTCCATTTTCTCTTCCATAAAGCGCGTGCAGGCGGTCGCCGCCGCGCCGGAACCGGTTTGCATCGAGAAACCATCACGGAAGTAGCCGGAGTGCTCAATCACATCCGCAGCATAACGCGCAATCATCAGTTCGCGCGGGTTACTGGTCACGCGCGCCGCCCCAACGCTGATTTTCGCCGGGTCGCCAACGCTCTCCACCTTCACGATGTAATCCACCTGATCCTGCACCAGGCTTGCCGGCATATTGGGGAACGGCACCAGTTCTTCGGTCAGCAGCACCACTTTACGGGCAAACTGCGCATCCACCATCGCATAGCCCAGCGAGCCGCAGCACGATTTCCCCTGCGTACCGTTGGCGTTGCCGAATTCGTCGCTGCACGGCACGCCAAGAAATGCCACGTCGATATTCAGCTCACCGTCCTGAAGCAGCTTCACGCGGCCCCCGTGGGAGTGAATTTGTACCGGTTCATCCATCAGGCCGTGGGAGATGGCATCCGCCAGTTTGCCGCGCATACCGGACGTATAAATCCGCGTAATCACGCCGCTTTCGATGTGTTCAATCAACGCGTCATTACAGGTCATCAGCGAACTGGAGGCCAGGGTCAGATTTTTAAAACCCATTTTCGCCAGCAGAGCGACCACGGTGTTAATCACCCGGTCGCCTTCGCGGAACGCATGGTGGAAGGAGATAGTCATGCCGTCACGCAGGCCGCTACGTTCAATTGCCTGCTCCAGCGAGTCGCAAAGTTTACGCTGGTGTTTCGTTTCCACGTTATCCAGCCACGGCGTGGCGCTGTGTGCTGTGTCAAAAGGTTTTAACGCCCGCAGATGCGGAAAATTCACATGAAGAAGTTCTGTCTGATTCATTTTTCTGTCCTTAACGACGCACGCCGGACGCGGCAGCGCGTTCCAGCACTCGCTGCGCGTGGTTAATAATCGGTGCATCGACCATTTTTCCGTTGAGCGACACGACGCCAAGGCCGTTACGTTCGCCCTCTTCCGCCGCTTCAATCACGCGCTGCGCGTGATCCACTTCCTGCTGCGTTGGTGCATAGGCGTTATGCAGCAGGTCAATCTGGCGTGGGTTAATCAGCGATTTGCCGTTGAAGCCCATTTTGCGGATAAGCTCAACTTCGCGCAGGAAACCGGCTTCGTCATTGACGTCTGACCACACCACGTCGAACGCATCGATCCCTGCGGCGCGGGCCGCATGCAGGACAGCACAACGGGCGTAGAACAACTCGGTGCCGTCGCTGCGCTCGGTTTGCATATCCATCACGTAGTCAAACGCCGCCAGGGCGATACCAATCAGACGCGGGGAGCTGCGGGCAATCGCCACGGCATTGATGACGCCCACGGCAGATTCAATCGCCGCCATCACGCCCGTGGAGCCCACTTCGCGCCCGCATTCACGCTCAATGCGCTCAAGGTGGCCTTCGAGTTCGAAGATATCTTCCGGGGTATCGGTTTTTGGCAGGCGAATGACGTCAACGCCCGCACGAACCACCGCTTCAAGATCCGCGAGACCAAACGGCGTATTCAGTGGGTTAATACGCACAACGGTTTCGATATCCTGATACATGGGGTGTTGCAGAGCATGGAACACCAGCAGGCGCGCGGTGTCTTTCTCGCGCAGCGCCACGGCGTCTTCCAGGTCGAACATAATGGAGTCGGGGCGGTAGATGAATGCGGTAGAGAGCATGGCGGCGTTCGCGCCGGGTAAAAACAGCATACTGCGGCGAAGTTTATTCATTAGAGCGCCTCCCAGGCGATGGCTTTTTCATCGGCAGCGCGCAGTAGCGCACTTTGCAAACGGGCACGGATGACACAATCCAGCGCGCCTTTGTCTTCGATGATAATGAGCCCCTGCGCCACGCCCATGCGCTGTAACGTCTCGTCAACTACCCGGCGGATTTGCTCGCCAAACTGTTTAATCACTTCACTGTGGATGACAATCTCCAGCTCGCCGTCGGCGGGGGCGATTTTCACCATCAGGTCGCTGGACTCCTGCGTACCGGCCAGCGCCTCCCTTACTATTTTCATGATGTATTCCCTGAATGTTTACGCCACTTCCACCGCGCCATAATGCGCTTCCAGGTGGGCGAAAGTGGTTTCTGGTACGATCTCCCGAATACGGGAAAACTGTTCTGTTTTTAATAATCTGCGCACTTCGGATGCAGAAATCGCGCTGCCGGTCGCCCGAATACGCGGCACCTCCACCACCTCAATACGGCCCGCCAGTAGTTGATGCAGCGTTTCGTTGTACT